>NZ_ATVS01000002.1 GCF_000420845.1 Butyrivibrio sp. AE3009 | reverse complement strand
TGGCAGTATCGCTCTCTGAAACTGCTGTATTCTTAGCTGCTTCGGCGTTCGCTGCTGCTGCCTCTGCCTTGTTCTTCTCTACAAGAACTGTGCTGTAGGCTGCAGGATCCTTGTCAAGCTTGCCCTGTGCAGTCTCTGCTGCTGTTCTGGCGTCTGTAGCCTTTTTTTGGGCCTCCCCGGCTGCTGCCTCTGCTGCTTCTGCTGCCTGGAGCAGCTTGTAAGCTGTGGTTGTTTCGTCTTTTGCCTCTTCCTCTGTTGCCATCTTTGCAGCAAGTTCTCTTGCTGCAGCCCCGGCGTCAATGGCTGCCTGGGCGGCATCATCTGCCTCATCAGCTGCAATTTTAGCTGCTGAAACTGTTTCTATTGAAGGAGTGTTGGTTGCCTCAATGGCTGCCTCTGCCTTTTTAACTACGCCTTCCTCTTTTGTTATAGCTGATGCTGCATCATTTGCTGCCCGGATTGCATCTGTTGCTGCACTCTCAAGGGTAGCCGTAGCTTCACCGGCTGCTGTAGTGGCATTTTCCATTGCCTTATCAACAGTATCTGCTGCAGTTGCGGCATCTGCTGAAATTCCGGCAGCATCAATTGCTGCCTGTATTGCCTGTGAGCTAATATCACCATCATCAGTTACGGCTGCAGCTGAAATTGCTGCCTTAGCTGCCTCCTTGGCGGGCTGTACTGTTGCAATTACATTATCATATGCAGTCTTTGCTTCACCGGCAGCTGTCTTTGCTGCTGCAATTGTTTCCTTTGAAGGATCCTTTCTTGCTACCTGAGCTGCCTTATTTGCCTTGTCAGCTGCATCCTTTGCGGCCTGTATTGCTGTATTGGCACTACTTACTGCAATCCCTGCATTTTTTACTGCATCACTTGCAAAGTTCTTCTTAACTTCATCAAGCATAGCTTTAGCATTTGCTGCATCATCGGCAGCCTGAGCATCGAAGCCCTTTTCATCCCCTTTGCCCAATACTGCATCTTTATCATCTGCAACCTTTTCAATAGCTGCAGCTGCTGCGGACTTTTTGTCGGGATCACTGATTTCCTTAGCTGCTTCTATGGCTCTCTCATAAGCATCAGAGATTTCAAGAGCCTTGTCATGCACCTCATTTGCTGCGGTCTGTGCATTGTCTGCAGCTGTCTGAACTTCCTTTATTGTAGCTTCGGAAGGATTCTTTGCTGCAGCTGTCTGCGCTTTTCCGTATTCATCTGCTGCATCACCTGCTCTGTTTTCTGCAACCTCAGCTGCATCAATTATTTTCTTGATAAGATCATCAATAATTTCACGAGCAGCTTTATCTGCAGCTGCCTTTGCATCTTTGGCTGCATCCCTCGCTTCTTTGGCTGCATCCTTTGCATTCCCGGCTGCATCCTCAGCTGCTTTTCTGGCATCGGGATCTAAAGTTGCATTAGCTGCTGTTTCTGCCAATTCCTGAAGTCTCTCGGCCTCTTTGGCTGCTTCTTCTGCTTCTTCAGCTGCTTTTTTGGTAGCACGTACATCTTCTATTGTCGGCTCTTCTTCGGATTTAAGTTTTTTACCGGCATTTTCTGCAATAATTGCCTTATTATGGGCATCTTCTGCTGCCTTGTCGGTTTCTTCCGCTATTCTAAGAGCTCCTTCTTTTTTGGCAAGGTCAAGAGCAGTCTGAGCATCTTCTGCAATCTCCTGTGCTTTTTCAGCATTTTCCAGTAATTCCTGTGCTTTTGCCTTAATGTTTTCTGCCTGCCCTTTAGCTTCGTTAGCAGCGCTGATAGCATTATTCTTAGCATCGCCTTCTTCCATCTCTTCGGCTGCGCTGATTACAGCATCTGCTGCATTTATTACTGCCTCTGCTGCATTAATGATATCCAGAGCCAGATTTATGGCTTCAATAGCTGCATCACTTAGGTCAGCAATTTTTTCTTCTGAAGTCTTTTCATCCTGTTCAAGTGCATTATTTGCATTTGTGAGAGCATCATTGGCTAAATCCAATGTATCATTCTCATCAGCATTCTCTGTTTTTACTTTTTTATCAAGTTCTCCTTTTGCTGTATTTAATGCATCTACTGCGCTCTGTGCGTTCAGTTTTTTCCTTGCTTTCTCCGCTTCTGCCAAAGCATCGATAGCAGCTTTGGATACCTCATCAGCTACTTTTTTAGCTGATTCAGCTGCGCTATTTGCAGCTTCCGAAGCATTACTTGCTGCAGTTTTGGCATTATTATAATCTTCATTTGCATCAGCTTTTTCTTGTGAAATTGCTTCAGCAGCATTCTTGGCATTAGTTGCGGCAGTACTTGCCTCAGATGCTTTGGTTGCAGCGCTTCCTGCTGCGGTCTGTGCATCGGTAGCGGCATTATTTACTGCATTTATATTGTCGTAAGTAAGCTCTTCTCCCAGCTTATTAAGTGCTTTTGTAAGAGCATTATTCTTACCTGTTGCAGCATCTTCTGCATCCTTAGCAAGCTGCATAGAATCATTTGCTTTTTTTGCAGCATAAATAGCATCATTCATTGCCTTGTCGTCCAGATCCTTCTGGGCATTATCTGCTACCTGACGTGCTGCCGGAATGGTTGTATCTATAGCAGTATTTGCTTCATTGATAATGCTATTAGCTGCTTCCAAAAGCTGCTTGGCAATTTCAATAGTCTTTTCACTGTAAAAAGCTTCGTTTTCAGAGTCTTCATTTATAAGAAGCTTTTCATTTATTATTTTCTCCGCTGCTGCCTTATATCCTTCTGCAGTAGCTTTAATTGTTGTTGCAGTAGACTCAGCGGTATTTGCACTCATATAAACTGCGGCGATGTTACCTGCTGTTTTATCGTCATTAAGATATCCAACTGCATTGCTTAATGCAGTCATTGCACTTTCTAACTGCTCTTTTAAGCTGGCAACTGATGTAATGTCAGATCCTGTCTGAGTATTTGCGGCAGAATCAAGAGCCTTTCTGGCATTATCTGCTGCATTCTTAGCTGCTGTAGCTTGTTTTTTTGCCTCGCTCTCCTGCTTTGTAGCTTCGGTTGCAGCATCTATAACAGATTGCTTTAAGTCTGCATTATCAACAACTTTACTTGCTGCAGTATTTGCAGCTGCAGCTTTTGCATTTGCAGTTGCTGCTGCGGCTGTTGCTGCTTTTTCTGCCTTATATGCAGCTTCAATTTCCGCTTTAGTATCAACTGATTCAGATGCATTTTTTGCAGCTGTTGCTGCTTTTTTTGCTGCTTCTGCTGCTTCCTTTGCTTCTCTGATTGCTTTTGCAGCTTCCTTTGCTGCAGCATCCATGTTTTCTTCTGCATTTCCCGCTGCAATATCTGCAGCTGAAACTGCATCTTTTGCTTCCTCTGCTGCAGCAGCTGCTGCTTTTTTAGCTTTAACAGCGGCATCTGCTACATCCTGATCTGTTGTTGATACTGATTTCTTACCTGCCCAGGTCTCTGCCTCAGTAGCTGCTGTTGAAGCAGCTGAAGCAGCGCTTCTTACAGCTGCAACATTCTCTGTTGAGGGATTATTCTCAAGGTTCTTTATGGCAACATTTACTTCCTCAGCTGCCTTTATTGCTCTTGCAGCAGCAGCTGCTGCTCTTGCTGCATCCGCTGCCACACTGGCTTTGTCAGCCGATTCTTTTGCATCTTTTGCTGCCTGCTGAGCCTTGCCTTCTACAGAATCATTATCTACTGTTTTATCTTTCCTGATAAGAAGTGCTGCTGCCTCTTCTGCAGCAGTTGCTGCATTATTTGCTGCCTTGGCTGCATTTTCTGCGGACTTTGCCTTATCATCTGCTCTATCAGCCAAACTCTTCAACTCAGTTATAGAAGGTTCTTTTTTTGCAACTTCTGTCATTGCGTTGGCAGCTGCAGTTATCGCTTCTGATGCTCTTGTATCTGCAGTGCTTTTTTTGTTTTTGGCAGCAGTTGTAGCATCTTCTGCATCGCCATTTAATTTTGTCAGCGCTGCCTCTGCTGCTGTCTCTGCGCTATTAGCCTGCGCGATTGCATATTCTGCAGCTTCCTTAGCTATTTTTTCACCGGCTGTTGCTGTATTCTTGGCTGTTTCCGCATAAGCCTGCTCTGCTGCTGTATGTGCTGCCTGCGCTGCACCGTAAGCTGTTTCTTCGTTAGTACTTGTTTTAACACCTGCTGCGTCTTTGGCTTCTTGAGCAGCTTTCTTGGCTGCGTCTATAGTTATGATATTTACTGTTGTCTTAAGTGCATCAGCGGCGGTTTTAGCAGCACCACCTAATGCATATGTTGTCGAAGCAACATCTGATGCTTTATTTCCTGCCTCTATTGCCGCATTATCAAAGATTTTCTTTGCTGTTTCTGCTGCTGCATCAGCTTCCTCTCCGGCGGGACCTACTAATTCCCCAAATTGTTTTGCGTACTCCATCCATTCTTTCGCCGCATCACGGTCTTGGCAACTAGGTGCATTCTCGGAAATCTTTTTTGCAGTCTCAGCTGCTTTCTTAGCAGGCTCTACTGCTGCTGCTGCTCTATCAGCAGCATCCTTTGCCTTTTTAATATTAGCTGCTGTGGGGGTACTTTCAACATCTCTTTTTGCTGCTAAAGCGTTCATATATGCACTGAATGCTTCATTTGCGGCATCATACATTTCTTGTAATGTTTTATCATCATAATAATATGTACTTTCTGATGTTGAAGAATTGCCTTGCGTTTCTGTTGAACCACCGGAATAAGGGTTGACCTCTTTGGCCATTGTGAAAGTTATTGACTTGATCCTGATATCCTTCGAGTATTTATAATTATTTCCCCATGTTGGATGATCATAATCATAATAATCACCGTTATTTACCATAATATCGAAATATTTAGCAATACCGGTTGAAGGTTCAATATAATTCACACCTTTACGTGATGCATCCTCATAAGAGAAAATCTCATTCTGATTCTCATCCAGCAGCTTATAGGTAAATATTGGATAAGATGCAGGTACATTTATATCGTAGCTGTTTTCCATATCAACTTCCATACTTACGAGCCTGCTTAAATCAACCTCGTTTTTCTTACCTTCTTTCTTCATCTGGAAGTATTTCTCTTGAAAATCATGAGTAAATGTCAAGTAACCATCTGTGCAATGTTTTCCGCCTTCGATTCTATTATAAAATTCAACGTTATCTTCGCTTCCGGATGTGCAATCATAGGTGATTTTATATGTATTATTAGTATCAGAATATACAGGTTTTTTAGTAGCAGATGGCTTACCGTAAATAATGATAGACTCAATTCCAACTTTAAAAGTGCCCTTGTTATAAGAAGCTGAGCTTTTGATTTCATCGTCACGATAAAAGCTGATGGCTTTAAAATGTCCGCTGAATTCACCGCTCCAATCGCCCATATTTACAGGAGGTGTATAACTACCTGGATAAATATTAAGCTCATAGCTGTTTGATTTCTTTAATTCCTTAGAAATCCAATCAGATCTACGCATGGTCTTACATGTATAATATACACTGGTATTATTCTTCTTTAAGCTCTCAGCAGATGTAGCATTAAGAGCATTGGTATCAAGAAGACGTACTCCAAAGCCAGGATTATCTCTGTCTATCGTATTTTTCGAATTATCCGTTCTGAACTTGATAGCAATATGGTCAACCTCAAAACCATAATATGCTTTACCAAGGTCCAGAACATATTCGTTATACTGGTCCCTGTAATTAACATCAAATTTGATTTCCTGCAACTTCTGCTCAGACAGTTTCCCCCATCTGTCTGTAACAACTTTTGATTTTGAAAATGTTTTAATCGCACTACCCGACACATTGGCAGTATCTCCCCAGCTCACATAAAAACCTACTATACTTGAGCTGGCTGCCTCTGCTTTAACGGCAGTGAAATTAATTGATCCCACCATAATTACAATGGCAAGTATAAACGCTATTGTTCTGGTGAATTTCTCTTTCATAACTTACTCCTTCGTAACACCCATTCATTACATTCATCTGTAATACTTAATCATTTTTAGGAAACTCTGAAACTCTTTCATGTTTCCGCTAGTATAGTAGCAAATTTATTAAATTTCCGTAAACGACGTAAACATTGAAACTGTGAACAATCTGTGTTTTTTGAAACTAATTTCTAAAAGTTCACTTTATATTTGCAATAAAAATAGTCGATAATCCGAAAATTATCGACTATTTTTCATAAATATTCATTTCTAATCCCTAGTAATATTCTTGATCCAATCGCTCTTGAAATAATGATGAATAGCAAAAGGCATCTTGGCAAACTCATCGGTACACATAAGAACATATACAATAAGTGGTGGTAGCTTCAACACAAAGGCGCTGATCAGTCCCAGCGGAACTGCGAACCCCCACATACACGATATATCCAGAATCATTCCGTACCTGGAATCTCCGCCGCATCTAAAGAGCGATGCGATGAGTACGGTATTTATTATCTGCCCCATCTGATACACGCAGTTGATATAGAGCATGATCTTAAGATAATGCGCCGCAGTTTCTGATATCTTCACAAGTCCCGGAACAAAAGGACTTATCACAAACAGTACCAATCCCGAAATCAGGCAGGATACCAGTGCCGCCCTCATTATAGAAGAAGCATCCCTTCTTGCATCCTCCAACCGGTTCTCCCCTATCTCTTTGCCCAGCATAATAGAAGAAGCTGCGGAGATACCAAAGCCCACAACCGTTACCAGATCACGTGCCACAGACACCACAGAATTGGCAGCAACAATGTCCGATCCCAGATGCCCCATAATTATGGAGTTCATGTTAAAGGCAAGGCCCCACATGGCATCGTTGATAAATGCCGGCAACGAATATTTGCCGAAATCCGAAACCAGATATCCCGGAATCCTGAACATGTCCAAAACATTCTTCGGTAAAATATTTTGTTTCCAAAAATCAATTATGCACACAACCAGCCCTGTCCCGCAGGATATAGTCGTTGCAAGGGCAGCTCCCGCAATCCCCATCTCAGGAAAGGGACCCAGTCCGAAAATAAGCAGTGCGTTTAAACACACATTGATTAAAAGCGTTGCTGCAGAAAGGGTTGTTGCAAATCTTACTCTCTCGCAGCTCTTAAGTATAGTCAGATAGGGCTGTGTTATTCCCAGGAATATATAGGAAACTGCAACATACCTTAAATACACCGCTCCCGCATCAATTAGTTCCGGAACATTGGTCCAGATCCTTATTAAATATCTTGGGAAGAAAAAAGCCAGCACAGCAAAAGTGACCGTAATTGCCAGTGAGATAATAAGGCCGATTCCCAGGATCTTGGAAATAGTCTTCCTGTCTCCCTTGCCCCAGTACTGCGCCGCAAGAATAGTCAGGGCGGAATTAAGACCAAAGAAAACAACATTTAATAAGAACATCACCTGACCGGCAAGACTCGATGCGGAAATTGACGTTTGGTCAACCCGGCCCAACATAACAACATCCGCCATACTTACGGCGGATGCTATTAGATTCTGTATTACAATTGGAATTACCAGTACAAAGAGTTCGTAGTAGAACCCTTTTCTGGCTGATATAATCTTCTTCATTTCGATAACCTATTAGCAATATGACCTCAATTAATCTTACTGCTGATCGAAGTCAAATACCACAGTGAAATTATCATCAAATTTGAGTCTTGCATCGAAGGTGGTTCCCTTCTTGCTGTTAAAGCCTGTGATGGTATCAGTGATCTTATCATTTAAGAGCTTGGTGAACTGCTCTTTGGATAGCTCCACTCCTGCGATCTTACCTATGAAGAACTTGCAGCCACCCTCTTCTCTTGAATAGTCTTCACAGCGATAGCCAAGATGCCCCTTGATGATACTCTTGCCGCATTTGGGACACTTAAGCCCTTCAAGGGTCTCATCCTCACTCTCGAAGACGAACCGTACACCTGTAACCTTGCCCTCTTCATCCTTAGCAAGTGCCAGCTTGGCCTCAAAGGGATTGCCGGCCTTGGACTTGAAGCCTGTGATGGTATCGGTGATCTCGTTGGTCAGTAGTGCCTTGACCTGAGCCTCCTTAAGCTTAACTCCTGCGATCTTGCCAAGGTTGAACTTGCAGCTATTGTCGGGATCTTCCCTGTTGTAATTGCTGCACCCATAGCCAAAGGGCGTTACCACAATATCGCCACCGCAGATGGGGCACTTCACATCCTTGACGGTCTTGGCTTCTACATTTTCAAAGTCGAAGGCAACCTCTGCCTTACCGGTTTCATTCTTCTTCATAACAAGGCAGGCATCGAATTTCTTGCCGCTCTTACCCTTGAAGCCTCTGATGGTCTGAGTATGACCTTCCTTAAGAAGCTCAAGGACATTGGCCTCAGTGAGCTGCTTCTGCGCTATCTTACCTATGAAGAACTTACATGAAAAAGGATCGTCCGCCTTGAAGTTTTCACAACCAAAGCCGATACTCTTTTTCATAATCCTGCCTCCGCAGTCGGGGCAGACCACATCTGCAAGGTAGTCAGGCTCTATTCCTTCGAAGTCAAATACTATGGAGAGCCTTCCCTCCTGCTCCAGGATCTTAAGCTTGGCATCAAAGCTCTTCTTATTCTTGGACTTGAAGCCCTTGATGACATCAGTCTGCTTCTCTGTAATAAGAGTTCTGATGGTGTTATCATCCAGTTTCTTGCCTGCGATCTCGCCGATACTGAAATAACAGGGATTCTCTTGCCTTGTTCTGTTCTCGCAGGTTACGCCGTAGCCGGTCTTGACGATCCTGCCGCCGCAGACAGGGCAGATAAGGTCCTCCACATATTCAAGAGGAACTTCTGAAAAATCAAATCCGATGGAAGGCTTGTCATTCTCATCCTTATTAAGTACAAGAACTGCGCTGAATTTCTTCTTATTCTTACCGACAAAACCTGAGATAACGCCTGTCTTACCTTCAGTAAGAAGAGTCTTAACATCCTCCTCGGACAGGTCAACTCCGGCGATCTTGCCGATGCTGAAGCCGCATTTGATCTCATCTATAAAGTAATTGCTGCAGCCGTAGCCAAAGGAGGTGGTGGTGATCTCTCCTCCGCAGGCGGGACATTTGACACCTATTGGGCGTCTTGCGGCGATTCCCTTGGCATTTTTGCCTGTGAACTGACCGATGTTGGAGACGATGGCATTAGTCAGGTCCCCTCCTATCATCTTGTTGGTCTCGCGCCTTATGTAGTCCTCGAGCTTGCGTCTGTACTCGCCGCCGTTGACTGAGCCGTTGACGATTCCCTCAAGGCCCTTCTCCCAGCTGGCGGTCATCTCGGGGTTCAGAAGCGTAGGCACTGTGAGCCTTACGACTTCATATATCATCTCTCCCAGATTCTCCGGGGTTATTATCTGGGTTTTATTGTTCTGATTAAGATATTTGATCCGGACAAGCTTGGCAATGATCTCAGCTCTTGTGGCTGAGGTTCCGATGCCGGAGCCCTTGATCTGCTCGCGGAGTTCTTCGTCCTCTATGAGGTTACCCGCATTCTCCATGGCAAGAATAAGGTTACCGGAAGTATATCTCTTGGGCGGTGAGGTCTTGCCCTCCTTGATGTCGTAGCCGGAGACGGTGATGACATCGCCCTTATTGGCGCTGTTAACGAAGGCGATGAAGTCCTCCTTGGACATATTTACATCTTCTTCACCGTTATCCTCGGAAGGCTTCTCTGTGGGCTTACCCGACACTTCCATATATCCAAGAGTTGTAAGGACCTTGGCTGATGCAAAAAACTGCTCATCTCCCACTCTTATCTGGATCTTGGCGGTGTCATACTCCGCAGGGGGATAAAAGATCGCCAGAAATCTCTTGCAGATAAGGGTATAAACATTTTTGGCAAGGGGTGACAAAGAGCCGACAGCCCCCGTCTGTCCCGTAGGTATGATGGCATAGTGGTCGGTAACCTTGGAGTCGTCCACATAGGAGGTCTTCTCCAGATTCTTGTACATGCCATGGGTCAGTACGTTCTCAGCGAATTTCTTGACATCCTCATAGGTTGTAATGCCTCTGATATTCTTGGTTATCTCCTTGGCAACTGCCGTTGTGAGAACTCTGGCATCTGTTCTTGGGTAGGTTGTAAGCTTCTTCTCATAGAGCTCCTGAGCCACCTCCAGAGTCTGCTGAGGACTTATCTTGAATATCTTGGAGCACTCTGACTGAAGCTCCGCCAGGTTAAATAACAGCGGCGCTCTCTTCTTGCTCTTACCCTTCTCGATATTCTCGATGAGAGCCTGCTTGCCTGTAAGTTCCTGAATAAGGGTCTCGGCGCTCTCTTTTTTCTTGAAGCCGTTCTCCTTGTACAAAAGAGGGGACTCAAAATATTTGGAACCCTGAACTGCCTTCCACTCCGCACGTAAATGAGCATCACCAAAATCCCCTACTATTCGATAGAAAGGGGTCTCAACAAAGTTCCTGATCTCACGCTCTCTCTGAACTACCATGCCCAGAACGCAGGTCATAACTCTTCCTAATGCAATTGCTGTGTAGGATGTGGTTGCTGCGGCGTCATTGATTAGCTTGCCGTATTTGACGGAAAGGACTCTTGAAAAATTGATACCAAGGCTGTAATCCTCTATGGCTCTCATGATACCTGACTCTCCAAGGAGCGCGTAGTCGCTCATGGGCCTTGCCTCATTGATTCCGCGTCTGATCTCCTCATCGGTCTGAGAGTCGATCCATACGCGAAGCTCAGTCATGCCGGGTCTTACACCGCCATAGTTCCTGATATTCTCTTCAATTGTCTGTCCTTCTTTTCCCGAGTCTCCTGCCCAGTAGACGGTATCGATGTCGTCTCTGTGCAAAAGAGCATTGACTGTATGGTACTGATCCTTGGCGGTTTCCACCACGCCATATTTGTAATTCTCAGGTAGAAAGGGAAGGTCTTCCAGCTTCCATTTCTTGTACTTCTCGTCGTAGACTTCCGGGTACACCATCTCAACAAGATGTCCGTAGCACCAGGAAACTACATAATTATCATTCTCTATATAACCTGAATTTCTGTTGCCTCCGGATACCCCCAGAACTCTGGCGAAATCCCTGGCAACAGAAGGTTTCTCGGTAATAATTAATTTTTTAGCCATTCGTAAGTTCATCTATTCCGATCAACTTAAGGCTCCCTGAAGATTTCATAGCCGCATCCTGCAGATAATCATCAAAGCCGAAAGTTGAAAAGAGATAGATTATATCTCCCTCAAGTCTTGCTTTTTGTGCGCAGGAGTAGATATTGTCCAAGTCTGAATGGGTGGCCTGTTTCTGCCAGAAACACATTCCGAAAGCGGTATCCCCGGTATCGCTCTGGGTAATGATGTCTATGCTACCATCCTTGCCAAGCCACTCGCCCTCATCTCCGATCTCAAAAGGAAATAATCCCCGTTCCTCCTGTCTGAAGAGATATTCGCGGCAAACGGACTTGAAGTATTCATTGGCATAATTCTGCATTCCCGCAGATATAAATATATCATAAAATTTATCCGCAGGCATCTGCAAAAGACTACTTTCATTTGGAAAAATAAATCTAAAATAGAAATTGAGCAGGGGGTCTGCTATCTTGTAGACTCCCTTCATGACATTTTCCCTACCGGCATTTCCGAAGGAATAAGCCTTGTAGGCAAAATCGTGGTGAATAAGTGTTTTAATATAAACAGAAATCTTTGCCCTGGAAAAACCGGTGGCATGATACAGATCGTTGAGCTTGTTGATGCCCCTTGCCATCTGAGCCAGGATGGTGTGATATACGGCTGTCTCACGGAGGTTCTCCGAAGTCAGCCTCATGGCCTCATCGTGCAAAAAGGAGCCGGGATCAAGCATGTTCTTGCATATGTTCTCCTTGAAGGAGAGGTTCTCGTCAAAATATCTCCAGAGGCCCGTCTGACCGCCCAAAACCGAATAGGTCAGAACCGCATCTCTGTAGGACATCTTGGGATAATATGCCCTCATCTCCGAGAAAGGAAGGGGCTTGATCTTGCGAAAGCCTGAGATACTGCCGGCCGTATTCCCAATGCTCGCAACCATGCTGTTCTCCACCCAGTTGATATCGTTGCTCACAAGAAGAACAAGGATCTGTCTGAGCTTGCCGTGTTCCGTCACATAGTCAGACAGTTCCTTGATAAAATCCGCGGAAGCCTTAACAATATGCTCGAAGTTCCTTATTACAAGAATGATGGGATTGTGGCCTGCAGTCTTGAGGCACACATCAAGAATCTCCTGAAAATCAGGTTTTTTACTCATATTTATTCCTGAAAGACTAAGCTCCTTGGCCCACAAAAAAAGCTGCTCTCTCAATGATACCGAGCGGGCGCAGTAATAAACGCTTCGTCTGTTTTCGAGGAATTTGGTAAGAAGTGGATCAAGAGCAATATTCCTGTGGCCGTAAACCACAAGAATATTGCTGAGTCCGCTCTCATAATATCTGTTTAAAAAATTAAGATCTATCTGTCTCTGGGCTTCCATAATAGGTTCTCGCTTCTTTAAATAGTATTGTGAACAATTACATTACTTCTTATTGATATATCCGCTGGCCTTAAGAAGCTCTGCACACTCTACTGCACCGCCTGCTGCGCCGCGAAGTGTATTATGTGAAAGTCCTACAAACTTCCAGTCATAGATTGTGTCTTCTCTGAGTCTTCCGATGCTTACGCCCATGCCGTTCTCGTAGTTGACATCAAGAGTAACCTGAGGCCTGTTCTCCTCTTCCATGTACTGGATGAACTGCTTAGGTGCGCTGGGAAGCTCCAGTTTCTGAGGAAGTCCGCTGAAGTTAACGAGCTTCTCAACAAGCTGCTCCTTGGTAGGGTTCTTCCTGAACTTAACGAAGGCAGCTGCTGTGTGACCGTAAAGAACAGGAATTCTGATGCACTGGCAGGTGATCTTCATGTCATTGGAAGGAACGATAACGCCGTTCTCAACCTTACCCCAGATTCTTAAGGGCTCTTTCTCTGACTTCTCCTCTTCTCCTCCGATGAAAGGAATAACGTTACCAACCATCTCCGGCCACTCCTCGAAGTTCTTGCCGGCACCTGAGATAGCCTGGTAGGTTGTTGCTACCATCTCGTAGGGCTCGAACTCTTTCCATGCTGTAAGAGCAGGTGTGTAGCTCTGAATTGAGCAGTTGGGCTTAACTGCGATGAAGCCTGCATTGGTTCCAAGTCTCTTCTTCTGGAACTCGATGACATCCATGTGCTCGGGATTGATCTCGGGAATGATCATGGGAACATCGGGAGTCCATCTGTGAGCTGAGTTGTTGGAAACAACGGGAGTCTCAGTCTTGGCATACTCTTCCTCAATGGCCTTGATCTCATCCTTGGACATGTTTACAGCTGAGAGTACGAAGTCAACGTCCTCTGAAACAGCCTTAACATCTGTAACATCCTTAACAACGATATTCTTAACAGACTCGGGGATAGGACCATCCATTTTCCATCTGCTGCCTACAGCCTCTTCATAGGTCTGTCCTGCTGACCTGGGGCTTGCTGCAATAGTCTTAACCTCAAACCAGGGGTGGTTGTTGAGAATAGAAATAAATCTCTGTCCTACCATACCTGTTCCGCCAAGAACCGCTACCTGTAACTTCTCGCTCATAATATTTCTCCTCTTTCTTATAAATATTGATGGTGACATATGTCACTAATTTACACTAATGCAAACTGTTACTCCATGGTAAATGATGTCATGAACTCCTCATTGAATGCTATAACTTCCTGCATCTTGGAAGGGCTTGGTCCTCCTATCGTAAGTCTCTTGTTAACGCAGGTCTCAAGACTGATGGCATCATATATATCCTTATCGAAGAGCTCTGAGAATTCCTTGAGTTCCTCCAATGTAAGGTCATCAATCGCACACTTCTTATCAATACAAAAAAGCACCAGACGTCCGATAACGGAATGTGCGTCCCTGAAAGGCATTCCCTTGTTTACCAGATAGTCTGCTGCATCTGTCGCATTGGTAAAGCCCATCATTGCGCTCTTTTCCATGTTGTCCTTATTAAATTTGAGGGTACGGAGCATGTCGGTGAAAAGTGTGAGGCAGTTGTCCACTGTATCTATGGCATCAAAGGCCGCCTCCTTGTCCTCCTGCATATCCTTGTTGTAGGCAAGAGGTATACCCTTCATGGTTGTCAAAAGAGATGTGAGATCTCCGTATACTCTTCCTGTCTTGCCCCTTACCAGCTCTGCGATGTCCGGATTCTTCTTCTGAGGCATGATACTGCTGCCTGTGGAATAGGCATCGTCAATCTCCACGAATCTGTACTCGTTGGAGTTCCAGATGATGATCTCCTCGCTGAATCTGGAGAGATGCATCATTATAGTAGAAAGTGCTGACAGGTATTCTATAAGGTAGTCTCTGTCGGCTACCGAATCCATGCTGTTAAGTGTTGGGCCAAAAAAGCCAAGCTCGGAAGCTGTGAACTCTCTGTCCAGAGGATAAGTGGTTCCGGCAAGAGCCCCTGCTCCAAGAGGACAATAGTTCATTCTATTCCTGATATCCTTCATTCTAAGAAGGTCTCTTCTGAACATCTCGAAGTAGGCACCTACGTGATGAGCCAGTGTAACGGGCTGAGCCTTCTGAAGATGAGTAAAGCCCGGCATGTAGGTGGTGAGGTTGTCCTTCATGATATCATTCAGGGTCTTAAGCATATTCATAAGAAGATCTGCGGTATGCTCGACCTCGCCTCTTGCATATAGCCTCATGTCCAGAGCCACCTGATCGTTGCGGCTGCGGCCTGTGTGAACCTTCTTGCCGGCATCTCCTATCCTGTCTATGAGATTGGCCTCGAGAAAACTGTGAATATCCTCATATTTGGTGGTAATCTCAAGTTTCCCTGCCTTAACATCGGAAAGGATGGAATCAAGTCCCTCTGTAATCTGCTCCTGTTCCTTCTTGGTGATGATGCCCTGTCTTGCCAGCATGGCTGCATGAGCCTTGCTACCCATGACATCCACCTCCAGAAACCTCTTGTCAAAGGTGATGGAAGCATTGAAATTCCATGCCAGTTCATTGATATTTCCGGTAAATCTACCGCCCCATAACTGTGCCATCGTAAATCTCCAATATCTAAGTAATTATGTAAGTGTTAAGTAAGTTAAGTAAAATCGGTTGAAAAATGTTGTATAAAAGATGAATATTAGTGGATAATTCCAGTATAAACTGGATATTTATACAGTGTTTAATACGTTGACTCATTAAAGCAAAAAAAATTATAATCAGAATTTAACATACTTGAATGAGAAAAACAATGTATATTATTGCACAAATGTTATTGAGAATAATATCATTCTTTAGGCAAAAAGACAAATGTCTTTGTGATGCGGACACATATTACTGTATCTGTAATGTATATTTCAAAATTACAGTTCACGAAATGGTCACAAATTTTATTAAGTAAAAGGAACCATGCAACCTTTCAAGGTTTTGGCTATTTCGCCATTTTTTTACAAAAGCCGTAATATTGGACAATTTTTGATAGCGTGTGTGCAAGTTTTCGAAAGTGCCCTTAATCGTTTAATGTTACTATTTAAGTGCTCGAGCAAACCACTAACCAAGCCTTACAGAACATCATTTGGGGGTATTTTATGAGAAGAAAATTTGCTTTATTGACGAGTCTTGCTCTCGCAGGATTCATGGTAGTAACAAGCAGCTTATCGTCTTTCACGTCTTATGCTGCTCCTAAGCTCATCCCTTATCAGACCATCCAGGCTGAGTCCAATTTCGGAAGCTCAGGCGTATCAACAGCCAGAGGAATTCCCGGACAGGTCATCGTTACAGGTCTTGAGAAGGACGACTACTTCATGGTTAAGGACGTAGACTTTAGCCAGGATGTTAAGTCACTTACATTTAATGCAAGTTCAGAAGGTGCTTCCATCGTAGAAGCCAGACTTGGCTCCGTTGACGGCCCCGTACTTGCTAAATTCAGAATTGGAAACACTAACGGAGAATTCAAGGATTTCACAGCCAACGCACTCACAAGTGCCAAGAATTACTCCGCTCTCTATTTTGTAGGAACCTACGGAAGTGTTGATGTAGACTTCTGGTCAGCAACTCCCGCAGATGTTACACCTGAGCCCGAACCCGAGCCAGAGCCTACACCTGTATACGACACTATCGATCCTTACACAACCGTAGAGGCCGAGTCCGCTACTGAAAAGAAGGGCGCTGCGGTTCTTTCAGCTGACGGTGTTTCATATGCTTCTATGAAGGTTAACGGCTATATCGGTTTCAAGAACGTTGAGTTCGCTGAGGATACAGCTTTCATAGCTATAACAGCCAAGTCCAGCAAACCCGCTGTTGTTGAAGTAAGACTTGACAGCCCTGACGGAACATTCGTAGGCAACATCAAGGTTAATGCTACAGATACATTCTATACCAAGTCTGTTCAGCCCAAGGTTTCTGTTGCAGGTGTTCATGATGTTTACTTCGTATCAGTATTTGACGGCACATCAGTAAACATTGACTCCTGGTACTCCAAGAAGGCTCCAGTTAAGCCCGATCCTCAGCCCGAACCTGAGCCGGAGCCTGAACCCGAGCCCGAACCCGAGCCCGAACCCGAGCCCGAACCTCAGCCTGTAGTGACCGGTCTTTCAACCTCTTACACAGTTAATAACTGGGGATCAGGATATCAGGTAAATGTTAAGGTTACCAACAATGGAACAGCTAAGGCTGAGACATGGACAGTTAAGGTTAACAAGAACGATGTTGGTATCGATTCTATCTGGAATGTAAATGTTACTGAAGAAGGCAACTACTACGTAATCACTCCTGTTGTTTGGAATTCAGTGATCGATCCCGGCAGATCCGTAGAATTTGGCTTCCAGGGTTCATCACACGTAAAGGATAAGATCGAGCTCTTCGCAGTCGGTGAAGCTACTGACGAGCCTGAGCCCACTCCTGAGCCAGAGCCTGAACCTGAGCCGGAACCCGAGCCTGAGCCCGAACCCGAACCTCAGCCTGAACCCGAGCCCGAACCCGAGCCTATCGTTGTAGATAACGACCTTACTCTTGAGTACACAATCAGTGGTCAGGGTAACTACACAATCAACTTTAAGGTTGTTAACAATTCCAAGACTGCTGTTAACGGTTGGACACTTAAGCTTAAGAAGAGCGATGTTAAGATTGACAACAGCTGGTGTGTAAAGGTTGCATCCGTAGGTGATTATTATGTGATCACTCCTGAGTCATGGAACTCTATAATCTACGCAGGCGATGCTGCTTACTTCGGAATCCAGGGTAGCGGATCCATCGGAAGCACAATCGGATACACACTTAACTAAACTAATATGATTACATCCTGGTAAGGCTAAACAATGAAAGGCCCACAAGACTGATCATCTTGTGGGCCTTTCTATACGTGCTAATTTGGATTATAGATAATTGCTGCGCAGGTGATGTCGTCGGATTGGTCAAGGCCCTGGGAGTAGAGGTTGACGGAGTCAACTACATCGGATACTACGAGTTTGGAATCGTAGGAGTTATTGTAATGGCTATAGCTTGTGCTGATAGTCTCAATGAGTCTGTCGCCTCCGTACTCCTCGTCGTTCTTGTTGAAGGCTTCAGTTACACCATCGGTGTAGATGAAGATACCCTGCCCTGGTTTGAGGGTGATGCTTGATTCTTGAATGTTCATGTCGTCGAAGAGGCCAAGTATGATTCCGCTGTCGACGTCAAGGAATGAAGGCGTATCCGCCAGAACCACCGGTGGGTTGTGGCCTGCGTTTGCGAAGGTGAGGATTCCGGTCTTTGTGTCAAGTCTGGCTGCAAATACTGTGGCGAACATGGACTCGGGGTTACTCTTGCAGATCTCTTTATTGACGGTGTTAAGGGCCTCTGAAAGGGACTCTCCGGTTCGGAGCTTTTCTCTAATGGTGGATTTGACCATTATCATAAAGAGTGCGGCGGAGATTCCTTTTCCGGAGATATCACCTACGATGACGCAGGTATTGTCACTGTCCAGTTGGAAGATATCGTAAAAGTCTCCTCCTACCATCCTGGCGGGATGTCCGCAGCCAAAGGCCTCAAAGCCTTCGCCCTTAAGCTCATATTCCAGCGGAACGATACCGCACTGGATATTTCTGGCGGTTTCCAGCTCGGTGGCCATTCTCTCACTCTCGGCAGCTTCCACTGCTATCCGTTTCATGGCATCATCAATATCATCCTCCATGTCCACCATAGTTCTCCAGAGAACCTCCAGCTCATCTCCTGTGTTGATGTTAAGGTCCTTAAACACTCCGCCCTTCTCTTTGCCCTCCTTAGCTTTACTTAGTTCATTGTAGATACCGGCTCTTTCCGTAAGTCGTTCTATAGGGCTTAAGAATCTCTTTTTTATCCATTTGTTGATTCTGATGCCTATTAGAATCATGAATATGGTCAGGACAGGAATGACCAGAGCAAGGAATGTATTGATTCTCTGGGAAATAGTGTTGATTGTTATGGTAATTGCCTGGTAGCCTATTAGGTTACCCTCGCTGTCATATATCCCTTCATAATCGGTTCCCACAAAACCAATTTGTTCTCCATAAGAGATCGGCATGAACCACTCAGAGGAAATAGTTTTGTTAATGACAGGAAGGCTCTCGATACTGCCGTTCTCATTGGAAATCCACTGTCCGGGCAGAAAAGCCCTGGATCTTTCGTTTCCGTCAAAAACTATGACCATTCGTTCGTATTCTTCATCGTAAAAAACATAATAAATGTTCTGAAGCTCCGCATCGCTTCTGCAGACAGAGATCATATTTCTGTTAGCCTTGTACTCATTATCAATATTGACAATGATTCTTTGTACATAATCGTCTGCGAACTGGTCAGCTCTTATTTCTTCAGGTGTAGAGTAATATACATCTTTTACCACAGCGTAGCACTGCTCCAGATACTCATTGCCGATGAGGGAGGTAACAAAATTCCCCAAATGCTTAGCTTCTCGTTTATAGGCCCTCAAAGTTGGTCCTATAACGATCAGGCCATCAAGCACTATGAACATTACCAGAATTATGCACGCACAAAAGAGGATAGCCTCAAGTACTACCCTCTGAAGTGAATTATTCTTATTTTGAGAAGCCTGTTTCATCTTCACAGGTACGGCCCATTGCCATCCGGAGGATTGTCGGGAACAAGGCCGGTGCTACCAGCCCCCATAGACTTTCCACCAATCCTCGTCGTTGCTCCGCTGCCACCCATTACTCCCCCGGTTACCTTGGAAAGCTGTTTGCCGGTAAGCTTTTCATCCTTCTGTTTCTTAGTCTTTTCATTGTTTTTGGCCATATTATACCCTCCCGTAATCCGTTATATCCTACTCTATAATTATATACGAATAAAAAACGCTTATGGCAAAAAACAGTAATAACATGTGCAGTCACATTATACAGCAAGGATGTTTCTTGTGGCGATAACGTCTACGCCTGTTCCGGCAACATCTTTTACCAGAACATCTCCTATGCTGATGGGAGCTGCTACGGTAGCTGCGTCGATATCCTTCATCACTTCAAAAATCTTGCTCTTAGGAATATCGTTTGCTGTTTTCACCGATACTCTCTCCTTGTCTCCGCCTGTTACCTTAACAGTGCTGGTGACAATTCTGGTGGGGTTAACCACCTCTTTTCTTGCATATATATCGCCCTTGGGGCAGGTGTTACCCTTAACCTCGGTAACCTCTCCGTTATCCATTGTTACCGTCAGCTGGCAGCCCATGGGACAGCCTATGCAGGTAAGTTCTCTGTTCTCCATATATTTAAGCTCCTTCCGATTCCTGATTACTCTTGCTCGATCTTGACGGTGATCTTCTTAAGGCCCGGTTTCTCTGTGAGCTGAGTCTTCTTAAGTATTATCTGCTCCATCTCGCCGGGGGCTATGATTCTCTTTTTGTTGTGCATCACTCTCTCATCGTCAAAATATACGCTGACAAAGGAGTCTTTGTACACATCGCCAACTCTGAATCTAACTGTGAGAAGGTCATCCATTCTGTCAACATTGATGGTGCTGGGAACGGTGTATCTTGCACCCTGTGTTGCCACCAGTTCAATGATGTTATCGGAGCCCAGGGTCTTGCAACCATCGTTAATGTATTTAACCGCGTTCTGACCTGCTCTCTTAGCTTCCTCGGAAACATAGTCCACCAGGTCATGAACGTGAAGCACGTTACCACAGGCAAATACGCCGGGGATGTTGGTCTCAAGGGACTCATTTACAACAGGGCCTGAGGTTACGGGGCTCATGTTGACGCCGGCTGCTCTTGAGAGCTCGTTCTCAGGGATAAGTCCACAGGATAAAAGAAGTGTGTCGCAGGTGTATCTCTCCTCGGTGCCGGGAATAGGCTTTCTGTCGGGGCCTACTTCTGCGATGGTAACTGCGGTCACATGCTCTTTGCCCTCAATATCAACTACTGTATGTGAGAGCTTGAGCGGAATTCCATAGTCGTCAAGGCACTGTACGATATTTCTCTTAAGGCCGCCGGAATATGGCATAAGCTCTGCCACTACCTTGACCTTGGCGCCTTCGAGGGTCATGCGTCTTGCCATGATAAGTCCGATGTCGCCGGAGCCAAGGATAACAACTTCTCTTCCGGGCATGTAGCCTTCGATGTTAACAAGTCTCTGGGCTGTTCCCGCTGAGAAGATTCCCGCAGGTCTGTAGCCGGGGATATTCAGGGCTCCTCTGGGTCTTTCTCTGCAGCCCATGGCAAGGATAACTGCCTTGGCAGGGATCTGGAACATTCCGTCCTCCCTGTTCATGGCGGTAACAGTCTTGTCCTCTGCTATGTCCATTACCATGGTGTTAAGCTTGTATTCGATTCCCAGGTCCAGAACCTGCTTGATGAATCTGTAGGCATATTCAGGGCCTGTAAGTTCTTCTTTGAAGGTGTGAAGACCGAAGCCGTTGTGGATGCACTGGTTCAGGATTCCGCCCAGCTCGTGGTCTCTCTCCAATATTAAAATGCTGTCATTTCCTGCTTCTTTAGCGGCTACTGCTGCTGCAAGGCCGGCAGGACCACCGCCTACTATTACAATATCGTATGTCTTCATGATCCTGATACCTCCCCTTTGGTTCTCTCTATTACAATGTTGGACTTGCCGCCGCTCTTTGTTATCTCTTCAAAGGTAAGGCCCAGCTCTCTGTTAAGGATCTCCATGGTCCTGGGTGAGCAAAAGCCTGCCTGACATCTTCCCATTCCTGCTCTGGTCCTGCGCTTAACACCGTCAAGGCTTCTGGCGCCAAGAGGTCTGTGGATTGCATCCAGAATCTCACCCTCTGTGATGGATTCACATCTGCAGACGATGGTTCCGTAGGCTGGATTCTTTTTGATAAGTTCATTCATCTCTTCTATAGTAAGGCCTTCAGTTCTTGTGATGCCCTTTCGTGTGGCGATGAAATCTGTTTTTTCCTTAAGCCCCATCTTATCCTTGAGCATTCCTGCTACCATCTCGCCGATGGCTGGAGAAGCGGAAAGTCCGGGAGACTCGATACCTGCCACGTCAATGAAATGAGGTGCATCCTTGACTTCTTCAATTACAAATTCATGCTGCTCAAGGTGAGCACGAAGTCCTGCGAAGGAGGTGATGACGTTTCTAAGAGGAAGGTTCTTCACATTCTCGCTGGCCTTGGCCTGGAGCTCGTTAATGCCCTCTGCTGTTGTGGCTGTGCCTTCCTTGTTCTCGATGTCGATGGCTGTGGGGCCTACAAGGAGGTTACCGTGAACAGTGGGAGTTACCAAAACGCCCTTACCGTACTTGGTAGGCTGAGGGAAAATAGTGTGAGAAACATATCCGCCAACCTCTTTGTCAAGAAGGCAATAATCGCCTCGTCTCTCGATGATGTGCATCTTGTCTGCACTTACCATGTTGTGGATCTTGTCAGCGTAGACACCGGCTGCGTTGACAACGTATTTAGCCACGTATTCACCGTTGTTGGTACGAAGGTGCCAAAGGTCGTCCTCGCCTTTTTTGATATCCTCAACTCTTGTGTTGAATCTGAACTCCACGCCGTTGACATTGGCATTCTCAGCCATGGCTATTGTCAGTTCAAAGGGGCAGATGATTCCGCCTGTGGGTGCATAGAGAGCGCCTTCCACGTCATCTGAGAGGTTAGGCTCCATGGTAAGAGCTTCCTCTCTGGAAAGTATCTTAAGGCCCTTAACACCGTTTTTTACACCTCTGTCATAGAGCTTCTGAAGACCGTCCAGCTCCTCTTTATGGATGCAGACTACCATTGAGCCGTTTCTCTTGAAGGGAATATCAAGGTCTGCTGCAAGCTGATCCATCATCTCATTTCCGCGGACATTGAGCTTAGCCATAAGTGAACCTTCATCGGCATCAAATCCGGCGTGAACAATAGCTGAATTAGCCTTGGAGGTTCCTTCGCAGACGTCCTCGCATTTTTCAAGGACACATACATTTACCTGATAGCGTGAGAGTTCTCTTGCTACCGCGCAGCCGCTAACACCGGCTCCGATTACAATCACATCATACATATCGTCATTCTCCTTTACAGCCCCCCGGCTGTATCTATATAAATCTATTATTACACTTCTTTAGCCCAGCCTCTGGTGGAAGCAACTGCCTGCTGCCAGCCCTTAAGCTCTTTTTCCCTGTTCTCCTTGGGCATCTGTGAGGCAAAGGTCTTCTCTATGGACCAGTTGCTGCACACATCGTCTCTGTCCTTCCAGAAGCCCACCGCATAGCCTGCAAGGTAGGCAGCTCCCAGGGCTGTAGTCTCAACACAGCTTGGTCTTATTACATTGGTGTTGATGATATCTGCCTGGAACTGCATCAGGAAGTTGTTCTTGGAAGCCCCGCCGTCCACTCTAAGGGAGGTGAGTTTCTTGCCTGTATCAAGTTCCATGGCGTGAAGCACATCGTAGGTCTGGAATGCCAGTGACTCCAGTGTTGCCCTTATGATGTGGTACTTGTTAACGCCTCGTGTAAGTCCCACGATTGCTCCTCTTGCGTAAGGATCCCAGTAGGGTGCGCCAAGGCCTGTAAATGCGGGAACCACGTAGCAGCCGTTGGTGTCATCAACTCTTGTGGCAAAATATTCAGAATCGGGAGCTGAGTCGATAGCTCTAAGCTCGTCTCTAAGCCACTGAATTGCGGCTCCTGCCACATATACCGACCCCTCAAGGGCGTAGGTAACTTTGCCGTTGATGCCCCAGGCGATGGTGGTCAGCAAATCATTCTTGGAAAAGATCGGCTTGTCACCGGTATTCATCAGCATAAAGCACCCTGTACCATAGGTGTTCTTGGCATCTCCTTCGTTAAAGCAGGTCTGTCCGAAGAGGGCTGCCTGCTGGTCTCCTGCCGCTCCTGCGATCTTGATGGGGCCTCCGAAGAACTCCTCATCGGTCTCACCGTATACGCAGCTGGAGGGTTTAACCTCAGGAAGCATGTTCATGGGTATATCAAGAATTTCGCATAACTCTTCATCCCATTCCAGGGTATTTATATTGAACAAAAGAGTTCTAGATGCGTTGGAATAATCTGTAATATGAACGGCGCCTTTGGTGAGCTTGTATATAAGCCAGGAATCAACGGTTCCAAAGCAGAGCTCGCCTTTTTCCGCTCTTTCTCTTGCGCCTTCAACGTTATCCAGAAGCCATCTGATCTTGGTTCCTGAGAAGTAAGGATCGAATTTAAGTCCTGTCTTTTGCTGGAACTTCTCAACGATTCCGGGGACTTTGGCCTTCATCTCCTCAGCAAAGTCCGCTGTACGTCTGCACTGCCATACTATGGCGTGGGATATGGGCTGTCCTGTCTTTCTGTCCCAGACGATCACGGTCTCTCGCTGGTTGGTAATTCCGATGCTGGCTATATCCTCGTAGGTGGCGCCGATCTTGCTCATTGCCTCCCTTGCCACCGACAGCTGCACCTGCCATATCTCACTGGCGTCGTGCTCAACCCATCCGGGCTGAGGAAAAAACTGTGTGAACTCCTTCTGAGCCACAGAACACATCTCTCCCTTTTCATTGAACAGAATACATCTGTTGCTGGTTGTGCCTGAATCCAAGGCCATTACGTATTTTGCCATACTCACTTCTCCTTTTATATGAACGGTTTGCTTGGAAACCATTGCTTAGCTTATTTATTGTCTGTCTGCCCTGCAGTTCACAGCTGCCATACTTCCTCGTTGGTGGAGGAAATGGCGATTGCTCCTGCGTCCAGGGCATTCATTACATCTTCTTTGTCTGAGATCAGTCCCCCTGCGATTATGGGAACTCTGCTGACTCTGTTGATGCGTTTGATCATCTTGGGAAGTACTATTCCCGGCAGAAATTCGATGAGATCGGGTCTTATGGTTTTATTGGCAGCCTGCTTCTCTATGTTTGTAAGCGCCATGCTGTCCAGGATGAAATACCTCAGCACCGTATTAAGGCCCAGCTCCTTGGCATGCTGGATCAGCCCGCTCTTGGTGGTTATGATGCCGTCTGCCTTGGTGTTGTTCTTGATAAAGTCGGTGCAAACGTCCTTGGAATTATTAAGACCGGTAAGTAGATCCACATGGACCATTGCCACCTTATCCACTGCCTTTATCCTGTCCACGATCCCAGGAATGGTAACGATATCTCCATACAAAACAAAGATGATCTCCACTTCCTCCCTAAGGGCCGCTTCCAGTCCTTCGTCGTCCTTCACCGCCGCGATTATGGGGCAGGCTTCCACTTTTTCAATGAATTCTCGGTTGGTCATATATTATTCCTATCGCACAAATATATTTGAATTTTGCTTGCGAAATTCATGCACCGAGCACGGTTGCGACAAGCAACATCTTCCTATCGTGCGAGTGTGCATATAATATTTTCAATTTTTATGCAGTTTTTTGCATAAAAATTGAGCGCACGAATACATCGGGATTCTCTCCCGTGCACCTGTACACTCTCTTCTCAAGTCTCATCATTAATTTCATGACACTATAATATACTTTTGCTTATAAAAACGCAATGGATATAGAATAGTTTCCGCTTTTCTTTACAATTTTTGTACATATCTAACAAATTCTACTCTTCATTTTTGTACATCTCTTTAGTAACGCGCCTCCATGTAGTACCAATTCTCTCCAAATTTTTCTATACTCACTATGAATTCATCTTTGATGAATTTCATTATTTACTATCCTGGAACTTATCAATTACCTCATATATAGCTTCATTGGGATCATCTACCATCTTAATCTCCGTATCCAACTGAAGCACCTTAGTCTGATCCTCATCTCTCATCTCCCATTCAGGAAGCCCATCTCCATTGGGATTGCCGGTCTTGGCAAAGTTCACCCAGTAGCTCTGCATTATCTCAGAGAGCTTGTAATCCTCCTCATCGTAGAGGCCGGGATGTCTCCAGAGATTGCCGTAGGCATAGGGAAGCTCGCCGGCGTGATAATTGGATAGGGACCTGTTGGTCTTGGTGAAGTAATATTCATAGCTTGGGCGCCCCTGCTCCACCATCCATCTGTTCCAGACATGGTGGGAATATGAGAACCACATGGCGCTGTAGGCCACGTTAAGGGCTCCCTTGGCTTCTCCCATGGCATCAACAATGTAGTGGTGGTCTCTCTGAGGTGTATCATAGGGAACCACCTGTGCCATCTCCTTGGCGTAGTCCTCGATATCCTCTGCCAGGAGTTCAACATAGTTCTCCTTAGTTGCCTTTGTACCCAGCATAAAGGCATCAGACTCCTTAACATTGAAGCCGTGTAAAAGAGCCTTCTCATGATTTTCACCCTTAAGATATGTCAGATAGGGCTGCTCTGTTATGGCGTAGCCGTCAACTGTCATGGAGCCGTTATGGGTTGCTGTCTTAACAAGTTCCTCTGCGGGGATGTTTCGAAGATCCTGGGAAGAAGCTGCGTTAAATTCCTCTCTCACCTTATTTCCCGTCTCAACTGCATCCTCATAGCTTCTGAAGGTATGGAAAGGCACCTTCATGGAAATACCGCTGGACTCTGCTATGGCATATTGGAAAAGCCCTTCAGACAAAGGCGAAACACACAGCGCATTCACACTTGAAGAACCGGCTGATTCTCCGGCAATTGTTATTCTATCCTTGTCTCCGCCAAAGGCTTCGATATTGTCATATACCCACTGAAGAGCTGCTATCTGATCAAGAAGTCCGTAGTTACCTGTTGTCCCGTTTGGAGACTCCGCCTTGAGATCGTCGGCGGTATAGTAGCCAAAAACACCGAGTCGATAAGCGAAGTTAACAAATACCACTCCTCTTTTAGCCAGGTCCTCACCTCTGTACTCTGAATAAGAGGGCGTACCTGTGGTAAGTGAACCTCCATGAATATAGATTATTACAGGAAGAAGCTCATCCTCTTGCCTGTTCTCCGGGGAAAAGACATTGAGATACAGACAGTCCTCACTGACTTCCTCTCTGTACTCATCTCCGAATCTGAAATTGTATTCATTCCAGCCAACGATATGGGATAAAGAACTATATAGTTCCGAGTCTCTTTTCTGCATTGCCATAGGTCCGAAATGGTCGAAGGCTCTTACTCCCTCCCAGCTCTCGGGAGCCTGGGGTTCCCTGAATCTTAAGTCGCCAACGGGAGCTGCAGCGTAGGGAATACCTGCATATACCTTAACGGAGTGATCGGCGTTATATACCCCGGTCAGATCCCCCTGATCTATTGTTATTACGTCTGTCACATCGGGATTTTTGTTATCGACGGCAGGGACTCTCTTAATGGGAGGCTCTGTCACTTTGAGATTCACGATAAGCACAAGTATGAAGCATGCCCACAGGATAAAGGGGGTCTTTTTGTCATACCTGTCCTTCTTAATAAGATATGCCCTGCCTATTATCATGGCTGCCATTGCCAGAATAGCCACGATCCAGCCGGCAATAATGTTCTTGGACAGCTCAAGTATTGCAATATATACTAATCCGATTATCAAAACAAATATTGAAAATGCCATAATCGTACCTCCATTCTTCTTTGGAGTATAATCCATATCGGTTTAAATTACAATTGCAAAATTTAATTGCGTATAATTTATTTGCCAATTGCCAAAATTCTGGTACAAAAGCCCTGATATACGTTATAATGTTATTAGTATATATACAAAACTGTTAACAACGTTGGAGGTAGTTATGCCACAAGGAAGAGAAGATCTTATCCAGTCACTTGCCAAATCCATGGGTATGGGTGATGCTCAGAAAAAGAGCTTCAGCTCAGGCAAATACAATGCCGAGACCGGAGCAATGTACTGCAATGGTCATATAATAACCAAAGCTACCATCGAACAGGCAAAAAGCTATTTTACCACCCAGTACAGAAGACTTGCGGAAAAAGACGATGAAGGCGCCAAGCAGCTTGCAAGCCTCTATGAAGTTGCCATGGAATCCATCGGCATGGTGGTGGACAGCTCCAAGCCCGAGGGCGAATGATCATTTATCCTCCACAAACAGCGTCCTGTACTCTCCCGGGGCCATTCCCTTCTCATCATGAAAAACTCTGTTGAAACTGGGAATGCTCTTAAATCCGGAGTACATTGCCACCTCAGTAAGAGTCATATTGTTATGGGATAGCAGCTCCGTGGCCTTCTCCATTCTGATCATATTGAGCCACTTGCTGTAGTTCATCCCGGTAATATTCTTGAATATCCTTGAGAAATAATCCCTGCTTATACCTGCCATTTCGGCCATTGCTCCCTGAGACAGATCATCTGCCGTCAGGTTATTTTTGATGTAATCCGTGACCATCATCATGCGTCTCATGACGTCATCTTCATAGGCATTCTGGGAATTAAGGTTAAGCTCCGGCGACAACTCCTCTCTGTGCTCATCCAGAATCAGCATAAACTCCATAAGAAGCATACAGCACTTAAGCTCCCTGTTGGCTCCGCCTGAGAAAAAGATGTCTCGCATCTGCATTGTGACCTTCCTGAGTTTCTCAGCCAGTTCAGGATGTGTGTTGATACAGATAACATGCAGATTTCTGTAGATATGCATTATCCTCTGAAGGTCAAAAAGAGTATTCAGGAAGGCATTACTGAACTGCATCACAAGGGAATCTTTCCTGTCCGCATCCACTATGGCATGCATCTCCATGGGCCAGGCGATCACAAAATCCCCTTCCACCAGTTTGTAGGTACTCTGATTGACCTTAAACACGTTGGTGTCTCCGGGGCCCACCAGAATGATCTCCCCATAGGAGTGCCAATGAGTCTTATAACTTCTCTCCTTGTAACCGGAGGACATATTGAAGGCGCTGCTGTTGTCAAAATCATATATCTCGTACTTTCTGTAGTCCATCTTACGGGCTTTGTCCATCGCTTCATTCTCCCACTGCCTCATAGGCGGTATAGTATGTTTCAATCCTGTCAAATCTGTAATAGGCATCGCCCTTAATGGATGCGGCGCTTCCGGGCTCTATGGAGACTAAGCCGTTATTCTGGGGAATCATCCAGATACAGTCCACCAGCTCATTTCCGTCAAAAAACAGAACATAGGCATCCACCTTGACTTTTTTATCACTTACGTTGTTGGCGGTAAGCACTGTCGTGCCCCCTTCAACCCTGGAAGATACCGCCACCTGTTCGGACATATCCTTCTCATAGGGTGCTCTTCTCGTCACTGAGAACTCATACATATCGGGAAGCTTACCGGCTAGCTCTGCCTTGTCGAACCTTCCCTCAAATATGAACTTGGCCCCTTCTTTTACAACTTCAACAGTCTTTTCGGAAACTGCCAGTTCATCGCCCTCCTCGTCCCTGGCAATAAACCGGCATTCATAACGATACTCCTCATCAGTCTTATTCTGCAAGACCAAAATTGGATTACAGTTATGATCATCCTCTCTGAAGTACTGTCCAAGAAGCATTGTTCCCATGGGAAGGCCGCCATAGGAGGGAATAGTATCATCGGAGGGTCCTACCCTGTCGGCTCCGTAGCCGCTGTTCTTATCACCATTGCTGTCTATGCTCTCAAAGATACTGTCCGGATCCACATCTGCAAAGAACACCTCGTTAAGTATGCCCTTTTTACCGGAGCTTCCTTCTGAACTCTCGTCCAGGCTTCCATCACCTGATGCATAACCATAGTCCTCAGTACTTGCCACCTGAGCTGCATCCTTTCTGGCTGTTTCCTTGGCCTCTGCCAGTGAATCAACAGACGCGCCATCTGAAACATAATAGATCTCATCTCCGTCGAGGCCTCTGTTACTCTTTTCAAAAATGCCTTCAGCAAAAAGACCGTTTTCCTTCAGAAGGAAATCCATATCAAAGCCCATATTTGAATAATTGTCGTAGATTATCTGGGTGAGGAAATTAAGTCTCTCATCCTTTACCCTGGGAAGTCCCAGCCCATAGCTGTTGAAATACATGATAAAGGGAAGAATAATACCCACAGCGGAAATTGCCATGGCTCTGGCAGCATTTATAGACTTTTCCCGCACAAAAAGAAAAGTACTCAGACCAAATGCAATTATTGACGGAATTATTCCGATAACTCCAAAAGATGTCAGAAGTCCACATATAGAAAGCACAATTGCAAGAACCACCATTTGCACCAATTTCCTCTCATTTTCTGTGCATTTTCTACAAAAATTATTTCAAAATAAATGTCAATACTTGTATCAAAAAAAATTAATACTACAATATATTGTAGTTAAAAACATAAATTTTGTTAACGTTATTTAGTGTTTTTAATGTATTGTGTGGAGGGTATGAAATTATGAATAACGCTGCTACTTTAGAAGCTTTGGATTCTCATGTAATTCGCAACATTCTTCGTTCTATGGCCAATGAACACTGGTCCGTAGCCGAGGCACTTGATGAATACGATATCCCCGAGGAGCTCCGTGAAGAATACGAAGCCCGCATCGAGGAATGTTTTGTTGACTGATTGATATCTGTTCCTTTTACAGAACTTCAATCTTGAATACTACCGGGAGATCGCTCCTATACTCTGTTTTGATATGAAGCCCGGCTTCATCTCTCTTGAACACTGTTTCCGATCCATCTCCCAGTACTGTAACTTTATTAATGATTCCGGAGAACCCGCCGCTGTTAGCGGCGTTTTTTTCTGTCTCAAAGCTCTTAATGAGATACTCACCGTTGTCAGCGCACTTAAGGGCTGTTGCATAGATGCAGCCGTTATTTTGTGTGAATCTGAAGTCCTCGGGAGTATACTCGGGCTTTTTCTTATCGGTAAACTGACCGCCTTCTGTCTTGGTGGGGCCTTCGCAGGTGAACTTATAGCATCTGCTGCCGTAGATAGCTTCTCCATTCTTAGAGAGCCACTCTCCCACTCCCAGAAGGGTCTTCTTATCCTCTTCGGATATGGTTCCGTCAGGCTTTGGTCCAACGTTAAGGAGCAGATTGCCGTTCTTGGATACTGCATCTACCAGGTTAAATACAATCTCCTCTGCGTCCTTATATTCATTGTCGGTAGTATAGCACCAGGAATGTCTTCCTATTGCCGTGTCAGTCTGCCATACATAGGGCTGGGCTGTGGGGAGCTGTCCTCTTTCCACATCAGGAACGGCACATCCAAAGGCAAAGGCATCGTGCTTGTAGTTGATAACGCCGCACTTTCCGATTTTTTCCATCTCATTGTAATAATATGCTGCCATTCTCTGAAGGTAAGGCTTCATGCAGGCTTCCTGTATCCACCAGTCAAAATAGAGAACCTCCGGATGATAGTTATCAATGATCTCCTTGGTCCTGTTAAACCAATCCTCCATAAACTCTGCTGTGGGTGCAGGCTCCGCATAGAGATTGTAATGATCCTCAGGCTCCTTCATTGCAGGCCAATAGAGGCTGTCAGGTCCGATATCCTCGGTGATGTCACTGTCAAACTCTTTACCATGACTCATGAAGAACCAGTGCTCGATCCTGTGGGAGGAAGCACCTATTCTCATGCCCTTCTTCTCAACACTCTTTTTAAGCTCCCCGAGATAATCCACCTTGGGCCCCATCTCATAGGCATTCCACTTGGAGATGCTGCTCTTGTACATCTGGAAGCCGTCGTGGTGCTCCGCAACGGGAACTACATATTTTGCTCCCGCCTTGGCAAAAAGCTCTGCCCACTCATCGGCGTTAAACTTCTCCGCCTTGAACATGGGAATAAAATCCTTGTAGCCAAAATCCTTGTGGGGACCATAGATCTTGACATGATGCTCAAACTCCCTGGTTCCCTGAATATACATGTTTCTTGAATACCACTCATTGGCATAAGCAGGGACGCTGTAGATTCCGAAATGGATGAATATTCCGAATCTCGCATCCTGATACCACTGTGGTACTCTGTATCCTGATAATGAGTTCCAATCCGCTGTGTAAGCCATATAACCTCCGTTTTACCAATATTCTATTGTTTACGTTATTCCATATTACGGTTATTTCGTGTTTCCTTTAGTCTTATCTTTTTTAAGAAGATCCATCCCGACGTCATATACCTTGCCCTCCACTGCATCATGGAGCCATGCAGCCTGGGTTATCCCATCCTGGTTAAAAAGAAGAAAATGGGGCTCCCTGACGCTGGTATGAACCGTTCCCCCCATGGTTATCAGGGGAATCCTCCAGTCATTTATGAATATTCCAAAGGCCGGAGTGATGGCCTTGAGCTCTGCCACCATGACCTTAAGCTGCTGATAATATTCTTCCTGAACATCTGCATCGGTCTTGTACTTTTTGTGTACAATATCGTTATAATAGGCGCTCAGAAGATAATCATGACTGGAGCTGGAATACAGATACCTGAACCTGTCTCCGAACCTGCTGTAGAGGTCCTTGTACCATTCCAGGGTAATATTGTCCCCGTGGATAGACTTCCAGAGGGACTCTTTGCTCATCCAGATGTTCTTGGCGGTCTTCCTCCAATTCTTGTATAGGAGCTGTCCGCTGTCGGAAAAAAGCGTGATGTTTCGTGCCTTTGGATAGTAGTCCTCCACCACTTCTCCCGCAAGAGCCGGTACAGCGAAGGCTCCGGCGGAATTACCGGCTATAAGAAGGGTATCCGGCTTAGGAAACAGCTTTTTTGCCACCTGCATGCTCTGCAGAAAGTTCACATAACCGTGAAAATGAAGAACCTCATCCCTGCCGTCCTCGGTCTTGTAGGGATAGTCGTTGTTTCCGATATGAAAATCCCCTGTGGCATAGGTTATTACCACAAAGCTCCATTCCTTAAAGGGATTCTTATCCGTAAAGACATCCGTGATTCCCACGTTGATGTTCATGATCTGGGTAAAGGGTCTTAGGTTATTCCAATAATAATTGGGAAGTCCTGCCGCCACCTTGCCGCCTGTAACAGGCCTTGCGGCGGTGTACTCATTCCACGCAACTCCTCCCCCCGAGAAAAAGATGCAAAGCTTATCCGGGTCCCCAAGCTTTACATAGATATAATATTCCGAGCCATCCCCGGAAAGGCCCTTTTCAAGAGGCACTCTGTACCAGGTCAGCTTCTCAGGCTCCTCCGGAAGATCATGGGCTTTGAATCGCCCCTCTTCCACAGCTTTCCCCAGCCTGCTCTCCACAAAATCTCCAAGCCCCTCGGCAAAAACAATTCCTCTTTTGAAATTCCTTTTGGTGAGTCGGTTTTTTATGCTCATAGGTCAACCTTACATGTTAAACATTTTTTGTGATGCATTCTTCAGATCCCTGAATCTGAAAATCACCATGGCAACCCCCAGGATCAGATAGATCATAATGCTGATGCCCGCAGGCCATGGAAATTTGTTCATTCCGTTTCTGATGAATATTATCTGGATAAGAGACATCAGAATATCAAATACGATGTACAGTGCGTACTCATCAAGCCTGAGTTTAAGCACCTTGGCTATGATTATTGTGGCGATCGCCAGCCCTATCAGAGTTCCGGGCACCATCCACACAAGGCTCCAACCCAGGAACCCCGTTTTCATATCGATATAAATATCAACAACAATAGCAACAAATACCTCCCAGGTTATAACCTTAAGAAGGTTGTTCCTAAGATACAAGGTGGTTATGATCGTAACCCAGCCTGCCACTAATCCCAGCATTACAACTCCGATAAAGGAGTGCTCTCTGTGGGTCATAATATTAATGGTTTCAAAAATGATCTCCAGCGCTATGAAAAGAAAGGTGCACATCTTCATAAAAGTGATATTGCTGACCTTATTCATTTTTATCCTGGGAAAAGGAGGCTCCATCTGAAGTTCCGAGTCCTTGAGCTGGCCCTGACACAGTGGACAGCACCTCTTGTTTCCTCTTATATTAACCTTACATTTGGGACAATACTGCATACTAACTTACTCCTCGTCATAGTCGTTACTGCTAAGAACCACCTCAACTCCCAGCTCCGTAAGGCATCTGAAGAAATTGAGCATGATCTTGTGGGTCTTATAGGGCGAAACCTCTCCAAATACCATTCTGTCCTTGAAAGAACATACGCATACCTGCTGGGAGGAGGCTGTCATGAAGGCTGAGAAACCCTCGATATAATCCTCCACCTCCTTGGGCATCTTGATCTGACCAAGGTTGGACATGGAACTGGTAACTCCTTTTTTCGCCGATCTGTCAAAGAAACCGATACCGATATCCTTAAGGGGAAGGGGTATCATCTTGATTCCGAAATTGTGCTCCAGAGCGGCATAGGAATTCATAGTCTTCTCTATGCTGTCGGAGGAAAGTTTCTCCTTGAAGTCTCTGGCAACGGGAGTTATGATGCTCTCCAGCTCGCCGTTGTAGTCCGCCGGATCGTAATCAATATTGATTACGCCAAAAAAGTTCCTGGTGGTTCCGCTGTTAAAATACTGTCTGAGATTAACCGGCACGCTCACAACCACATGTCTTCTCTTCTGGAGTCTGTTCATGCCCTGAATAACGGCTTTGATATAGATTGCCACACACAGAACACCAACTGTGGTGTTGTAACTGTGAGCCAGTTCCAGGAATTTACCTGCGGAAACGCAGCCCTCCACAAGATGTGGAAGCAGGTAATCATCCAGCTCACCGCTGACCTGATAGGCCTTGGTGGATGACATTTCCTTGAGCTGCTTAAGCCCCTTTTGCTTGCTGTAATAATCCCCGAAAGCATCTCCCGTTTTTTCCTCGACGGAGAAGTCATCCGTGGGTTTGATGTTCTCATCAAGATTGTGACGAAGCTGAAGATACCTGGTCACCATGCTCTTAAAGAACATGAAGGCTCCTGTTCCGTCCGCCAGCACATGGAACATCTCAAGATTTATTCTCTTTTTATAGAAATTTACTCTGTATAGCAGGTTCTTATGTCCCGGGATATACAGCGGCATACAGGCGGGAGTATGTTCCTCCTCCACCACTGCCCTTAGGTTACTCTCCTCCAGATAATACCAGAAGATTCCTCTGTGAAGTACGCAGTTAAAAAACGGAAACTCCTCTATGGTCTCATCCAGAGCTTTCTGCAGAGTCTCCAGATCCACATTCTCCTTGAGTTCGCAGGAGAGTCTGAAAACTCTGGTGTTGGCCCCCTTCGCCGATGCGGGTATTATCTTTGCCGCATTATCAAGTTCATACCAGTTTGTACTTGCTGCCATTAAAAAATATCTTCCTCACTTAAGTTTATAGATGTTCAAGGCGCTCCGTAACTATGTCCATGGCACCTTTACTCATTCGATATATTACATCCTCAAGGGATATGAATTTCTTATTCCTTATGAACTTAAGGTATCTGGGCGTAAAACGCATTTTAATACCCTTAGGTTCAATGCCTGCATTAACCTTGTCCTGAATGGTTGCGCAGGTGTCTGCCGGGTCGTGAGCCAGGCTCTTACTTAAGATACACAGAAGTGTCCCGGCAGTTCTTACGAAGCCCTCGCAGTTGGGATCGTCAGATACGTCAATTGACTGCATGGCTCCCACAGACCATTTTTTCAGGTTTCTGTAGATACCGTATTCGCAGTCCAGCTCCACCAGCTTTTCATTGATGCTGTCATAGAGCCATACTTCATTGCCCTTGACGAACATGTCACTGACGATAAAAAGCTCATCCTCAAAGGGGAATTTGATGCCCACATTATCGCAGCCGGTGAGAAGTATGTTTGCATTTACTTCGCTCACCAGATCCTTTTTCTCAAAATCATCCTCATCTATTGTGAAATTGGGTGCTGAGGCCTGTTTCAGTTCTTCGCCAAAAATGCTGTCCGCAGGTTCTTCATCCCTGATCTCTTCATAGACTTCGTCTGCTTCCTCGAAGCCCGCATCGGACTTGTTATCTCCCTTTTTCTCAATCCTGCCCTTTGGCGCATTGTTTACAAGAAAAGAGCCAAAGCCCGGAGTCTGCACCGTAAATCTGTCACTTCCGCACTCCTCAAAAGGTCCGGCAACGGGATATCTCCCTCTTTTTCTTCCGAAGTAATCCGTGTCAAAGGATATCTCGGAGCCGTCGGGGTTCTCAAATCTCTGCTCCGGTTCAAAGGCAAGGCCCAGGAGCTGGGTATTCACCGGTATTGTGAAGTTCCTTGGCAGGAACTCATAGAGATTGGTGTGAAGTGTGTATCTGCCTTCGTTCTCGTCCACATAGAAGCTGATCTTATGGTCATTGTCCACATGAGCGGTCTCACCTGTGCAGCATCTTGCGCCGTTAAAATATGCATTGCCGCCAAAATAAACAGGCAGTCTGTCATAGTATACATCTCTTGGACAGTGTTCCTCAACATTAAGCCCGTCAAATCCCTTAAAATACTCAGAAGGTGACGGAAAACTGTTGTAGGGCACTGTACCGCAGATGAAATTGTTTCTGTCCATGGTATCTGTTCTGTTCTCCACGCAAAAATCCACCAGGTCCTGTCTCACGGTCTTTTGCACAAAAATATTGTTGTAGAATCTGGCATCTCCGTGAAGTATGGTCATAAAGCCCGCAATCTTGGTAGAGTGAGTCAAATGATAGGGCGTATATCTGTCGCTGGCAAATTTCTTGCCGCCGTTATCGCACCCCTGTCCCACATAGCTAAAGGAGCCTGCGATCAGGTTGTGAACAAAGGCTATACCCTGTGTACTGATCCTGCCCGCAATGTCCGACAACATAAGGTTGTGGTCAATAAGCGTAGGCCCGTGGGATACCTCCACAAATATATCCTCACCAAGGGACAGTCCGTTGTCGATAAGAGTCCCCTTGGGCGGCACGTTGTCATGCAAAAAGTTCTGACTTACTCTCGTACCCTGGGCCTCCCAGTCCAGCCAGATTCCTCTTGTGCAATGGTCAATGTGATTGCGCCTTATGATTGTATCAATTGCAGCATGGAGCTTGATACCGCCTATCTCCGCTCCTGCCAGATCATGTTTGTTGTTGATGTGATGTATGTGGTTATCCTCAATGATTGAGAAAGCACCGCCCATATGGCCCACGATTCCGGTCTGACCGCAGTCATGGATATCGCAGCGCCTTACAATATGAGAGCCCACCGTCTCCTTGCTCCAGCCCTCATTGACAGCCTGACATACGGCGTCCCTCTGGGTCTGGGTTCCATCCTTGACGAAGGTGGTGGTCCACTTGTTGTTACTGCCTCTCTGATAGTATTTTCCAAGGGAAATTCCGCTGCACTTGGACTCATAGATATCACAGTCCTCGATTATCCAGCCCTTGGCCCAGTTAGGACCTATCATTCCCTCCTGGTATGCAGTTGGAGGCGCCCACTGAGTTGCAGCCTGTCTGATGCAAAAGCCGGACACAGTGATATAGTTTATTCCTGATTTTTCAGGGAAAAAGCATGCCTTCCTGACAGAGAGCTCCACATTTTCCCTATTGGGGTCCTTGCCCTGGAAGTTAGCATAAATAATAGTCTCACCATTCTCCCTTGCTGTAAACCATGTATACACGCTAAATTCAGGATCCCAGGATTTTTTGCTCTTCTCGGGATGCATACAGGACGGAATATCTTGAACTTCATACATGGACTTGCCATCAAGGTACAGTTCCCCCAGGTGTGCGGGACTATTTTTCATCCAGCACCAGTCGCCGCTTACTGCCTCTGCATAAGGGTTGAAGCTCCCAAAAAAGCTGTCCGGAATCCTTACTCTGTACAGGTTCTCAAAGGCTTCCCACCCGGTAAGTTCCTCAGCACCGGTAATAACAGCCTCGCCTCTTGCGGTGCTGACATAGGTTATTCTCTTATCCTCAGTGCCGGAGTTCATGGGTCTGACATGTTCCCTGTAAATACCCGGTGCCACAAAAACAGTATCACCGGGGGTTGCAATATTCGCAGCCTCCTGAATAGTCTTAAAGGGATGCTTGATAGATCCGTCTCCGCTTCTTAGTACATTACCCGCTACATAAATCTGCATACGCCCCTCCAATCTGCTTTTCTAATATCTACATATTCCTTAGATCTGCTTGTTTATTTCCTTAACAACATACTTAGTCCTGATAGCTTCTTTGACAAGACATCTCAACGCATTTTTTCTGCTCTCACAATGAACTAATCCGTTATCTTTGTTATAAAATGCTTCCATTCCGTCATGCATTATTTCGTTGGTATCACCATCTAATTTCTGCTGGGCCTTGTTTGAATTGTATCTTCCGATGCGGGCCTTGAAGGTATAGGGTGACTGATATAGCTTATCGGGTGTGCAGGCATAGGTCTCAATGGTATAAGTTGTCTTGCCTGTTGTTCCGAGATTTGCTCCTTTATGAGCATCATATTTGGAATATTCCCTGTATGTTTCCTTAAGCGATTCAATCTCTTTCGGTGTAAGGGAGCCGTTTTTCTTTCTCTGCTGATCCAGCTGCATAAGCTTTTGGCGATCTGCGTCCTTAACCTCCTGCTCTTTTCCTGAGCTATCAAGCATATAGTCCAGGTGACTTAACATCGCATCAAGAAGCCCATTGGGATCTGCCTTGGCCAGGGCGTTTAATTTATACAGAAAACTCTGTCTGGGCTGCCTTCCCACATGGCTGTAATATAAGTCCTTCTGATAGTGCACATTATCAAAACAGGACGAAAAACATGGCATCTCCTCATCATCAAGATCCATATCCCTTATCTGTTTAAACTCGGCTTCTGCCTGAGTCACCTCCTTCTTCATCTCATTGATGATCTCTTCATATTCAGCTTTTGTTATGGGCTGCCCCGCAACCTTAATGCTTTGTACTTTCGGGTCGTTAAAGAATTCATCTACATTGATCTTCTTCATAACGTCTGCGCCAACAGCAAGTCCCAAAACTCCTACATCCGGAGAGCTAACCATATTGTCCTCATTACCCAGATAGATCTTTTTAAAGTCCTCGACAATATCAACTGCATCATTATGGGCATAATGCTCAGCATGCCTTCTGCCTTTGCGCCTGTATTCCGCAGTCAGCATAGTCTTCACAGCATCGAACAGAACCTCATCACAGGTAAGTTCAAATTTCTCTTTATCAGATCTTTTTTGTTCCAAGGTAAAAAGCCTGTCCAGCCAATAGATCAGGTTTTCCTCCTCTTTTTTGCCCACATCCAGCTTCATCTGACCGTTTTCATCCATTGCGAAATAGGCTATAGCCTTAAATACTGTCTTCATGGTCTTCCTTAAGGGAACGGGCTTCTCGATGGGGTTACCCTTATCAAGTACTGCAAATTCAGGAAGTGACGGTCTAAGTTCAACAATTCCGTCCTTACCCTGAACCTTCTTGGTACATAGAAAACCGCTGCTGGTAGCGACTATCTCTGCAGCTTCCTTCTCCGTTACATAGGTATGCTCCGCAGAACCGCCGTACTTTTTGAACTCCTCAAAGGTGATATTGTTACCGACTGTATTTGTAGCATAAGTCATCTCCATAGCCACCTGCGAGTTATACTGCTCCTTCATGAAATCAAGAGCGCTCTTAAGGGCAGGAATATTCTTAAATTCACTGCTAAAGGCCTTGAAGACCTGATCCTGAGCTGTTCTGAAGATCAGCTTATCTTCACTTCCGGCATCTTCTGCATATCTGTCTCGCAGCTGCTGTCCATAGGTTTCACTATGTACCATACAGGTTGCAGCCATCTGCAGAAACTGTCTTGCATACTGGGTTCTTACCTCATCCCCGACATTGTTGTCATTCTGCGCTTTCACCAGCTTTTTATAGGTGTCATTTACACTTACATCCGCTAAAAGAGCTGTCTTGACGTTCATTCGGCTCTTTTGCCCGGTCTCCATCTTTACGGTGCCTTCAAGCCTCTGATATTCGTTTTTATCACCGGCTTTTTTATTTTCCTTCAGGTTATCGATCTCCTGCTGCATTCCGTAGATAGCAAAGCCGTCCTGCTCTTTGTCCAAAATGTCCTTAAGGGATATGGTGCCATTGTCTTTTATTCCGTCACGCAGGTAGCCCCACATAGTGCCTGAATGAGTAGATACAAGGTCTCTGATGTCCCTGACAGCCAGGTGTCTGGGAAGATTCATCTTCTTTCCCTTGAGATAGTCTATAGCAGTGGAGGTGACTTTTTCGCTGAGCTTATGCAATTTCTTAAGGTCTTTGGCGTCAACTTCCATATTGTCAGGATTCAGACCTATGAATTCAACCGCCTTAAAATAATTGTTAAAGGCTCTCAAAAATGCGTTGTAGTCCTCATGGGAGCCCCTTCCGGCTTCCTCAAGATTAGTCTTAAGCTGCAAAAGCTTATCAAGCCCCTGCACATTTTTGCCGGTGGCACGCCTAAGAGCCCTTCCGGCCTTGGCTCTCATATCAATTCTGAAGGCACTCTCGCAATACTTTACGTACTCATTTCCTTTTAATCCATAGCCGATGGCCTTAACCTTATCAGAGCGGCTAAGATTCCCGCCGGTGTAAGTACCAACATTCTGTATGTCCACCTCAGCTACGCCGTTGATGATAACAGGGCGCACCAGGGTAATGGCATGGTTCTGCCTTGCAGCTATCATGGCCGCATAGGCTCCCAGAATCTGCTTCTCCTGCTGTTTGTTTCCAGAACCCTTGTAGCCGTATTCATCTGAAACGTATTTCTTAATAGGTTTTCCGTCAACATACAGAAAATCTACGGTCTCCTTTGATCCTATCTCCCGGAAGAACTTCTTCTCTGTACCTGTGGGATTGCTATCAATGCCGAAATGCTGGTTGATCTTTTGAATGAACTGCCTGCCGGTCTCCAGCATCTGGTCATCAAAAGCGCCCTTTTTAACCACGGTGCCGGCATTATTAAGTAAATTTCCCACCTTGATCTTATCCTTCTGAACAAGTGAAGGATAGTCCGTATATCTCTTAAATCTCGTAGTCTTGTCATGAAGCGGTGCTAAGATTTCCTTATCAATTCCGGAAAGGGACTCATCAAGACTTAAGTCTTTTTCATCCTCTTCCCCCAAAATGCTCAATCCTTCTTGAAACAGATCTTCGTTTTTCTTGAGAAGACCACTTAAAAAAGCGTCCTTGCTTACATCTTCGCTTATCTTGTTTGACTTTTTTTCAAGAGTCTTATTATTAGACTCCCGGAGCTTCGGAACTGTCATGATGTTTTTAAGAAGTTCCTGACTCTGGTCGGCACCGGTATTGATACCGCCCTTATTTACCTCTGTTACCTTTTTGCTTAGACTCTTCTCGTATAGATTCTTAGTATCCATTTTTCCCCCTCATATAAGAAAAATGATTTTAGAATATATAGTTATGTTGCAGGTTCGTCATTCCATCTATGTTTTCAAGCAATCTGTGATAACGTTCGGCCCAGACCGGTATTCTGACATAGGCATCTGCCCCCAGAACCTCCTCGCAGACAATCAGTCCGGTATTTATAAGCCCCGCCAGAACTGAAGCATCCTCAATTTTGGAAACAAGGATAATTGGCTCACTGCTGCCATCGGAACAATATAGCATTATGCCTTGCACAGTTCCATTTTTGGTTGCAGCCAGACTGGCTTTCTTAAGTATCCCCCCGGACTGAAGAAAGTCGCCTTCTATCGGAACCTCAAACCTTGAAATGATCTTCGTGACATCATCCAATTCCGTATCACTTAGCTGCGTAAACCTCTTAATATCGGGATTGTTGTAATCCCTGCTAAAAAGTCCCGATTCCCAGAAAGATCTCAGCCGGCCACGATAGATTCCTTCCAGCTCAGTATCCCGGGCGGCTCCTATGGACTCCATAAACGACATTAACGCATCGCTCTCATCATAACCTTCAAGACAGGACAGCACAGCCGGAAGCTCCCTCTTCTCCAAAAGAGACTGCAGAGCCTTAACCAGCATGGTTCCGCCTCCTTGCCTTCTGTACTTCTCGTCAACGTATAGCGATTGTACCTCAAATACATCTCCGTTTGTTATCGCACCTACCAGCGCACCTACAGCAATATTGTCCTTACTAAGACCTATCGCAGTCATGGGCGCACCATTTTCGATAGCCTGATAGACATCCGGCATTATCATGTTTTTGTATAGCTCCATGGTCGGAGAGGTTATCATCTTTACCTTCATTTTTTATCCCTTTATAGTCAATTTGCCTCAACACGCACCAAATTAATTATACAATATATTCCATACAAAATTCTTTTCTCATACAAGAAAAATATATAGTATGATTAGATAAAGAGTACATATACGGGGGAAATACAATGGCCAGAATGAAATTCATTTATGCAATATCCATACTCGCAGCATTTATACTTGCCGGAATAATAATAAACGTGGTCAGCTCTTTGTTCTAGACCACGTTTAAACTCTGCATATTCTGTTGTCACTCCTTCGCTGCCTGATTGTACAGATCAAGATCAGCTCTTGATATAAATGCCTTAAGAGAGATCGGAGCAGCGTAGTCATACTGGGCAATTCCAACGCTAACGGTGATATTGTAGCTAAGTCCCAGATCCTGTGTCATTCTCTTGATATTGTTCTTGATCTGATCTGAGAGCCAGACAGCCTCAGCCTTGTAGGCCATCTGTGCAATTACCACGAATTCGTCTCCACCATATCTTGATACAAAAAATCTGTTTCTTGGACCCTGACAGGCACTCTTAATGGAATTGGCAACTCTTACAAGGGCTCTGTCACCCTCAAGTCGCCCATAGGTCTCATTGATATTTCTGAAATCATCAATATCCACCATCAGTACAAAAAGAGACATGCCGGGTTCTTCATTTCTCATCTTCTGAGCCAGATATTTGAACATCTGATGTCTGTTGTTGATCTGGGTAAGAGGATCAAGAGATATGAGATTATCCAGCATAGTAATGTAAACATAGTAGACCGCCACAACTGTTCCGTAACATACCATGGGGATTCTCCAGTACTTGGCCTGAAGCGCTCCCATTACGATAGGTGTGAGCGGAAACATACCGATCATGAAATATATATTTCTGTCAGCATATTTATCCTTGTTGAAGGCTCTGTAAAAAGCCTTGACTGAAGCCGCTATCATATAGCTGAAGGGAACGATAACAAGGATCAGATAGAGCTTACCCCCCACCAGTTTGCCGTTTTCATCAATATAATAAACAAGACCTGTCCTGTAAGCGGAGACACACAGGATTCCGGATATCCATACCGGTATGCTGAGAATAAGCCTGGTGATGTCGTTTTCCACAGACTTATCGTTCTGAATCGCTTCCGAGAGAATATACCATAAATACGCGCCAACACTCAAAAGCAGATAAGTAAACAAATTGGATAAGTACAAAAGTGACTTGGATTCTCCCAGATAGCCCACATCCACCAGGGCCCAGAAAATCTCTGCGCAGTAATACGCAATCAGAACAACGACGATATTCCCCAATATCATCTGTGTAAACTGCTTATTGACGCCTTTGGCAATCTTGATTCCGATAAGACCGATCAAAAGTATACATGCTATGTGTGCTTCAATATAGAAATTAACGTACCCCAAAACTACTCCTCCAAATAATCGTGCGTAACATTTATTTTAACATGAAACAGGCTAAAATTATCATTATCTGCAAAGAGTTTATACATTCTTTATAATTTCCCATGAATGCAATAAGACGAAGGCCGTCACGGCTTTCGTCTTACATCCTCGTAATAATGCTATTATGTTATGCTCCGCCGGCTATAGCCTTAAGAGCCTCAAATTCCGAATCATAAACACCGCCCATGGCATCCAGATCCTCCCAGGTGTACCAGGCTCCGCTAAGCTGCACACCCCTTATGGAAACGTCTGTAGCTATAACCATAAAGGGTTTGTGATTAACCACAATGTAGCATTGCCTGTTAAGACCAAAGGGAGTCACAAAAACATGGCCGGTATCTATCAGGTGATTTAGGTCTTCAATAGAGACCTTTTTTGACAACAGTTCCGTTCTTTGCATGCTCAGACTTCCTATTCCTATATTCTTCCCGATATAGAATAATTATACTATCTGGCCTTATTAGTGTAAATTCGTTTATATTTATTTAAGATTCTGTGTTTTTACATTACATTTTTTTGGAATAATCCCTCTCACCGAAGATTCCTGTTCCAACTCTTACGAAGGTGGCACCTTCCTCTATGGCTATCATATAATCGCCTGTCATACCCATTGACAGTGTGTCCATCGGAGCAGGAAGGAGTTTCTGCTCATTGATACTGTCTCTTAACTCTCTCAGTCCCTTGAAGTATACTCTGTTACTCTCCGGATCATCGGTATAAGGTGCTATTGTCATAAGTCCTCGGATATTAAGATGCGAAAGAGAGCTTATTTCCTTCACAAAAGGAATAACCTCTTCCGGAGCAAGTCCGAACTTGGTATCCTCATGAGCCATATTAACTTCAAGAAGAACATCTATCTTAAGATCGTGCTTGGCAAATTGCTTCTCAATCTCCTCCGCCAGCTTGATGTTGTCAACGGAGTGGATCATGCAGGCCATCCCCGGCAGATACTTAACCTTGTTGGCCTGAAGATGACCGATCATGTGCCAGTCAAGATCCTCGGTGATCTCAGCATGCTTGTCCCTCATCTCCTGAACCTTGTTCTCTCCAAAGACCCTTATTCCGCATTCCATAGCCTCTCTTAAAGCCTCAACGGGCTTGGTCTTGCTGACAGCAATAAGGGTAACCTCGCTTCTGTTCCTTCCTGCCTTGTCACAGGCCTTTTGTATGTTTTCTTCCACAAATTCAAGATTTTCTTTTATCATGGCTGCTCCAATCACTATTTAATGTATTTTTTTGTTATATAATGCAGTTTAAATACTACATTTTGTGTTTCCTTTTTTATCAGGATATTATATCATAGAATTGATACAATGTTACAATTCAAAAGGTATCCTGCATGAATGTAAACGATATTTCCAACGGCTCGGAAGTCAAAATCCATGCTTCGATAAACGGCCACAGCCTTGTACTTATGACTGAGGCTATTTTTGGTGTGTCGGCAGGCCTTCTGGTAAAGCCCATGGAGTATTTTGGCAAATACATGCAGTTCCTGGAACCCTCTCAGATTGAAATCCGCAACAAAAGAGACGGGCGAATCTACAAATTCATGTCAACCACCATAACTCCGGTCAAAACCCGTTACGGCAATTTCCATCTCATCAGATGTTCCTCCAAACTTGAACCGGAGAATTCCAGAAAATCAGAACGCTTCTATATTGAAAAGCTGGGGCTTCTGTCCGTTAACGGCAACACTAAGACTCTTTATAACTGTATCGTTCACGACCTTTCCATGCGAGGAATATCCGTCATCGTGGACAGATCGGTACAGCTAAGGATAGGCGACAGGCTGGATATCAGGTTCCGCTATGGCGCCACCCTTCACAGCTATGAGGTCAGCACCATCGTGGTAAGGCATTTCATGGTTCAGGACAAGACCGCCGTGGGCTGTGCAATCTCCAATCTCAACGTGGATCTCATCAGCCTTCTTACCACCAAGCGCAGGGAGAAATACACTCCCCTCGGAGAATCTCCCGGCACAGATCTTAATCCTGAGATCAGCGAGAGCCAGCAGATAGAGCATGTTGAGCAGGATCTGGCCGCTCAGACAATTCCCGCCAGGAATAAGTCCGGCGCCGTCAGGATCACCGATGAGAATCCCTTCGCACCGGAGCGTCTTGAACATGTCTCCGCCGAGAAGACTCTTAGGCAGAAGCGCAGGGAGGAACGTCAGGCCAAGGAAGCTGAAGAGATTGCCAACCTTCTGGATCTTCGAAATATGTAATGATATCAAAAGACCAAGGCATGTCACATGTAGTGATGTGATTGCCTTGGTCTTTTGATGTTCACAAATCGTTTTCTATTGTTATATCACTGATACTGTATCAGAAGCGAACCTGCTTCTCTACCATTCTGACAAATTCAACGTTATTTCTTGTCTTGGAGAAGAGATTGATGCACTGGTCTACAGCATCATCTGCCTTCATGCCGTTAAAGCCCTTACGCAGGTTGTTGATAGCTGCAAGCTCCTCTGCGGAAAGAAGAAGATCTTCTCTTCTGGTGGAGGACTTGGGGATATTGATAGCAGGGAAAATTCTCTTCTCCTGGAGCTTTCTGTCCAAAACCATTTCCATGTTACCTGTTCCCTTGAACTCCTCGTAGATAACGTCATCCATCTTGGAGCCTGTCTCAATAAGAGCTGTGGCAAGGATTGTAAGGCTGCCGCCCTCTCTCATGTTTCTGGCTGCACCAAAGAATCTCTTAGGCATATGAAGGGCTGCAGGATCAAGACCACCGGAAAGTGTTCTTCCTGAAGGAGGGACAACGATGTTGTAGGCTCTTGTAAGTCTTGTGATGGAGTCAAGAAGGATAACTACATCCTGACCGTGCTCAACAAGTCTCTTGGCTCTCTCCATAACCATCTCGGCAACTCTCTTGTGATGCTCGGGAAGCTCATCGAAGGTTGAATAGATAACCTCTGCGTTAGGTCCCTCTACCTCTTCCTTGATATCCGTAACTTCCTCGGGACGCTCATCAATAAGAAGGATGATAAGGTGAATATTGCTGTTATTCTTAAGGATTGACTTGGCAACTTCCTTAAGAAGTGTTGTCTTACCTGCCTTGGGAGGTGATACGATCATACCTCTCTGGCCCTTACCGATGGGGCTGATAAGATCCATGATTCTCATAGCAACGCTGCAGCCGGGCTGCTCGAGTCTGATCCTTGAATTAGGGAAAATAGGTGTCATATTCTCGAAGTTCCATCTTCCCATGGCAACTTCGGGCTTGTAACCGTTAACCGTATCAAGTCTGGAAAGAGCAGCAAACTTATCTGTCTCCTTCTTGGCTCTGCATCTTCCCTTAAGGATATCACCGGTCTTAAGGTTGAACTTCCTGATAAGGCTGGGTGCCACATAGACATCATTTTCACCCGGAAGGTAGTTCTCGCATCTGATGAAACCATAACCGTCCTGCATTACCTCAAGAATTCCGTCTGCGTTATCTCCGTCTGCCTCATCCTCAAAATCAGCGGATTCAGCTTTCTTAACATCTTCAGTCTTCTGTACTGTCTCCTGTGATTTATCGAATCTTCCCTCGGGTCTTCCCTCAGGTCTGTTTTCGGATCTGCTATCTGATCTGCTTTCAGATCTGCTATCTGATCTGTTCTCGGATCTGTTATCTGATCTGTTATCTGATCTGTTATCTGATCTGTTATCTGATCTGTTCTCGGATCTCCCCTCCGGTCTTGCAGGTCTTGCCATCTCCTTCTTATCAGACTTATTCGTTCCGGAAGTGGTAACGATAACCTTCTTTTTCTTAAGAGACTTCTTCTCCTCTGTAGCTTCCTTGGGCTGCTCTTCCTTCTTGGCAGCGGCACTTTGCTCTGCTTCCTTCTGGTCAAGCTCACACATCAGGTCGATGATCTCAGACTTCTTGAGGGCGGTGGCTCCCTTGATGCCTCTCTTCTTGGCAATCTCCCTGAGGTCAGTTAGTTTCAGTGTTTCATATCTCTCTCTCAAAATAACTCCATTCTGCGCCTAAAGGCACTGTTGCATATATGTTTAAGCTATGTTTCTCTCTACTATGTTCTGTTAGCACAAGTGGGAATAATAAACGACTGCATAAATGCATTTGTTTAAGAACCATAAATAATCAGCTATATTATAAAAAATACACCATTTGGAGACAAAAATCAACATAGACTTTAAAAAGACAGATAAATCAAAAGCAGACAGGCATCAGTAGGGACCTTATTGCCCGCTGACGCCTGTCTGTTAATCACATAAATTCTTGAAAATCATTATAAATATCAGAAATTTCCATACAATATCTTTGCAAGCTCTGAGTTCTTGTCGAGTATTATCGTCTTCTCTCCCTTAAGTGACTGCTTAAGTGTATCAAGTCCGCGGATAAAACTATAGAACTCAGCCTTTTCCTCTGTATCATAGGCCTTGGCAAGTGTAGCCATATAAGCAGATTCACCCTCAGCTTCAAGAACTGCAGCATCCTTCTCAGCCTTAGCTGTGATGATCCTTACCTGCTTATCTGTCTCATTGTGAATCTTCTGGGCCTCAGCTTCACCCTCAGCGGTATAAGCTGCTGCGATATTATTTCTCTCTGAGATCATACGCTCATATACAGCCTGCTTGTTGTCATCCGGAAGATCCAGAGACTTGATCTGAGCCTGTACAATGGTAATTCCATAGCCTGACATATCAGAGTTGGCTTCCTGAGTGATAAGAGATGTAAGCTGCTCTCCTCTTGCCTCAATAACTTCATCCTGAGTCATGGAAGAGATGGCATTCTTGGTAGCATTGTACACAGAAGCCTCAATTCTCTCCTCTGCCCTGTCGCTGATGGCATTAAGAGTCTGCACATACTTAAGAGGCTCTGATACCTTCCAAAGGACATAAGTGTCAGTGATCATTGACTTCTTGTCCTTGGTAATAACATCAGATGCAGGAATATCATACAGTACTATCTTGGCACTGATTGACTGTGTATCGTCCACGAAAGGAGTCTTGAAGTGAAGACCGGGCTCAGTGGCGATGGCTATGATCTTACCGAATCTTCTTACGGTAACATACTCGTTCTGATGTACAACGTAACCTGCGGAGGAGATAACTCCGATCACCGCTATTACAGCTATTATGATAATTGCTTTGATAATTCCATTCTTTTTCATAGTATACTCAGCCTCCCTTAATTGTTAAAACTATCCAGAGGCAGCATCTGCTCTGTGTTTCCGTCAGTGATTATAACCTTGAGATCAGGAAGTACATCCTCCATGGTCTCATAGAAAAGTCTCTTCTTGGTGATATAGGGCTGAAGCTTGTACTGCTCATACATCTCATTAAAACGGGCTACCTGACCCTCGGCTTCTGCGATTCTTGCCTGCTTGGAAGCCTCTGCGTCCTGAACGATCTTATCAGCCTCTGCCTCTGCCTTGGGAAGCTCCTCACTCTTATACTTCTTGGCATTGTTAACAGCTGTCTCCTTGCCCTGCTTGGCAGTCTCAACAGACTTGAAGGCCTGAACGATTTCCTGTGTTGGCGGCTCTGCATCCTGAACTGACAGGTTCACAACAGTTATGCCTATGTTGTTGTCCGCAAGCTCCTTCTGAAGCTTCTCCTTAACCTCGGACTGAATCTGTCCCTTGGCTGTGGTTATAACATCATCAACCGTGTAATTAACCACTGTATTTCTGATATTGGCAAGAGCCATATTCTTCATGACCTCTGCCGGATTCTCGGTGTTATAAAAAGCAGCCACCGGATCGCTTACCTTGTACTCAAGGTAGAAATCAATATCAACAAAATTGAAATCGGAGGTGATCATAACTCCCTCATCATCAATCGTGATGTTCTGACCGTCCTTGATGACATATCCGATTCCTATGCCATGGGTTGTCATATCAACTAGATGAGCCTTCTGGATAAAAGGAACCTTAAAATAAAGTCCTGCGGTATCGACCCTTATTACCTTACCGAACATGGTAAGGATTGCCTGCTCCTGCTCTTTTACCTGATAGAAGCTCTGTCCCAGACAAAGCAGTAAAAAGAGAACGATAGCTCCGATAATGATGCCTCTTTTGACACCCTTTGCTGCGGAGCCTTTACCGCCCCCTCCATTGGGAATGTTGTTAAAATTCCCCTGAAAAAACTGACCATTGTTATTCATAATATTCTCCTTTTAAAAAACTATGCCGGCCCACATATTATGACTGCAGGCCGGCAATTATGGTTACATATATGTAATACCGATTACTGGAAATTAGTAACCAGTGCTACAATTCTCAGTGCAAACAATACAAATACTACCCACATTACAGGTGAAATATCCTTGGCCTTCTTGGTAACAACCTTAAGAATAACCCATGCGATAACCGCAAACATGATACCTGTAGCGATTGAATATGCAAGAGGCATCATAACTACTGCAAGATATGCACCTACAGAATCAGCAATGTCTCCGTCAAACTTAACCTTACCGATGCTCATAAGCATCAGCATTCCTACATAGATAAGTGCAGGAGATGTAGCGAATGAAGGTATAGCAAGGAAGATAGGGCTAAGGATCAGGGATACAAGGAACATAACGCCTGTTGTAAGGGCTGTAAGTCCTGTTCTTCCGCCTGCAGCTACGCCTGCGCTTGACTCAACGAAGCTGGTGATTGTTGATGTACCAAGAAGTGAACCTGCTGTAGTACCAACAGCATCTGCAAGGAATACCTTACCAACTCTGGGAAGGTTGCCCTTCTCATCAAGAAGTCCTGCCTTGTCGGCAACACCTACTACTGTTCCGACTGTATCAAACAGATCTACATAGAGGAAACTGAAGGTGATGGCAAGGAACTGAATGATATGTGAAGCAGCCCATCCAAAATCAAGCTTGAAGGCTGTTTCTTTGATGCCATCAAATGCAAGGCCACCCTCGAAGGAAGGGAAAAGGCTTGTTCCCTCAGCAGGAACATAAATGCCGCAGGCCTGAAGGATCATACCAACGATCCAGATTGCAAGGATACCGATAAGAACAGCACCCTTAACGTTATAGTGAACCAGTGCTGCGATAACGATAACACCGATAAGTGCAAGAACAACGTCAAGATTTCTGAAGCTTCCGAGATCAACCAGTGTAGCATCGCTGTTTACAATGATGCCTGCGTTCTGCATTCCGATAAATGCGATGAAAAGTCCGATACCTGCAGAGATACCGAATTTCAGGTTCTGAGGAATGCTATTGATGATCTGTTCACGGAATTTGAAGAATGAAAGAAGGATGAAAATAATACCTTCAACAAAAACTGCTGTAAGAGCGATTCTAAAAGGCTCAGCCTCATTAGCCAGCTCTCCGAGGCAGACTGTATAAGCAAAATAAGCGTTAAGTCCAAGGCCTGCTGAAAGTCCGATAGGATAATTGGCAAGAAATGCCATGATAAAGGTTGCAATGGCTGATGCCAGTGCTGTTGCAACAAATACACCATTCCTGTTCATGACGGTTCCCAAAATGTTAGGGTTAACAGCCAGAATATAGGCCATGGTAAGGAATGTGGTGAGACCTGCAAGGATCTCTCTTTTGACTGTAGTGTTGTGCTCCTTGAGTTTGAATAGCTTCTCCAACATACTTTTTTCTCCTCGCTGTGCGTTAATGGTTTCTATATACAAGTCGGATGATCATCTGTTAAGAATCCTTCCGATAGCATATACAACTGAATAAATATTGTCATAGAACTCAAATGCCACATGTGCCATAACGGAAATGTAGATGTTCCTGCTGATCACATAGGCTATTGTCACCGGCAGCGCCATGAGCACCCACTCGCCTATCCCCAAAAGGCCGTGTGCCCTTGTAACAGCACATAAAAGAAGGCTCACTATGCACATAACAAATACCCTCTTATCGCTGCCGAATTTGATGATCGCTTTCCTGAAAAACAGTTCCTCTGCCACCGGCTTCATGACTATCATCATGATGGCATAGAACACAGTCGGCAAAATATCATTATGGGTTATGATGCTGACGGTTCCGTCCTTAACCAGCGGTAAATTGGCCTGAATTAAATTATTCTTGATATAATTGGCGAGCACAAGACCACAGAAGGTGGCCGCCACCGGAAGCCAGAATCTTACGAATCTGGTCATGTTCTTACCTAACTTGCGGAAGGAAAACTGCTTGTAAAAATAATAAAAATAGATAAGTAAACCCGAGTAAAAAACAAAATATAAATGAAAAGCCTGCTTAGGCAATAGTATCGTTGCAATAATAAATAGCAGTTCCCACGCAAACGGAATATATAAACGTTTCAAAACTGACTCCTTCATTATTCATAGTAAAATAAAGACAAACGCCGTATTTATTATATATACGCTAATCTTTTCGGTCAATAAGCTTTTACATATTTTCCCTCTCATGCTAAAATGTGAAATTGATATTGGGTATAAAACGGAGATATAAAATGATACTTTCAGCAGTTAATATAACTAAATCCTTTGATGGCAAAGACATCTTAAGAAACGCATCTTTTCATATAGAAGCCGGCGAGAAAACCGCCATAGTCGGTATCAACGGTGCCGGTAAGACCACACTCATCAAGATTCTTATTGGCGATCTTGCGCCGGATGAGGGCGAGGTAACTTTTTCCAAGGGGCTTACCTACGGATATCTTGCCCAGAATCAGAACATCGATTCCGACAACACCATCTACGAAGAGCTCAAGGAGGTCAAGAGGCATGTCATCGACCTTGAGCAGAACATCAGAGATGCCGAGACCATGATGGATATCCTCTCCGGAGAAGAACTTGAAAAGCACATGGAGAATTACGCAAGAATGCACGATGAGTTCCAGAGGCTGTCAGGTTACGCCTGGAAAAGCGAGATAACCGGCGTCGCCAGAGGTCTCGGATTTACCGACGAGGAATTTGACAAGAGCATCTCAACTCTCTCGGGAGGTCAGAAAACGCGAGTTGCCCTCGGTAAGCTCCTTTTACAGAGTCCTGATCTTATCATCCTGGATGAGCCCACCAACCACCTTGATATGAATTCCATCAGATGGCTGGAGAACTATCTTCTTAACTACAAGGGTGCAGTACTTATCGTATCCCATGACAGATATTTCCTTGATAAGATTGCAGACAAGGTCATCGAAGTAGAGAACAAAAAAGTCACCTCCTTTATAGGCAACTACTCTGCTTACGCAGCCAAAAAAGAGCAGCTTCGCGCGAATGAGTGGAATGCCTACTTAAAGCAGCAACAGGAGATCAAGCATCAGGAGGAGGTCATCACCAAGCTCAAATCCTTCAACAGGGAGAAATCCATAAAAAGAGCTGAATCCCGCGAAAAAATGCTGGCTAAGATCGACGTTCTCGATAAACCCATAGATATTGACGACCGTATGAAAATATCCCTTAAGCCGAATTGCGAAAGCGGCAATGATGTGCTGGAGGTAACAGGTCTTACCAAGTCCTTTGGCAATGAGCATCTGTTCTCCGGACTTGATTTCAGCATCAAAAAGGGCGAGCACGTTGCCATCATCGGCGACAACGGAACCGGCAAAACCACTATTCTCAAGATCCTTAACGGTGTTGAAAGAATGGATGCCGGCGAAATTGAGCTGGGAACCAGGGTTCACATCGGCTACTACGATCAGGAACACCATGTACTCCACGATGAGAAGACTCTTTTCGATGAGATATCGGATGACTATCCATCCTTAAATAACACCGAGATTAGAAACACACTCGCAGCCTTCCTCTTTACCGGAGACGATGTATTTAAGAGAATCGGAGATCTATCCGGCGGTGAGAAGGGACGTGTCAGCCTTGCCAAGCTCATGCTCTCTGACGCCAACTTCCTTATCCTGGACGAGCCCACCAACCACCTTGACATCACCAGCAAGGAGATTCTGGAATCGGCTGTCTCAGGCTATGAAGGCACAGTACTGTATGTAAGCCATGACCGCTACTTCATCAACAAAACCGCCACACGTATTCTGGATCTTACCCACGGAAGGCTGGTTAACTATATCGGCAACTACGACTATTATCTGGAGCATGTGGATGAACAGAATGCAAGACTCTTCGGCGAAGGCGTAGGTTCAGTTGCAAGCCCCGCTGCTGCCGGCAAAGACCTTGTCACCGATACAAGCTACAAATACCAGGGCATGGCAGCTACAACTTCATCTCCTACCACAGCAGCTTCAACAGTTTCTTCAGCGCCCTCCGGCGGCGCCCAGGACTGGAAGGTCCAGAAGGAGGCCCAGGCCAAAAAGAGAAAGCTGGAAGCAGCTCTTAAGAAATGTGAGGATGAAATTGCCAAATTAGAGCAGCGTGATTCTGAAATAAACGAAGCTCTCGCAGATCCTTCCATCGGAACAGATCTGGCCAAGCTCCGTAAGCTCAGCGACGAGCAGACAGAGATTTCAGAGAAGCTCTCAACCCTCTACGATGAATGGGAAAGCATCTCTTCCGACATGGATTAAACAATAACGAACAATAAAAAAACAGTGCAGGTTCGCCGGTAATACGGTCTCTGCACTGTTATTTTTATCTTCTGATCGTTTCTAACTATCAGAGTGCCTCGTAAGCCTCTGCAATGGCATCAAGGAATTCCTCTGAGCCAAGCTTCTGAGGGTTAGGAAGAGTTGTGATAAGCGCAAGGTCTCCTGTCATGCGGCCTGATTCGATAACTGAAAGTGTTGCTCTCTCAAGCTTATCGGCAAATGCTGACAGGTCAGCCAGATTGTCCAGCTCTCCTCTTTTTCTGAGGGCTCCTGTCCAGGCAAAAATTGTTGCAACAGGATTGGTGGATGTGGGTTCTCCCTTGAGGTACTTGTAATAATGTCTCTGAACTGTTCCGTGAGCAGCCTCGTACTCATATACACCTGTAGGAGAAACAAGCACGGAAGTCATCATAGCAAGTGAGCCAAAGGCTGAAGAAACCATATCACTCATAACATCGCCGTCATAGTTCTTACAAGCCCAGATAAAACCGCCTTTAGACTTCATTACTCTGGCAACGGCATCATCTATAAGTGTGTAAAAATATGTTATTCCTGCCTTCTCGAAATCAGCCTTAAACTCTGTCTCAAAAATCTCATCGAAGATTTCTCTAAATCTTCTGTCGTAGGTCTTACTGATGGTATCCTTGGTTCCAAGCCATAACTCTTTTTTCTCAGCAAGTGCATACTTAAAGCAGGCTCTTGCAAAGCTTCTGATGGATGAATCCTTGTTGTGAACACCCTGTATGATTCCGGGCTCGTCGAATTCATGAATAGTCTCACGGATCTCGGTTCCGTCTGCTCCGGTAAATACCAGCTCTGCCTTGCCGGGTCCGGGTACTCTTATCTCAACATTCTTGTATACGTCGCCGTAGGCATGTCTTGCAAGAGTGATGGGTGCTTCCCAGGTCTTGACGTTAGGTTCGATTCCCTTGACCATAATAGGAGTTCTGAATACTGTTCCGTCAAGAATTGCTCTGATTGTGCCGTTAGGGCTCTTCCACATCTTCTTGAGCTTGTACTCTTCAACTCTCTCATTGTTGGGAGTTATTGTAGCACACTTAACTGCAACGCCGTACTTAAGTGTGGCATTGGCACTGTCAACAGTAACCTGATCATCGGTGTCATCTCTGTGCTTAAGTCCAAGGTCATAATACTCAGTCTTAAGATCAACATATGGAAGGATCAGCTTGTCCTTGATCATCTGCCAAAGGACTCTTGTCATCTCATCTCCGTCCATCTCAACAATGGGTGTAGTCATCGCAATCCTGCTCATAATTCTCCTCCTTATATGTAAGGGGACACGTCAAGACATGTCCCCATTCCACTCGGTGACACGTCAAGACATGCCACAATTACTCTTGTCCCTGTTCTTTATTGCCCCATATTATCACTGCTCATAAAGTTCTAGAAGTCCCTTATCCAGCATATTCTCATAGGCATTGATCATATGCTGATTGGCCAGTTCCTCTGCCTTGTCGGGATTGTTCTCCCTGATGGCCTCCATAATGAACTTGTGCTCAACATTGGATACAGCGCCTCTGCTGCTGGAAAGAGTCTTCTGTCTCACTCTCCATACATACTGATGATAGTCCTTGAGAAGGTGCTCCAGCATCTTGGAGTTACATGACTCATAGAGGATGTTGTGGAATCTGTTATCCAACTCAGCCATCTGCTCCATATGTCCTCTTGCAGCATGAAACTCAGCCAGATAGATGTTCTCCTCCATCTCCTCCAGCTGTTCCTTTGTAATATTCTCACAGGCCCATCTTGCACACAGTCCCTCAAGCTTGGAACGAATCATATAGATATCCTGGATGTCCTTAACCTTAATTCCGGTCACATAGGCACCACGGTTTGGAATGATCTGAATAAGTCCCTCCAGCTCAAGCTGTCTGAAAGCCTCCCTTACAGGAGTTCTTGATACGCCAAGCTCCTGTCCGATGGCCACTTCCTTGAGTTCCTCATGGTCCTTGTACTTGCCGTTGAGGATATCCTCTCTGATTCTGTTAAAAACTCTGCCTCTAAGGGAATACTTATCTGTTACTTCCTGCTTTAAATCATTAGTTTCCATAAAAACCTCATCATTTGGAGACCTCTAGAATCTCCCCTTCTTTTACAATTAGTCCCAAGTCCTCAGAAACCCTGTTTATCTCTCTAACAAGCTCATTATCAGTCATAACCGTAACACGTCCGCCTGCATATTCCTGATCCACCCACTTCTTGATCTCTGTAACAAGCGGTGAATTCTTGGAAAGTGAATGTTCATCTCTGAGCTTGTAATGAACGTTGATCCAATGGGCTATTCCCGCAAGACCCGATGTATTTGAAACAGCACTTACAGGAGGTCTTCTAAGGAACTTCTCGGTGTCGAATATATTGTAGATCTCCTCGTTCTTAAGAAGACCGTCCGCATGGATTCCGGCTCTTGTAACATTGAAGTTCTTGCCTACAAAAGGTGTGTTGGCAGGAACCGTAAATCCTATCTCTTTCTCATAGTACTCGGCAAGATCCGTGATAACCTGGGTATTCATGCCGTTAAGGGTGCCCTTGAGCTGTGCGTACTCAAATACCATGGCTTCAAGAGGCGTATTGCCTGTTCTCTCTCCGATTCCGAACAATGATGTATTGACGGAGGAACAACCATATATCCAGGCTGTGGTTGAATTGGTAACAGCCTTGTAAAAATCGTTATGACCATGCCATTCAATAAGTTCACTGGGAACACCTGCGTTGGTATTGATGGCATAGATGATTCCCTGTACGCTTCTGGGAATAACGGCACCTGAGAAATTGACACCGTATCCCATTGTATCACATGCACGCACCTTAATGGGAATCTTATATTCGTCCTTAAGCTTCATAAGCTCCACACAGAAGGGAACAACGAAGCCGTATATATCTGCTCTTGTAATATCCTCAAGATGGCATCTTGGGCTGATGCCCTCCTCAAGACAGGAACGAACAATGCTAAGATAATGATCCAAAGCCTGTCTTCTCGTCATCTTAAGTTTCAGGAAAATATGATAGTCGGAACAGCTGACAAGGATACCTGTCTCCTTCATTCCGATCTCCTTAACCAATTTGAAGTCCTCTTCACTGGCACGGATCCAGCTGGTTACCTCCGGGAACTTATAGCCCCTCTCCATACACTTGAGAGCCGCGTCTCTGTCACTTTTACTGTACAAAAAGAACTCACTCTGACGGATCATACCGTTGGGGCCGCCCAGTTCATGGAACATATCATAGATATGAACAATCTGCTCCGTGGTATAAGGCGCTCTGGACTGCTGGCCGTCACGGAAGGTGGTATCTGTTATCCATATATCTTTTGGCATGTTGTGGGGAACGATTCTATCGTTGAAAGGAATCTTGGGAACTTCCTCGTAAGGAAACATATTTCTGAAGACATTAGGTTTGACTACATCGTCAAGAATGTACATGTGCTCTTCTATCTGAAGAAGATTATTCTTGTCATTCATAGTCACGGGGCGATTCTGGAATGTGTTATTATCCTGCATAGCTGAAAACCTCTCTTGAAAACTCAACAAATAACCTTGGGTATAATTGTATACAATCATACCATCCGTGTCAAGAAGGCGAAAAATGCTATTTTAGCACATTAAAAAAGCCCGTGGTTACGAAAAAAATCCGACAGCCGCAGGCTATTGTTCCATTGTATTTTTGTATATCAGATCAGAATTTACTCTTCCTTGTGAAATACTTTCTCATCTCTTCGATAGGTTCAGGCTTGGCATAATGATATCCCTGAATATAGTCAAAACCTCTCTCAACGCTGTACTGATTCTGGCATTCGTCCTCAACACCTTCCACCAGAGTGATGAATCCGTTCTTTTTAAAGACTTCTATCATATAGGTTACGATATCATCCATACGATCATCATCAAGAGACTTGTACAAAAGAGTCTTATCAAACTTGATCGTCTTGAAAGGACAGTTCATTACTCTTTCAAGGGAGGAATATCCTGTTCCGAAATCATCAAGATAGAACTGAATTCCGGCTTTTGTAAGAACAGTCATATTATCCTTTGCCATATCAAAGTTCTCAAACATAGCACTTTCAGTTATCTCAAGCCTTATCTTGGCCATATCGATATCATATTTTTCGATAATCTCAATAAGGTCCTCTGTCATATCCTTTTGGGACAGTTCCTTGGAGGAACAATTAATGGATATAGCATCGAAATCATAATTCTCAGACAGAAGAGATACGGCATCACAGACCTTATTCAATATAATACAGGTCAGTGCATGGATACATCCGATCCTTTCTGCCAGAGGTATAAATCTGTCAGGCGAAAACAGCCTGTCACCGATTCTGAGTCTCATCAGAGCTTCTGCTACCCTAAAGCTCCCTGTCTCAACGCTGTAGATAGGCTGCGCAAAAACCTGAACTCTATCATCCATCAGATCAAGGCGATTCCTTATATCCTTCAGCGTAGTGGTGATCTCATAGTTCTCGGCAAATTCATCGTAGTCCATGGTGGTAGCCATGTAGAAATGGCTGCTGTTCTGATCCTTATATCTGCCTGCCAGGAACTCAAAGAACTGTCTCACCTTAACAGGATTTTCCAGCTCTGCTTTTGCTTCTGCATTTACCATCACATAGTTAAAAGGAATATCTGTACTGGCCCTTACATTATCAAAAATCCCCCTCAGCTGCTGACAATAGTTCTCATATTCCTCTTCCTTGTCTGTATCGATGATATTCACATATCTATAGTCAGAAATCTTATACATCCTTATTTGGGGAGAAATGGCTTCCACTGCTCTGCATATGGCAATTCCCTTGAGCGTATCTTCACTTCCGTCATTGGATACAGCCTCAATTCCGGGTAAAAAGACCATAAGATAAGATACATAATATTTTTTTCTGCCTGTATTTTTGGACACGAATGCATCCAGAGCATATATACTCTGACATCCCGTGACCTCATCATAGGGAACGCTGTGGAACATCAGATACCCCAGCGCAAAGATAGGCACATAGGTCGTAGCCGAATAAATGGTATGATTAATTCCGACACCTATTATCTGTGATATCAAGATTATCAGATCCATTGGAACAAAAAGACATACCGCATGCCAAATAACTCTGGAGATATTCTTTCTATTGGTTATGCTGGCATTGAAGCAGATGACCGCACAGATAATGCCTGCACTGCAATAAAATCTGGTGAAATTGCTTATATCAATTCCATCAAGATTGACTGTATACAATCCTCTTGACGCAATCTCAACGGCGACGGCTGCCAGGTACACCAGCGTAAGAGCCACAAACATAAGCACGAACTCTTTTCTCTGCTTTCTTCTGACAATGGACATCATGTTTACATAGGAAAAAATGTAAAACAGGATTCCGTTATACAAAAGGAGAAATACCATGAGCTGTCCCATGAACAGATATCTGTTGTACAGCTTTGCCGGATTATTGGCCACCATGACGATGGACAACTGCACTAAAATGGCTGCAATTGACCATATTATTCCCTGGAAGACATATCTGTATACATAGGTTCTCTTAGGCTTGGTGTACAACATGACAAAAAGCAGGAGTCCCGCCATGAGAAGTCCCGCAAATTCACCTATGGAATTGTATTCTAGAAATCTAATGTTTTCCATAATTTTATATTAACATAAAACTAAATATCGATAACAAAAAGAATATTAAAAAATATTAAAGATTTAAAGCAGGGAAGCCCCATCGTAAAAAAGCCTCCCGGAAAATACCGGGAGGCTGATACTTACTGTAAAATTATTCCTCAGAGTTGGCAGCTGCAACCTTGTCAGCTCTGTCTGCAACTTCCTTAGCCTGAACATCTGAAGGAGCCTGCTCGTATCTTGCAAATTCATACTCGAAGTCACCGCTTCCTCCTGTCATGGAACGAAGCTGTGTGCAATATCCGTAGAGTTCCATCATAGGAACCTCGGCCTCGATCACCTGCTTACCTGTAAGTGAAGGATTCATTCCGAGCACACGACCTCTTCTCTTGTTAAGGTCACCCATAACGTCTCCGGTGAAGCTGTCGGGCACGGTAACCTTGAGAGATACAATGGGCTCAAGAAGTACAGGGCCAGCTTCCATGAAGCCCTTCTTGAAGGCTCCGGATGCTGCAACCTTGAAGGCCATTTCGGAAGAATCTACAGGGTGATAGGATCCATCATACAATGTAGCCTTAACGCCAACTACGGGATATGCTGCAAGAGGTCCTCTCTGAACAGATTCATTTATACCCTTCTCAACTGCAGGGAAGAAGTTCTTGGGAACTGCTCCGCCTACGACTACCTGATCAAATACATAAGGTGTCGAGGGATCACCTGAAGGCTCGAAGCGCATCTTAACATGTCCGTACTGTCCGTGACCACCGGTCTGCTTCTTGTACTTGTATTCCACATCGGAATTCTTGCGGATGGTCTCTCTGAAAGCAACCTTGGGCTTGGTAAGATCAATGGCAACCTTGTATACATTAAGGAGCTTGCTTTGAACAACCTCAAGGTGCATGTCGCCCATACCATAGAGCAGAGTCTGGCGATTCTCGGCATCATTGACAACCTTAAGAGTCTGATCCTCAGCTGAAAGCTTAGCAAGAGACTGCGCAATCTTGTCGATATCGGACTTGTTCTGAGCGTGATATCTCATGTAGGTATATGGCTGTGAAATATCCATCTTAGCATACTGTACAGGAGTAGCCTTGGTTGAAAGTGTATCTCCTGTAGAAATGTCAAGCTTCTGTAGAGCACCGAGATCTCCGGCATGAAGCTCTGAAACCTCAGTAGCCTTGTTGCCCTGAAGAATATAGAGCTTGCCAAGTTTCACATCCTGATCCTTGCCTGCGATGTACATCTGATCATCGGGCTTGAGTACGCCGGAGCGAACCTTGATAAGTGAGTACTTACCGATGAAAGGATCGATCATGGTCTTGAATACGAAAGCTGTCTTAGGCTTAGCAAAATCAAAGTCAGCTTCGAAGATCTCATTTGTATTGGTATTAATGCCTGCCATCTTACGGTTCTCAGGGCTGGGCATATATTTAACTATATCATCAAGGAGGGTATAGATACCCTGACAAAGAGTGCTGGATCCCATCTCGATAGGAACGATGGAGCCATCACAAACGTTAGAACGAACAGCGGCTCTGATCTCAGCTTCTGAGAAGGTCTCACCGCCGAAATATCTCTCCATGAACTCCTCGGAGGTCTCAGCTACGGACTCAATAAGAGTGTCACGGAAAAGCTTGAGGTTGGCCTCATTATATTCAGGAACAGGAATCTCAACAACTTCCTTGCCCTGCCACCTAAAGCCCTTCTCCTGAATTACATTTACATAACCTACAAACTTCTCATTCTCACGAATAGGGAGATTGAAAGGAGCCATCTTCTTACCATACTTATCGGTAAGATCCTGTACTACCTGTCTGTAGGAAACATCATCGATGTCCATGTCTGAAACAAAGAACATGCGGGGAATCTTGTACTTCTCGCAAAGGTCCCAAGCCTTCTCTGTTCCAACTTCAATTCCTGCCTTGCCGGATACCACTATGATAGCAGCATCTGCTACGCTGATAGCCTCTTCCACCTCACCGACAAAATCGAAAAAGCCCGGTGTGTCGAGAAGATTGATCTTGTGTCCATCCCACTCAAGCGGTATGGTTGTTGTGCTGATGGAAATATGTCTCTTCTGCTCTTCCTTATCGAAATCGCTGATAGTATTTCCGTCTTCTACTTTCCCCATTCTGGATGTAATACCTGCCAGGTAAGCCATTGCCTCAGAGAGACTTGTCTTGCCTGCACCGCCATGTCCGAGCAGTACCACGTTTCTAATCTTGTCAGTTGTATAAACGTTCATATCTTTGGTCCTCCAGTTGCAATATTTTGGGTATTATTCATGAGATATGAAGTTTCCCCCAAAAAATCTCATAACAATATTCTACTAAAAACGATGCACTAAAACAAGTATTTTAGACGTTTTGCACAAGCATTTTTATACTACATCTAGTGGTTAAAACATTATCGTTATAACAGAGACTGCAAATCTTTGAAAAAGCTTGGGTATGAAATTCCGACGCAGCGATCGTCCACAATCCTGGTTGTTCCCTCCGCCGCAAGCGCTGCGACGGCAAAGCTCATGGCGAGTCTGTGGTCATTATAGGTCTTGATATCAGCTCCGTGAAGAGGCTTGCCGCCATGTATGATCATTCCGTCCTCAGTGGCCTCTATGTCACAGCCCATAGCCTTTAGATTCTCAACAACGGCATCTATTCTGTTGGACTCCTTGACGCGAAGTTCGGCTGCATCTCTGATAATGGTGTCACAATCCGCACAGGCTGCTATAACAGCAACAACAGGAAGCTCATCTATCATAGTCGGTATATCCTTGCCTCCTATCTCGAATTTGCCGTTTGCTCCTCCGGAGAGCTCACTGTATCTGACAAGGATATCTGCCTTGGGTTCCTGGGACTCATCAAGATTAAGAAGCGTAATATCCGCTCCCATCTGACCAAGCACTCTGATAATTCCGTCTCTTGTGCTGTTAACTCCCACATTCCTGATAAGAAGTTCTGAGCCGGGTACCACAAGGGCTGCTGCTATGAAATATGCCGCAGAGGAAATATCACCGGGAACATTGATCTTAATTCCGTGAAGAGGCATTCCGGGATGAAGAATTGCAGCTGCGGAGCCGTCTGTAGCCACTTCATTATGAATATCCGCTCCAAAGGCTGTCAGCATAATTTCCGTATGATTCCTGGAAAGGGCCGGTTCATACACAACCGTATCTCCCACTGCATATAATCCCGCAAGAAGGACTGCCGACTTAACCTGTGCCGACGCTATCGGACTCCTGTAATTAATTCCCCTAAGAGTCTTGCCTCCCGAAATATGAAGAGGACAACACTCGTTACCTCTAAGAGAAGTAATGTCTGCCCCCATCTGATTAAGGGGCTTCATAACTCTGTTCATGGGCCTTTTTTCAATGGAACTGTCGCCTGTGATATTGCAGTCAAAGGGCTGGGCTGCAAGAATTCCTGACATGAGCCTGGTGGTTGTTCCGCTGTTGCCGGTGTAAAGGGTATCCTTAGGCGCATTAAGGCCGCCAAGTCCCTTGCCGTGAACAGTTATAACCGGAACTCCGTTGGAGGGTCTCATGGAATGATCGATAATAATTCCCATTTTTCTGAAACAATCAATGGTTGACAAGCAGTCGGCGCTCTCCAAGAAACCTGTAATCTCGGTGGTTCCCTCCGATATGGCACCAAACATAATACTTCTGTGGGAAATCGACTTGTCTCCCGGTACAAAAACGTCACCCCTTAAGGGTTTTGCCGCTTTTTCCAATGCAATCATATGCATCCTCCTGTTGCTATACGTCAATGATTGGTATAAATATTGTAGCTGTTATCCCTAAGCAGCTCGGTAGCTCTGTCAAGTCCCTCCCTGTCATGGAGTTCGATGCGAAGTGTACCTCTCTCATATTCTCTGTTGTGCACGATACCGATATTCTTGATGTTAATGTCGTTATCAGACAAAAGCGTTGCGACCTTGGCAAGACGTCCCGGCTGGTCATCGATCTCAACTCTGACCACATAGGATGTCCTGATCGGCCCGCTGGAGGTCTCGATAAAGGACTCTCTGTAGCTTCTTGCAGATGAAAAGAACTCAAACAGCCTGTCCTTGTCGTGATCATCAATAGCTTTCTTAATATCGCAAAGAGAATCTATGTACTTGCTTAAAAGTTCCGAAACATTGCCGGAATTGGTCATACAGATCTGCTGCCACATAACAGGGGAGGAAGAAGATATTCTTGTAATATCTTTGAAACCTCCTGCAGCAATGGTCTTCATCAGTTCATCCTCTGAATCATTGTCATGAACCAGATTAACAAGGGAAGCTGATATCACATGAGGAACATGTGATATCGCCGCTGTTATGTAATCGTGCTGAGCAAAGGGCACCACCAGCGGAATAGCTCCTATCATGCGAACCAGTTCGTAATATCTTGACAGACGTTCCTCCTGTGTTGAATCCGTCTTGGTCAGGATATAATATGCGTTCTTGAGTATCTCTGATTTGGAATTGTTAAAGCCTATCCTCTCGGTGCCGGCCATGGGATGACCGCCGATAAATCTGTCCTCCAGACCAAGTCTTTTGACCACCTCATGGATGCTGTTCTTAACGCTGCCAATATCTGTGATCGTTGTCTTCTCAGACAGGTATGGCACCAGTTTCTCCAGGTTCTCATTATTGATCTCAACCGGAGCACACAGAAAAATATAATCGCAACTGCGAAATTCTTCTCCTATCTCATAAAGAGGCTTATCAACAACGCCCTCCGCATGGGCAGTGTCAACAGTCTCTCTGTGCGGTGTGTAGGCTATTATCGTTGAATCAGGCTCCTTGTTCCTGATTGCTCTTGCTATAGAGCCTCCGATAAGCCCAAGTCCCACAAAACCGTATATATCGCCGTTCATCTATGTATAACCCCCAAAAAGCCAGTATTGTTCAGTATCTCTAAGTTATACTATAGCACTTTAAAGTAGCAAATTCAACTGAAAGGGGCCTGTCCCCATCAACAAATTGTGAACTTCACAGACTTGCGATATTCATTGCTGTTCACAGTTTGTTAATGGGGACAGGCCCCTAATTTTTATTTATTATTCATTGCCGAACAGGTCTCTGGTATATACCTTGTCCACTACATCCTGAAGCTCAGGAGTGAGACGGTTGGCGATGATAAAATCGCATTCTTTCTTGAAGCTGTCAAGATCTCTTACGACCTTGGAATTAAAGAAATCATCATCCTTGAGTGTAGGTTCGTATACAACGCACTCAATACCTCTGGACTTGATTCTCTTCATGATGCCCTGGATGGCTGACTGTCTGAAGTTATCGGAACCGGCCTTCATGGTAAGCCTGTATACGCCAACCTTCTTGGGCTTGAGTGCCCAGATTCTGTCTGCGATGAAATCTTTTCTGGTTCTGTTGGCATCTACGATTGCTGTAATGAGGTTATTGGGTACATCCTCATAATTGGCAAGAAGCTGCTTGGTATCCTTGGGAAGGCAATATCCGCCGTAGCCAAAGGAAGGATTGTTATAGAAATTACCGATTCTGGGATCAAGGCAGACACCATCGATGATATTTCTGGTATTAAGTCCTCTTACCTCTGCATAGGTATCAAGCTCGTTGAAGTATGAAACTCTAAGTGCCAGGAAAGTGTTGGCAAAAAGCTTAACACACTCAGCCTCTGTGGAGTTCATAAAGAGTACCTGAACATCCTCCTTGATGGCTCCCTGCTTGAGAAGTCCGGCAAAAAGCTCAGCCTTTTCCCTTGCCTCCTCGCTGTCGGTGTCATATCCCACAATAATTCTTGACGGATACAGATTATCATACAGAGCATGACCTTCTCTCAGGAACTCAGGTGAGAACATGATGTGATCTGTGTGATACTCCTCAAGAAGTTCCTGGGTATATCCAACGGGAATAGTGGACTTAATAACTATATAGGCATCGGGGTTCTCTTTTCTGACCTGATCGATGACGCTAAGAACGGAAGATGTGTCAAAATAGTTCATCTTCTCATCATAGTTGGTGGGTGTGGAAACAATTACAAAGTCCGCATCTTCATAAGCCTCAGATGCATTGAGAGTGGCATGGAGTCTCAAAGAATCCTTCTTAAGATACTCCTCTATCTCCTTGTCAACAATGGGTGATCTCCTGTTGTTGATCATCTCAACCTTCTCAGGGATAACATCAACTGCTGTTACATCATTGTATTGGGAAAGTAAAATTGAATTGGAAAGGCCAACATAGCCGGTTCCTACAACTGCAATTTTCAAAATCATTACCTCTCTTTAGTCATAATTGCTTATTCGCAAAATATAGGAGGGCACAAAGTGCCCTCCTAATCTTACTCCATAATGGAATATTAATCAATTTAAGCGTTATGTTCTGCCTCCAATGTGTCCTTAACGGTCTCATATACCTCAATACGCATCTTGTCCGCATCAGGCATTCCGATAAAGATTCCGCCGTAGTTAAAAGTATCCTCAAGCTTAACAGCTCTTACTATCTGCACAAAGACATGAAGGACTTCCTTGGTCCAGATAGTCAGATTAGCCTCATAGTTATCACCTATGACAAGCTGATTGCTGCAGTTAAAACCCAATCCGTCTCTGGAACAGTCATGGATATCTATTCTGGCTGTCTTTGCCTCACCGTTTCCGCCAAGCTGATTCAAAATAAGTTCTCCGGTAAGCTCTAACCTCTTATTCTTTCTTCTCTCTTCCATCTGCTCATGTTCCCCATAAAAATAAACGGCTTTTAGTTACCATTTTATTGTAACAAAGCATTTACTTTTTGTAAAACAGGCAGGCATCTCCAAAGGAGAAAAATCTGTATTTCTCCTTAATGGCCTCCTCGTAAGCAGCCAGAACATGCTCTCTTCCCGCAAGTGCGGATACCAGCATAACCAGTGTTGACTCAGGAAGATGGAAGTTGGTGATCAGATTATCAAGGACCTTAAACTTATATCCCGGATAGATAAATATCGAAGTATCGCCGCTGCAGGCAGTAAGTCTGCCATTCTCATCAGCTGCACTCTCTATTGTCCTGCAGCTGGTTGTCCCGACGCAGACTACCTTATGGCCGTTTTCTTTGGCTCTGTTTATCTTATCGGCAGCCTCCTGGGTAACCTGATACCACTCAGTGTGCATGTGATGCTCTTTTACATTGTCAACCTTAACGGGTCTGAAGGTACCAAGACCCACATGAAGAGTTACATAGGCAAGATCAACACCCTTGTCCTCGATTTTTTTAAGAAGCTCCTCTGTAAAATGAAGTCCTGCAGTAGGTGCAGCAGCCGATCCCTCATACTTGGCATAGACCGTCTGATACATATTCTTGTCCTGAAGCTTATGGGTAATGTAAGGAGGAAGCGGCATCTCACCAAGTCTGTCCAAAACCTCTTCCCATATTCCGTCGTAGTAAAACTTAACAAGTCGATTGCCTTCATCCACAATATCAAGAATCTCCGCCTTCAGAATTCCATCTCCAAAGGTTACTCTCGCACCGGGGCGAAGCTTCTTACCGGGCTTAACCAGAGTTTCCCAGACATCAGCTTCTTTTCTCTTAAGAAGCAGAATCTCAACTGCTGCGCCTGTCTCCTCCTTCTGTCCGAGAAGCCTTGCTGGGATTACCTTGGTGTTATTAAGAACCAGACAATCTCCCGGATTAAGGTAATTTATAATTTCATTAAATTTGTGGTGTTCTGTCTCTCCGGTTTCCTTATCAACAACCAGCAGTCTGCACTCATCCCTTTTTTCCATGGGATCCTGAGCAATCAGTTCTTCCGGAAGATCAAAATAATAATCCGCGGTAGACAGTCCTAACATTTCATTTTCACTCATAGTATTTCTCACTTTGAATCACACATCCGATCTCTGATGTGGGCATAAACATCCATATTTATTCTGTAAAGGGCCATCCTTAGTTTATTGTTAAAAGTCAAATGCGGCGACAGCTTCTCGGCAATGTCGCAGTAAACTTTATACAGCCTCTTAATCTCTGCTTTAGATTCGTTGTCCTCAAGCACTCGTTTCATGTTGATGATCCTTCTCGTTCCAACACCAAACTTATAGAGTGCAATATCATAATACCCCTTATCCATTAGATAACCGATTACGATAGCAACACCTTCAGCATCAAAAAGATGTTCTCTTGAAAACGGACTTCTTGTGATACTGCTATTGGAAAACACCTGGTTATATACAATCTTGTTGGTATAATAAAACCTTGGCATTTTTTCCATCAGCGCAGGGAACACAAACTGATCCTCGCTCTTTACAACTTCGTTAGGGAACCTGATATTATCCCAAACCTCTCTTTTAAAAAGTTTCCCCCAGGATACGATAAGCACATGGGTTTCACCTGAGTACAATAGCAGTTCGCAGATTTCTCTGTTTGTAAGCAGTCTGTTATTGTATTTGTCCGGAATATCTATTACTTTGTCGAAAGAGCCATCATCATTGCAGCAGGCATAATTGCCGGCAACACAATCAGCGTCGTTTTCTTCCTGGAGCCTTAACAGCGTCTCAAAACTCCCCGCCGGCAAATAATCATCACTGTCAAGGAACATGATGAAATCCCCTTTTGCTTCATCAAGTGCCACATTGCGTGCCACACTTATTCCCTGATTCTTTTGATGGATAACTCTTATGTTTGAGTACTCTTTGGCATACTCATCACAGATAGCCCCGGAACCATCGGTGCTTCCGTCCTCTACAATTATCAGTTCAAAATCAGCATTCTGCGCAAGAACACTGTCTATACATTTCCTTAAATACTGCTCTCTGTTATAAACAGAGAGCAGTACTGAAATCATCTTCTCCCTCATAAGTTTAATCATTCATTTCTGAAATCAATATTCTGAAGGAATGCAACATAACCTCTCTTAGCTTCAAAGAGGTCAGCCTTGCTGATAGCTTCCCAAGGTGCATGCATGTTAAGAACCGCAACTCCGGCATCGATAACATTCATTCCGTAGAGGGCAAGAATGTAAGCGATAGTTCCGCCGCCGCCAACATCAACCTTACCAAGCTCAGCTGTCTGATATACGATCTTGTCCTTCTCGAAGGCTCTTCTGATCTCTGCAATGAATTCAGCATTGGCATCATTTGAGCCTGACTTTCCTCTTGAACCTGTGAACTTGCTAAATACAAGACCCTGTCCAAGGAAAGAAGCATTCTTTTTCTCAAAGCAGGATGCATATGTAGGATCAAAACCTGCATTAACATCAGAAGAAAGCATGCAGGAATTAGCAAGACATCTTCTCAGAGCCAGATCATTGTAGCCTTCCTTTGTAAGATTCATAAGCTCTGCAAGGGCATTTTCGAAGAATCTGCTTCTCATACCTGTTGCACCAACGCTGCCGATCTCTTCCTTGTCAACAAGGATGCAGCAACCTGTTCTCTTAAGATTCTTAGCCTCAAGTAGCGCTCTCATTGAAGGGAATGCGCACACTCTGTCGTCGTGGCCATAGCCAAGGATCATTGATCTGTCAAAGCCTGCATCTCTGCTCTTTCCGGCAGGAACGATCTCAAGCTCAGCTGAAATGAAATCCTCTTCCTCTACACCGTAGAGATCATGAAGGATAGCAAGAATACCACGTCTTACAGCACCTGAAACCTTGCCTGACTCAGCCTTCTCTTCCTTCTCGGCCTTGATGGCGTACTTCTCGCCTGCTGAGAGCTTGGCATCTTCCTTCTCGGCCTTCTCTTTTTCCTTGCTCTCGATAACGAAAGGTCTGTTACCAACGATAAGATCAAGAGCCTCACCTGTGATCACCTCAGATGCCTTTTTGCCCATCTGATCCTGCGCAAGGTGGATAAGAAGGTCTGAAACGAAGAATACAGGATCATCCTCATCCTCACCTACATTGAGTTGTACTGTTGTTCCATCGGTCTTAACAAACACACCGTGGATGGCAAGAGGCATTGCAACATACTGATATTTCTTGATTCCGCCGTAGTAGTGGGTATCAAGATAAGCAAAGCCGCCGTCCTCGTAAAGAGGGTTCTGCTTAACATCAAGTCTTGGAGAATCGATATGTGCTCCAAGAATATTAAGTCCCGCCTCAAGGGGCTCAGATCCCAGCTGGAACATGGCAATTGACTTGTTCATCCAAACTGAATAAACCTTGTCTCCCTTTTTAAGCTTGGTCTTTGAACCAATGAGAGTGTTAAGCTCTCTGTAGCCTGCTGCCTCGATCTCGTTTACGATCTCGTCGATGGCTTCACGCTCTGTCTTGGAGTTGTCCAAGAACTTCTTATAGTCTTCTGCAAATTTGTCACAAGCCTTAAGCTGTGCCTGTGAATATGTTGTCCATACATTTTTTCTGTTCATATATGAAAGCTCCTTTCTGGAAAAAATAGCCATTGCTTCACTTGTAAGCAATGGCTATTATAACATCTGTTTTGTTTCTAATCAAATCAGCTACGGATCTCGATACCCATTGTAAATGAAAGCTTTCTGAGCATCTTGTCAACGTATCCGTTTATAGCATCATCTGTAAGTTCTTCATCCTTGGGAGTGAAGGTAATTGTATATGCCATACTCTTCTTGGTAGGAGGAATAGGAAGTCCTTCGTACACGTCAAAGAGCTTAACATCTGTTACATACTTGCAGGAACCATAGATTGCATCCTCAACCTCTCCGCAGGTAACTGTCTTGTCCATAACAAGCGCAAGGTCACGCTTAACAGTGGCGAACTTTGAAAGTGGCTGGAATGTAGGTGTCTTGCCATACCACTTCTCAAGAAGAGAAAGGTCAATCTCACAGATGTATGCAGGAATTCTCATATCTGTATCATCCTGGATCTCATAGGTGATCTGGCCAAGATATCCAACCTCTTCGCCCTCGCAAAGGATCTTAGCTGCTCTGTAGGGGTGTAAAAATGTCTTTGTGGCCGCCTCATACTTAAAGCTGATATGAAGTGCAGCAGCAACATTTTCTGCCAGTCCCTTTAATGTAAAGATATCCTCGCCATCACCGAAAATACCGATGCAAAGAGTTGCCTTCTCCTCAGGATACTCTGTAAGAGGAAGTGCCTTAGGAACAAATCTGTTACCTACTTCAAAAAGTCTTCCCTCCAGGGTTCCCTTCTTCTGGTTCCTTGCAATAGCATGGATCATCTGAGCTGCAAGAGTTGTTCTCATAAGAGAAAGATCCTCGTTGATAGGATTAAGGATCCTGATGGCAGTCCTTTCTGCAGCGTCCTCAGGGAATCTAAGGAGATCCAAGTCACTGGGTGAGAAGAATGAATAGTGCATGCACTCAAATGCGCCCTGTGAGCAAAGAGCTCTCTTGATCCTAAGCTCTGTCTTCTGCTTCTGATTTCTTCCTCCCATTGTTACACTTGAGCTCTTAAGGAATGTAGGCTGTACATGATCATAGCCATACATACGGATAAGCTCTTCTGCAATATCAGGATAGTTCTCCATATCCTCACGATATGCAGGAATCTTGATAGTAAGCTCATCGCCGTTTATTACAGGCTCGAAATTAAGGTTTGTAAGGATTCTCCTGATCTCATTCTCAGGGACCTCGATACCAAGAACTCCGTTTACCTTCCTGATGGAAGCCTTCATTTCCTTCTTCTCAAGGCTGTTTCCTGTATTAACGTCAACATGAGTCTTGGAAACCTTACCTGCTCCAAGCTGCTCGATAAGGTGAAGAGCTCTTTTCATGGCGATAACTGTTGTGTACTCATAAACACCCTTTGAAAAAGCAGCTGAAGAGTCAGAAGACTGGCCCAGTGCTCTTGAACTCTTACGGATGTTGTCACGCATGAACTTGGCAGCCTCAAAAGTAACTGTAGTTGTTGTATCACGGATCTCTGAATTAAGACCTCCCATGATACCGGCAAGAGCAACGGGCTTCTTGCCATCGCAGATAACAAGGTTATCTGTAGTAAGCTCAAACTCATTCTCATCAAGAGTTGTGATCTTCTCTCCTGCCTTGGCACGTCTTACAACGATCCTGTTATCCTCAAGGAACTTGCCGTCAAAAGCGTGCATGGGCTGACCAAGCTCTCTCATAATATAGTTAGTGATATCAACGATATTGTTGATGGCATTATTGCCAACCATAGCAAGTCTTCTCTTCATCCAGAGAGGGCTCTCGCCAAGCTTTACATCATATACATAGTGTCCGATATATCTTGGGCAGAGATCAGGGTCTTCAACTGTTACGCTGAAGCCTTCGTTCTCCACATCAGTTTCTGTATAGCTAAGATCAATTTCTTTTAATGGCTTGTCAAGAGCAGCCGCAACCTCTCTTGCAAGACCGTAAATGCTCTGACAGTCAGGTCTGTTGGCAGTGATGGAAACATCAAAGATCCACTCATCAAGGCCAAGAAGAGGCTTAACATCTGCGCCAACCTCTGTATCCTCAGGGAATACAAGAAGTCCGTTATAGCCTGCACCGGGATACATGTCCTCAGTTACGCCAAGCTCAACGCCTGAGCAGAGCATACCCTCTGAATCGTAACCGCGAAGCTTGCCCTTCTTGATGGTTGCAACACCTACAACTGTCACATGGTCCTTGGCAGTCTCGATAACTGTAGCTCCTACAAGAGCCAGAGGATACTTGCCACCGGCCTGAACATTATCAGCACCGCAGCATACCTGGAATGTACCGTGCTCACCGGCATTTACTGTACATACATGAAGATGTGTATCGGGAATAGCTTCGCAGGTAAGAACCTCACCAACTACAACCTTGGAAATATCCTTACCCACTTCCCAGCACTCTTCTACTTCGAAACCGCAGTCAAAGAGTTTTTTCTCAAGTTCCTTGGGTTCAATATCTATATCAACAAAATCTTTAAGCCAACTTAAGGGTACTAACATTTTATCTTCCTCCTATTTTAGAAAACCTGAATTATTCGTAGTGATCAATCTGCTTCAAAACATCAAGATCTGACTCGTACAAAAGCTTGATATTGTTGATACCGTATTTAAGCATTGTTGCACGCTCAATACCGATACCAAAAGCAAATCCACTATACTCTTCAGAATCAATTCCGCAGTTCTCTAAAACTTTTTTATTAACTACGCCGGCTCCAAGTACCTCGATCCAGCCTGTACCCTTGCAAAGATTACATCCCTTACCGCCACAGGCAAAACAGCTGCAGTCAACCTCTACAGAAGGCTCTGTGAATGGGAAGTATGAAGGACGAAGTCTTGTGGTTGTTCCCTCTCCAAAGATCTTCTGCGCAAATGTTTCCAGTGCTCCTTTCAGATCACAGAGGTTTACTCCCTTGTCAACCACAAGTCCTTCCATCTGTGAGAACATAGGTGAATGCGTAGCATCATCATCAGAACGGAAAACCTTACCGGGGGATAAGATCTTGATAGGAGGCTTGGAGTTCTCCATAACATGGATCTGTCCTGATGAGGTCTGTGTTCTTAACAGGAACTCAGGGCTAAGATAGAAGGTATCCTGCATATCCCTTGCAGGGTGATCCTTGGGGGTGTTCAAAGCTGTGAAATTGTAATAATCATTCTCAATCTCAGTGCCCTCATAAATCTCAAATCCCATTCCGGCAAAAATGTCGATAAGAGTCTCTCTCATCTGTGTTACCGGATGAAGATTTCCTTCATAGCGCATCTTGGCGGGCATTGTAACATCCTGCTTCTCAGCCTCATATCTAAGCTGAAGCTCTTTTTCCTTCATTTTCTTATCAAGCTCTTCAAAATGCTCAAGGGCCCACTGCTTTAATTCATTTACATTTTTTCCGTACTCAGCACGATCCTCTGCGGGAATATTCTTCATTTCCTTCATAAGAGCACTGATCTTGCCGGCCTTGTTATCCAAGAAAGTCTTTCTCATCTCGTAAACAAGCTTGGAATTATCAAGCTTTTCGGCATTTGCCTTGATTTCTTCACGGATTGCTTCGATTTTTTCACGTAAAGCGTTGTTTTCCAAATTTCCTTCCTCCTATTGATTGGATTTGCGTGTGAAGCATGGCTCTGCTTCACGCGCAAAAAAGTCCCATAGCATTTCTAATAATGCTATGGGACGAATTGTTCCGCGGTACCACCCATGTTCCTGTCATAAATAACAGGCTCTTTGCTATCTGTAACGTAGACAGACGTTCCAAACTACTTTCGAATACTCGGTAATCGTTTCATTTGGACTGCTCCGGTGGGAAATTTCCGTATATGCCATTACCTGCGGAGCTTCCAGCCGATGACTCCGATTCTCTAGAAGGATGACATAACATCTTGGGGTTACCCCCGCACCATCAATGCATTTTCTATATTCGCTTTAAATATTCTATTTTTCTTTATAAAAAAAGTCAACCGTCAACTTAAAAATATACTTATTTTCACCACGGTCTTAGAAGAAACAGATCTCAAGTCCTATGGCAATAAGAATGATTCCGCCTAAAATCTTGGCATTTCCGGCAAGTTTAGTTCCAAATCTGGTTCCAAGTTTAAGGCCCGCAAAGCATATAACAAATGTTACGGCACCAATGATAAGTGATGCTGTAACCGCCATGATCATCGTATACTCAGCAATGGTAAAGCCAACTGAAAGAGCATCTATTGCAGTTGCGACGCCCTGAGTCATCAAGAGCTTGGTTGATATCCTGTCTGAACAGGCACAGTCCTCTTCACCCCCGCACTTTTTGTCCTTAATACCCTCAATCAGCATTTTTCCACCGATAAAGCACAAAAGAATAAGCGCAATCCAGGGAGTAAATGGTTCAAAAGCCTTAAAAAAGCTAAGAGCCTCATGCACCAATCCCCAGCCGATCACCGGCATAAGGAACTGAAATCCCGCATATATTCCGGCAATAAATGCCATCCTTTTCTTATTCATCCTGCTTTCCGCGAATCCGTTTGCCAATGACACGGAAAAAGCATCCATTGCTAGTCCTACGCCAAGCATTATGCTATTTAGAAAAAATTTTGCCAAAGCTGCCATATACTCTCCCAAAAAACTGATGCCGCAATCAAATCACAGCATCAGTCAGTGTTTATTATATAATTCAGAAATTAAGCGAATAAAGAGACAGAAGATCTCCTAACGCCCTGTAATACTTATAATGCATCTGATTCCACTGTGTCTGTTTACCGATGCTTGAAATCATAAGTATACACTCTCTTTTATTTTTGTCAAAAAACTTCACAATGACATAAGACAAAATCCCGGCTTCTCTCAAAAAAGACTTAATGGCACCGGCCTGAACCGGAAGGGAATCTATCCTGTTAACTACAATAAAAGTCTGATCTCCAAGATACTTATTCTTGAAATCACTGTTAAGAAAGCCCAGCAAAAACTGTGCATCCTCAGGATTCTTAATAGCCTCCGTTCCGGATGAATACCTGAATCTGAAGGGCTCACCCACAAGAAGAGTGATTCTTTGAAGATCAAAAGAAAGGGCAAACTCATCCAGAATCCTTTCAGGACTGCTGCCATCTCCGTGAAGGATCTGATCAAACATCCGAACCATCACATCCCCCAGAGAAACATCTCTGTCATTGCGTTTCTTGACAGTGTCTTTCTTAAGACGTATCGCTTCCACAAGACCATGCTTGCATTCATCATATATGATGTAGCGATTCCTGCCCTTATCCTTGGCTATATAAAGGCAATAGTCCGCCACCATAAAGACGTCCTCATAGGTATCTGCGTCCTTGGGATATATGGCTGCTCCCACCGAAATAGAAAGGGGAGTGTTTTCATCAACCCCTTTATCAGGAAAGGCAGCTTCTATCTTTTTCTTCATATTTCGAAGATACCCTCTTAGCGTCTCCTCATCTGAAATATTGTAAAAAACAACCAGGAACTCATCACCGCCAAATCTCCCGACAATTCCGTCACTCCCCACTTCTGCGGAGATGATATCTGCAATCTTTTTGATCACGGAATCGCCGTACTGATGGCCATAGGTGTCATTTACAGTTTTGAAAAAATCTATATCAACGATAGCAAGTGTTGTTCCCGAAAGACACCTTTCATCTATCCTCTCCATTGCTATCCTGGTAATATCTGCCTTATCAACAAGTCCTGTAAGGGAGTCATGTTTTATACTTGCAGCCACCAGCTTACCCTTAGAGCTCCTTAAATGAATATGCCCGACTACGCCTTCCCTTTCCTTGTCAAAGAACACAAAGCCGCCCTCAAGCATGGTTACGTTAAGGGATGTGTCATCATTAAGGAGATTTCCTGTTACCTTAACTCCGAATCTTCCGGTCTTGGATCTTATCTGGGAGACAAAGCTCTTAACAGCACTAATCTGCTTGTCTGAAGCTTGTTTAAGAAGCAGCTCTTCAAAAGCATCAATGGAATAACTACCGGCCTCAAAATAGGCTTCCTGCGCATTAAACACCTCAACCATACCGGTTTGGGGATCATACTCAAAGAAAACGTCCTCATATATGTCCAACTGTGCCCTATAGGATCTGATGGTACGGGACATATCCTGCTGGCTGTCAAGAAGTCCGTCAAGACTTACTATCTTAAGCAAAACAGTATCTTTCGTCTCGCCCTGTTCAGCCTTGATATAAAAATATGCGAATTCATCATCGTAACGAAGCTCAGTAGGGAACCATACACCTTTTTTATCCTTCAAATTTTGAAGAAAAAGATCCCTATACCCTTCGGTCACGCATTGCTCAAAAGGGACAGATCCCACTTCCTTCAGGATCCTGTCCGCCTTGGAGTCACCGGATATCATTGTATGATTTTTTGCATCGATCACGATTTCGTGAGAATTAATCTCCTGCATATCAGCCTCAAATTTCTTGTTAACAGCCCATTATTACTTATTTTATATTATGATGTAAGTGTCAAAAGTATCTTTTGGCACCTATATCATATTATAAAAAAATAAAATTGCCTACAATATAACAATTATGTTTTTTCAGAGTTTATAGTTTTTTTATTTTATTGTCAGACACTCTTTATAGAAGCTAAGTTTCACGATTTATTATATATGTTATATATTATATTTAATCTTGGCATCTGATCAAAAAGGCCTGCATCCGGATCTAAAAGCAAAAATATCAGGGGACAGTAAAAGGCGGGCATCCATTATTCTAATGAATACCCGCCCTTAAATTGAAATTTCCAAGGGTCTTATCCTCATCTTTCCTAGTTGCGATGTCTTGGACAACTATATATTTTAAATCACACCCTTCGCGACTTGTTGGAATCCCTTGGCTAAGGTGAAGCATCGCCGCCGTCGCTGTGGATACCAGTCGCTCCGAAAACCAATGCTCGTCTTCGATGAAGCTTAAGCCATCTCGACTGCGTAGGTTTTATTTGCTATGTGATTGTATATATAATATACCATGTGCACAAAAAGTTGTCAACCTTGTTTTTAAAATTGTGCAAGTTTTCAGTCTATTCAAACAGCTTCCCATTTTTCGCTTGTGCAATTTGCACTGTTTAATGATTTGATTGATACTCGGTCATTTTTAATGTATCATTGTAATGATTAAATACGATAGAAAAGGGGAAAAATATGAGTAACTACGTATTAAGCTGCTGTTCTACCGCCGATCTTGACAATGCTCATTTTCAGCGAAGAGACATCAAATATGTTTGTTTTCATTTTCAGATAGATGGAGCTGATTACCCCGATGATCTGGGTGAATCATTTCCATTTAAGGATTTCTATAAGAAGATGGCCGAAGGCAGTATGACCAAAACTTCTCAGGTAAGTGTCGGTGAATACATCGAATATTTTGAGTCTATGCTCCAGGAAGGTAAGGATATTCTTCATCTCACCCTTTCCTCCGGAATTTCCGGCACCCTTAATTCTGCAATTATCGCAAGAGACCAGCTTAAGGAGAAGTATCCCGATAGGAAGCTCTATGTTGTGGATTCCCTGGCCGCTTCCGCAGGCTATGGATTATTGATGGACAAGCTTGCCGATCTTCGTGACGAGGGAATGAGCATCGACTCCCTCTACGAATGGACCATCGAACACAGACTGGAATGCCAGCACTGGTTCTTCGTTTCAGATCTTAAATACCTTATAAGAGGCGGACGTGTCTCCAAGGTTGCAGGAACAATCGGCAGTGTACTTAATATCTGCCCTCTTATGAACGTTGACTATCAGGGTAAGCTGATTGTAAGATCCAAAATCAGAGGTAAGAGCGCCGTCATGAAGGCTCAGGTTCAGAAGATGGTTGAGAATGCAGCAAACGGCACAGATTACGACGGAGAATGCTTCATTTCCAACTCCGACTGCTATGAAGATGCCCGCAAGGTTGCGGATTTGATCGAGGAACAATTCCCCAAAATGAAGGGCAAGGTCCGCATCTACAGTATCGGTACCACCATCGGAAGCCACACAGGTCCGGGCACAGTAGCACTGTTCTTCTGGGGCAAAAAGCGTGTCGACTGATTAACAGTTTAACTGTAAAAAATAGTAAATAAAAAAGACTCCTGTTTCTGCATTATCGCCGGAAACATGAGTCTTTTTTTTGGTAACTTCATGCCTTATTTGGCAAGAAGAAGCTGATGTGTGCTGTAATTATCGATCAGATCCGTTATTGTCTTGTCGTCTCCGATGACAGTTACCTGAAGTGGTCTGAAAAGATTAAGTGACAACAGACCAACGATAGACTTTCCATCAATAAAACTGTGGCCATCCTGAACATCAATCTCGCAGGAAGACTTGGAGTTCATATTGATGAACTGCCTGATCTGGGTTTTCCCGCCCAGCGAAACCTTTACTTCTTTTCTCATATATCTTTTCCCCTTCTCATAAGTTTGCAGGCTTGCATCTGCGAACAGTGTTTAGTCTACCACTTTGAAAGGGAAATGTGAACAATATAAAAATTAAAAAAGTATAAAATAAAATGTAAGCGGTTTCTTGAAAAACGCAGATAAACACTCTATTCTGTATATTTCCTCTTGATTAATCGTTTCTGAAATTCCGGTTCCGGCATAGGATTATCATATAGGAACCCCTGAACCATATAACAGCCAACTTCATCCAAAAGTCTGGTCTGATCCGGTCTCTCTACACCCTCCGCAATCACGTTGATTCCCAGCTCTTTGGCCATTATTATAATGTTGCGGAGAACTATCTCATCGTTCTTGTTGAGCTCATCATTATTGATGAAAGAACGATCAATTTTAATCTCAGTAACAGGAAAATCACGGAGATTGGACAGGGAGGAATAACCGGTTCCAAAATCATCGATAGCGGTTTCAATTTCCATCTCACGAAGCTTCTTAAGAAAGTTCGTCATAAGAAGTCTCTCATCCTCACTGGCAGTCTCTGTAACCTCAATCTGGATGTATTTTCTTAAAATACCGGCGTCATCAATTATTTTTACAATCTCTCCAGCAAGGTTCTTGTAATTAAGATCCCTTCTGGAGAAGTTGATCGATATAGGCACAGGTGTAATACCATTCTTCTCCCAGTTTTTGACAAATTCACAGGTCTTCTTAAGGACATAGAGATCAAGAGACGCAACCATGCCTTCCTGCTCCAGAATAGGCACAAATTCGGTGGGATACAGTACTACGCCGTTACAGAACCACCTGGCCAGAGACTCAGCGCCAATAAGTTCTCCGGTCCTTGTATTAACCTTGGGCTGCAGATAGATTCTGAACTCGTCATTGGCAAGAGCTTCCTCATATCTGTCCTCGATCTGTTTCTGTCTGTATATTCTCGTGCTCATGGCCTTATTCACAAATACATAGGGCTTGTTGGCCACATTCTTGGCATAGTTGCAGGCCATCATAGCTCTGGAGATGAGTTGTCCTGCCTCCTTGAGGGAATCATCTACGGCATATATTCCGGATACTGCCTCGATCCTTATTTCTTCCTGCCTGCCATTCTTAACGCCAAAAACCTTTACTCCTGAGAGGTATTTGATGAACTGCTTGGTTCTCTCCTTCTTGATAAGGGCGGTAAAATTATCCCCTCCAAAATGGGCAACTATCTCATCAGGTTCACAGAACTCCCGCAGTTTGGCAGCATAACGCTTCATAATCTCATCACCTTCAGACAGGCCGTAACGTCTGCTGATAAGTCCATAGCTCTTAAGATTAAAATAGAAGGAATCGTAGCCCATTATCGCCCTTGATTCAAGAAGACGTGTGGCAAAGGCAATAAAGCCTCCCGAATTGGGAAGACCTGTAAGATATTGAGTAAGAGCACTGTTTCTGACAATGCTTGTGAGCAGATATTTTTCCATGTGAAATGACAGGACATCAAGAATAATGGCAAAGCTCTTGTATTCCTCTTCATTCCAGCTTTTGTCCGGCATAAGATAGATATTGTAAACAACCACCTTCTTATCGGCTATACGGTGCTTAAACAGATATGCCGGTGCCTCATTCTCCGGTGTAGGACCAAAAAGCGGAATAACCGTCTCAGGTTCACCTGCTCTGTCAGAATACTTGGCATCGGAAACCACTGCTATTATGGAGCGCAGAAAATACTCCTTGGAAAGATCTGCCAATGCGCTTGGCGAAATTTCAGGAGTAACCTCTTCTTCCGACAGTATCTGCACAAAGTTCTCAAAGCTTCTTTCAAAAGTCATATTAGCGCCCTTTAGAAAAGTTTTTCAGTACATATCACTATATTATATAAAAGTGTCTATTATTTCAATGATAGGATTTATTTTTTTCAGATAATGAAAAAGCTGCGCTAAAAAGCGCAGCTTCCGGAATTCGTAAAAATTATTTCTTGTTTACAAGATCCTTAAGAGCCTTACCAGCCTTGAACTTAGGTGCTACAGATGCAGGAATCTTGATAGCAGCGCCAGTCTGAGGATTCTTACCTGTTCTAGCAGCTCTCTTTGTTGTCTCGAATGTACCAAAGCCAACAAGCTGAACCTTACCCTTCTTCTTAAGCTCCTTAGTTACTGTCTCTGTGAAAGCGTTGAGTGCTGCAGCAGCATCCTTCTTTGTGAGACCAGCTTCCTTAGCAATTGCATCGATAAGTTCTGTCTTGTTCATTTTTTTCCCTCCAAAAAGAAATATTTTACTACATTGCCCATTCTACCACTATTTTTGACTACAAACAACACAAAAATGGCTAAAATACGCAAAAAATTCGATTTTTTTGGAGAAAAAACGTTGTTTCATCGGGTTTTCAGAGCAATTTCTATCATTTTGGACAGATATGTAAAGTCTGTGATGTCCGGCTGAGGGTATTTTCTTGATAAATCCCGGGTATTATAGAAGGCAATATAACCTTCGTAGGGCATATCCTGCATTTTATAAATAAAGGCATGCTTGATACCGTGCTCCTCAAAAAACTCCCTGGCTTTGGTGGACATATGAAGCTGCGTCTGCGGAACATCCACAACAAAGACACCATTACTGTTGAATTTCTGCTCAAATCCAGACTCCTGAACATATCTTATATCCGATTCAGCTTCCATGATCTTGCTGAGCTTGACGCCATGCAGATCGATGTTCTCAAGCCTCTTATAACCATATACACTCTTTCGTAAATCCTTGTAAAACAAATAGACTTCATCCAGCTCATAGGTTGCGGCAATCTTGGCCATTTCCTCTGATATAGCCTCTCCCATGGTACCAAAGAACCCATCTATAGTTTCAAGAACCAGCTTGGTCTTATCCCTTGGAGAAGCACTGTTAACAGCCTTATTGTCCTCTTCCTTGAGGATACCGTTTACAACGATGCCATGAATCTCGGGAGTATACATAACATATCTGTTTTTGCCCCTGTTCTTGGCTCTGTAGAGCATCCTGTCAGCAAGATTAAACAGATCTGTATAATTATCTACATAGGTCGGGAAATCGGCCGCTCCAATAGATACCGTAATAAGCGGATACCCCTCTTCATCAAAAAAGAGCTTCTCCACCTTCTCCCTGATATTCCTGAGTATAGGACGCAGTTCCTCTTTGCCGTTATCAAGTTCTATGACCAGAAGGATCTCATCGCCGCCTATTCTGCCGGCCTTACCATAGCTTCCAAGTGTATTTCTTATGACTTCACTTACCGCCAGAAGCACCTCATCTCCAAAGGCATGTCCTCTGGTATCATTGACCTGCTTGAAATTATCCACATCAAGAATTGCAAGGCAAATGACTCTATCAGTAACACTGGCACATTTGGCCTTGGCATAATCGGTGATGGCCTTCTTCGTAAGAAGTCCTGTGGCCTCATCAAGGACATTTCTGTCTTCACTCTGAGTTAACACCGAAATATCCTGAAAATCCATAGTTATCTTCATATAACCGTCAGCTTCATCCTTGCTGCACCTGGCAGTAACCCATGTATATTCACCGCTTTTATTTAGCATTCTGAAGCATAGGATATCAGAGGTCTTTTTCTCAAGACGCTCAACTGTTTCATATAGAATATGCTGATCATCCAAAAAGACATTAGACATAAAATCATTGGCCTGTCCATCACTTACAAAATCCAAATATCCGTCATTAGTCTTTATCAGATTAAGATCTGCGTCGGTTACAACCTGCCCTGTACTATAATTGATCATTTTTCTACCTCATGACCCCTGAAAAGTCAGTTGCCGACAGTATCTAATAATATAATAAAATCGAGGAAATTGCCTGTCAAATAAAAAAAGTATAACGCATTATCGATAATTACTATTAAAAAAGCTGCCATCCCCTTTAGGAAATGACAGCCTTCGTCGTTATATTAAGTTTAACACTTCAATCAAAGAATATCCTGGAATCCCGGTCTGTAAAGGTGTCTCGGAATACCATCAACCATGATAGGTCCTACATCGCCCTGGATAAGAGGACGTACATAGGTGATGAACTCCTGTGTAACATAGGTTCCTTCCTTGTTGATCCACTCTCTTGGAACTGTACGCTCATCGTTTGCGATCTTGTGAACGTCCTTAACCTCTGTTCCTGCCTGATAAGGATCATCGGAAAGTCTCTCGATGACAACCATCTTGCCGCTGTCACCTTCGTCTGCAGCCTTCATTGCAGCACCACCAACCTCATAGGCCTCAAGAATATCCACACGTGATGCACAGTGGCTTGCTGCTCTCTGAAGAGTTGAAAGCTCGATGGGACGAGTCTTGCAACCACATTCCTTGGCAACAACTTCGCAGAGATATCTTGCTGTACCTGTGAGCTGCTTATGTCCGAAAGCATCCACATAATCGATGCTGTTTCCAAGCTCGCTGACATATTTGCCGTCCTTGGTTCTGATACCCTCTGAAACAGCAACAACGATAGAAGCCTTGTTCTTGAGAAGTCCCTTGATCTTCTTGACGAAAGCATCCATGTCAAAAGGAAGCTCCGGAAGATAAATTGCGTCAGGTCCGTCACAGTCTTCGCCCTTGGCAAGTGCTGTAGCGCCTGTAAGCCATCCGGCATTTCTTCCCATTACTTCCACAATGATAACCTGGCCGTTGCTTGTCTCAAGTGACCAGCTGTCTCTGATGATCTCTTTTACAGAAGTACCGATATACTTGGCTGCTGAGCCGTAACCCGGTGTATGATCGGTAAGTGCCAGATCGTTATCGATTGTCTTAGGGCAGCCTACAAATCTGATGGCTGATCCGGAAATTATAGCGTAATCGGAAAGTTTCTTGATGGTGTCCATTGAATCATTTCCACCAATGTAGATGAAGCAGTCAATCTCGAGCTTATCCAGAATCTGGAAGATTTTCTCATAGATTTCCTTGCTTTCAAAAATCTCAGGAAGCTTGAATCTGCATGATCCCAAATATGCAGATGGAGTTCTCTTCAAAAGCTCAATGTCAAGTCCTGACTGAATGTGATCAGCAAGGTCAACATATCTGCCTTCCATAAGTCCCTGTACACCATGGATCATTCCGTAAACCTTCTGATATCCACGGTCGATAGCGGTTCTGTAAACACCTGCGAGTGAGGAGTTGATTGCCGCTGTAGGGCCTCCCGACTGTCCAACAATTACATTACGTTTCTTTTTCTGTACCATTGACTCCTGTCCCCTTTCGAAAGTTTCATACCTTTTGATTATAGTCGAAAAAACGTGCCATGTCACTAATCAATTGTCCCCGCCTGTAAGCTCGAATTTCATCACAACAGGGTTGTGATCCGCGAACTCGAATCCTATATCCCTTGTCGTTATTTCATTCACGCTGATATTGGGAGAAACCAGAAATCCATCAATCACATAATACTGAAAATCTTTGGGATCTCTGCTCTGTGCAGTTGTAAGTGCTCTGTCAAGCGATCTGCAACTAGGCGCGTTATCTCCTGTATAAAAAGATGCATACTCCTCGAATTCCGTTGCATCTATGACACCCGGAACCCACAGTCCCTCCAGCTGCGGGTAATCGGAAGTATCCACGGTTGTAAATACCTGGTTAAAGTCTCCGCCTGCAATAACATAATTACCGGCCTCAACTTCCTGTATCAAGAGCTCCTTGAGCATCTTGGTCTGGGCAATCTTGCCCGAGCCGTCATCATAAGCTTCAAGGTGAAAATTGATAAATACCAGTTCCTTATCATTTCCGTCAATTGGACATCTGGCAATCATCAGGCACCTTTTGAGATTGATGGCGCTGACCGGCCATTTGAAGGTGGTAGGAAGCTTGTATCTCTTGGCATCATCAATATGACAGGTAGAAAAAAGCCCAAGCCCGCATTCAACCTTGCCTATAGGCGGAATGGGATATGGAAGAAATGCCACTCTGAAATTGGTGGCATAAGCATTCTGTCCCGAGAGAACGCCTCCGGTACTGTTATCTGCCAGATAATGCAGCTCGTCCACATAATGAGCCCTGGTGGAATTTCTGTCCAGTTCCTGAAGGAACAGAAAGTCCGGAGCCTCTGTAGTTATCTGATTAAGGATACCATTAAGGTTATAATATACCCTGTCCTTAGTCGCGGTATTGACCATCTTACCGCCATCCATGAAGAAGTCGGCATTGTCACCAAGGGCACCGTATCCCACGTTCCAGGTCTCAATAGTATACTCTTTGCCGAGAACAACCTTATCTCCCTTATCACCGGAAAGAGTCAGTTGTTCAATATCTGCCGGTTTGTATTCATCCACCGTCAGATATGCGCCCAGCATGCCGGCAACTATAAGCAGTAAAAGAAGTATCTGTAATACGATCTTCAGAATCTTTTTAACTGTTATCTCCATATGCCCCTCGAAAATGTTTAAAAAAGGCATCCGCAGTATTGCAGATGCCCATAGTAATCCTTATTAAAAATCTTCTTCCTCGAAAGCGATTCTTCTTCCCGCATTCTTGCCAATGCCATAGGCAATGGCAGCGATCACAATAACGCTTACTGCAGCAACGGCGCAACCTACGAAGAGCTTCTTCTTGTCTTCGTCAAAGCCCTCCCAGATATCCATAACCTTGTCTATCTTCTCCTTGGCAAAATCAATTGCTGTTACCACAAAATCTGTCATAGAATAATTACCTCCGTAATTAGCTGACCATGATACTCTATATCATAAAACTTATCATACTATATATTGTACTTCTTTGCTTTGCGTAACTCAAGTTTTTTTAATATATAATCCTTCCAGACAAAATCAAAAATAGCTGCAAAAGGAATAGCCAGCAGGATTCCGATGACTCCGAACAGTCTTCCGCCCAAAATTATGGAAATCAGGATCATAAGAGGCGATACTCCAAGGCTCTCTCCGAAAAGCCTGGGCTTTAAGATATAGCCGTCAATTGTCTGAAGTACGATCGTAAAGATGATAAAAGCCAGTGCATACCAGGGCTTGACCAGAACCAGAATAAAGGCTCCGATGACAGCTCCCACAATGGGACCGAAGGTAGGCGCCAGATTGGTGATACCAACAATAAAGGAAATTACCACCGAATACGGAAGTCCTGCAATGAGCATGAATATCAGGTTGATGATGCCCACGATTATTCCATCAACTATATCAAAGCTGATATATCTGATAAGAATGGCATTACATCTGTCCAGAAGAAGGCACGAATTTTTGTAGGTATCATCCTTCATAAGAAGTGCAAAAAGCCTTGAGACACCGTTTATTATCCTCTCCTTATCAAGTAGCAGATAAATGGCAAGAATGAAGGATATAACCAAATCAAATACACTCTTACCGATATTGGCAGATGTATTAACCACGTTTGACATATTGTGTGAAAAATAGTCTGTAACAGTCGTCAGGAGCTTTTCACTGAAAGTCGCAAGGCCTGTCAGATCAACTCCAAAGAAACTCTGGTTGCCCTTCTGGAATCCCTCAAGAATAGACTGCATTGTTTCCACATAGCCGCCCATATTGTTCGCAAGTGTCATAACGGAATCTGCCAGCTGCGGTATAAGAGCCACGAACAGCAAAGTCACCGCCAATATGATGACGATAATGGTGAAGGCAACGGACAACTTCCAGGCTGTCTTTCTGTTCTTTAATTTCTTAAACACATAATCCCGAAACAGATTGGATACAGGATTGAAAATATAAGCAATAACAACCGCAGTTATTATGGGCTTCAGAAAACTAAAAAACGATCCGACTCCTCCAAAAATATCGGAAAAGTGCGTGATTATCATATAAAAAGCCACTGCAGCGCACAGTGCAAAGGTATTGGCGACCCATCTTTTCTTAAGCCATTTGTCGTTTAGTTTCATTAAGCTACCATCCTCCTTATCATCCAAAATCGTTGTAACGTCTGCGCTTTTTTGCCCGTTTCATGCTCTTTTTCTTAACGTTTTTTCTCACTCTGTTTCTGTGATGATCATCATAGAGTGCCTTCACTCCCGGATGGAAAAAGCGGTTAATAAAGGCGCCTATGAGGAAAATATAAATGCATGTATAAAGCCAGAACATCATAATTGCCGGAGTTGCCAGGCTTCCGTATATCGAATAGCTGTCCGTGTTGTTGACATATACAGAGAACAGCCACGAAAACACATACCATACAATCGCTGAAAATACTGCTCCCGGCAGCTGATATATAAATTTCATCTTAGCACTTGGTATATAAGTATATATTAACGCAAAGGCCAGCGTAGCGATAGCGATGACCAGAATAAATTTAAAATTCACCATAAAAACTACTGGCTTGGATAGCGCAGGATATGCTTTTAGTATAATGCTTTTTATGAGTTTACCAAAGACCATCAGCATAAGCATCAGCAGAACCGTAATGATCATTGCTATGGTATACAGCGTTGCAATGAACCTGAGATAAAAATAATTTCTTCTCTCATCAACATCATATATCACATTGAGTCCCCTTATAAGAGCAAGCATTCCCAATGCTCCCGCCCACAGAGTAACAATGGCTGATATGGAAAAGATTGCCACGGATTTCTCATAGGCTTCACTTATAAGCTTGGTCATTATATCATCCGCAAAATCCGGTGCAATATCAACAACCGCCTCTACCAGATCGGTCTCGGTAACCGTTGTATAGGGAAGTACAGACGAAAGTGTCACAAGAAGAGGTATCAATGAGAGTATTAGAAAAAATGCCGTACTACCGGCATAGGCAGCAATATTCTTTTTTTGCATTCTAACAGCAAAGTCCTTGGACATTGCGATCAGTACTGCCTTAACATTCATAAAACTAACCCCTTACATGGAAAAAGCAGCCACCAGAGATGACTGCTTTTATTTCCAATTTGGTCCCAGAGTGCCGGTTCCTGTTATTTGACTCCTAGCTAACGCCAGGTGGGTTACCGCAACCAATATGCCTGTCTTCCTCTCCCATAGCTGGTCTGCGCATGCGCAGGGCCGAAGGCGTGACATTTATATTGATGATGTAGGAGTCCCGTTTAAAGTAATGTAGGTTCAAATTACACAGGAGGTGTCGGACATCCCAGGAAAACTACTAAGTAGTTTCTAACTCTATTATATCCAAGACGTGGCTTTTTTCAAGGCTCTACCCGCAATTTAACACTATTTTAATAGCAATTTAATTTATGGGTCTGGTGGCCTCCTTAAGCCATTCTCTGACCTCCTGATCCTCGATAAGAGGAAGGAGCTTCTCATACACACGTGCATGATAATCATTGAGGGCCTTCACATTCTCAGGCTTCATATAAGCTGTATCTATGGCCTCAAGATCGATGGGCACATAGGTCAGATGATCAAAGCCGTAGAATTTGCCGTACTCATTCTCGTTTCTTTTAACGACTTCAACGATGTTCTCGATACGGATTCCATGACTTCCCTCAATGTATACACCGGGCTCATCGGATACGATCATTCCGGGCTGTAAAAGAGCTTCCTCCATTCCGGGAGCAAATCTCCATCTGATGTTCTGAGGTCCCTCATGGACATTGAGCATATAGCCGATTCCGTGACCTGTTCCATGGTTGTAGTCTATATCCATATCCCACAGAGGCTGTCTGGCAAAAATATCAACGTTTCTTCCGGTGCAGCCCTCCATGAATCTGGCCCCAGCAAGCTGCAGCATACCTGCAACTGTAGCTGTGTAATGTTTCTTGATCTCCCCGGAAATCTCACCGACAACAATTGTTCTTGTCACATCAGTTGTGCCGCCTGTGTAGGTAGCTCCTGAGTCAACAAGAAGCATTCCCTCTGCCTTAACCTCCGCACAGTTATCCTCAGTAGCCTCATAATGCGCCATAGCGGCATTTGCATTGTAAGCACTGATGGTAGGAAATGACAGTTCAATAAATCCGGGAATCTCCGCTCTCATGCCATCCAGCTTCATTGCAGCTGAATATTCGGTCATGGGAATCTTGCCCACATTTTTCTTGACCCAATAAATGAACTCAGTGAGCTTGGCGCTGTCCTTAAGATATACCTCACGGATATTCTTAAGCTCAGTCTCGTTCTTGATTGCCTTCATCAGCTCGGTGGGGTTCTTCTGGTTCTTAAGCTCAACTCCGGCTTCTTTGGCCTTATTCACAAGAGTCTTGTACGTAAGGAAATTGGTATTTCTCTTGTCATATAGAACATCCCCGAAGAACTTAATATCTGTAAGAAAAGCAGTGAGCTCATGATAGTCCTTAAGCACGATACCCACTCTGTCACAGTATGCCTTAACTTCAGGTGTAACCTCTTTTGCCTGAACAAACAAAACAAATTCGGAATCTGTCACATAGGCATAGGAAAGAGCAACCGGATTGCACTCCACATCATTTCCTCTTAAGTTTGTAAGCCACATGATGTCATCCAGCTTGCTGAGAAGATGTGAAGTTGTGCCATATTCACTCATAGCCTTCCTAAGATCCGCAAGTTTCTCGGCAAAGCTCTTACCGCAGAGTTCGTCAGAAAGAACATACATATCGTGGCAGGGAAGTTCCGGCCTGTCTGTCCATACTTCTTCCGCAAGATCCTTTTCAATCTTAAAGGTAACGTTCTTATGAGACAGCTTTTTCTCCAGCTTCTCACCGATACTGGTGGAAATGACCCTTCCGTCGAAACCGAGGCTCTCGCCGTCCTTCATATTCTTCTCCAGGAATTCCTCTATTGTGGGAACGCCGGGATTCATCATCTTAAAAAGCTCTACCCCTGTACCCTTCATCTGGTTCTCAGCCTGGATGAAGTATCTTCCGTCAGTCCACATACCGGCATGGTCTTTACTCACAACAAGGGTTCCGTTGGAGCCGTCAAAACCGCAGAAGTACTCTCTTACCTTAAAAAAGTCTGCGGAATACTCTGAGTTGTGGAAGTCTGAGGTAGGCATCATGTAATAATCTATGCCGTTTTCCTGCATTTTGGCACGCAGGTTTTTAAGCCTTTCTTTTATAACTGTATTTTCGTAAGACATGTAAATTTTACACTCCCAGCTCAATTAAAGATTATATTTTGCTGCGATAAGAGGAGCAACCTTGGATGAACCGATTCTGCTGCAGCCTGCCTCAGCATATGCCTTGGCATCCTCGATGGTTCTGATTCCACCGGCAGCCTTGATTTTAACATCAGGGCCGATGTGCTTCTTGAAAAGCTCGATATCTGCGAGTGTGGCACCTGCAGATCCAAAGCCTGTAGAAGTCTTGATGTAATCAGCCTTAACCTCTGTTACGATCTTGCAGAGCTCGATCTTCTCTTCCTCTGTGAGGTAGCAGGTCTCGATGATAACCTTAAGAAGCTTGTCGCCGCAAGCCTTGCGGATTGCCTCAAGTTCCTTCTTAACCTCATCAAATCTGCCGTTCTTAACATCGCTGATATTAACTACGGTATCAATCTCTGATGCACCGTCCTTGATGGCCTCCTGTGCCTCAACAACCTTGGATGCGCAGCAGCTGTAACCAAGAGGGAATCCGATTACCGTGCAAAGCTTGAGTGCATCGCCGTATTTGTCATGTGTTCTCTTAAGATATGTGGGAGGAATGCAGACAGTAGCTGTGCCGTACTTAACAGCCTCATCGCAAAGGCTTACGATATCCTCCCATTTAGCATCAGCCTGAAGCTGTGTGTGATCAATGAGTTTCAAAATATCTTTCTCTTCCATAGCTCTATCCTTTCTCATATAGTTAAAAAACTATCGTTTCTTATGCATAGACCATTATATCCCCATAAGCATAGTCGCGCAACTTTGCAAAGAAGGGCACGAAAAAAGGCCACAGCACAATGGCTGCGGCCTTGAAAGTCATGAATTACTTTTTATTTACAGCGTCCTTAAGAGCCTTACCAGCCTTGAACTTAGGAACTGTAGCTGCAGGGATCTTGATTGCAGCGCCTGTCTGAGGGTTCTTACCTGTTCTAGCTGCTCTCTTAGCGGTCTCAAATGTACCGAAGCCAACGAGCTGAACTTTGCCCTTCTTCTTAAGTTCCTTAGTAACTACGTCAACGAAAGCCTTTACAGACTTCTCTGATGCAGCCTTTGTAAGGCCAGTCTCTTTTGCGATTGCTTCAACTAATTCTGTCTTGTTCATTCTGATTCTCCCTTCTCATACTTGTGATTGCATGTGTACTTGCAAGTCCCCCGCAAGTCACAAACTACTCTACTAGCGTAGTACAGAATGTGTACCTTGTCAAACGCATTTTTATTCACATTATTCCGAACGCTTAACAAAAGCCTCAACATCCCTTGTTTCGTAGCTTTTCACCCTTACGCCGTCATAGCTGTGTTCAAGGTAAATTATGGCTTCAAGGCCTGTTTTTGTATTATCATGCAGTCCCTGATAGGCTCTGAAGTTCCCTAAAGAGTAAAAAATTAGCATTTTTTTACCGTCAGGCCTATTTTTTTCTTCTACTTTCTGGGTCACATGAGGATGAGTTCCGATAACAATGTCTGCTCCGCCCTCTGCAAAAAGCTCTGCCAGCTCTTCCTGCTGCTTGGACACTTCCGCCTGGTACTCCTCACCCCAGTGGGCAAAAACCACGAGAATATCAGCTTCTTTTCCGGCTGTTTCCATATCTTCCAGCACCTTGGCTCTCTCCTTTTGGCTGCTCGGAAGATAGTGTACAATGTATGGATATTCATCCTTCGCATCATACCCGTTGGTTCCGTAGGTGTAGGAAAAAAGTGCGATTTTCATGCCGTTGCATGCCTTTATCACATAGGGCTTATACTCAGTATCGCTGCTCTTTTGAACCCCCGGAGTAAGAATATTCTCTTTTTCAAAAAAAGAAACAGTATCGTCAATGCCGGTAATTCCTCTGTCCAGCGCATGATTGGAGCCGCATACAGCCACATCAAAGCCGGCACCTGCAATTGCCTGCCCAACTGCCATGGGAGATCCGAAAGAAGGATAACCTCCAACAGCCTCCTCATTATTCACAAGTATGGATTCCAACTGTATTGTCGCTATGTCGGCGCTCTGAATTTCCGAAACAAAAGGCTCATACAAAAAATCATAGTTTCCGCCATGTTTCATATTGGCATATTCATATATTTCCTTGTGGATCAGATTGTCTCCAAAAGCAACAAGTTTCACATCATTTTTGATGCTCTTGATTCCAAATGAATTCCATATCCAGAGGGTGCTGTTACCGGAAATCCGCTCGGTAAGAAGGATCTTGTCATTCTGCTCCATGAGCTTCATCCTGGTCATTTCTTCGCCTATGTAAGAAGCGCACCACTTCTGTCTCACCTCGTTATCTTCGGAAATCTCATAGATAAAAATATGCTGTGAATACCTGTCATCCTCATTATCCGTAATCCAGAAAGGCCTTGCTTTTCCGTATATCCCCTTCTTCCAGAGAAGAAGTAATATCTCCGTCTGCCCGTTTCCGTCAAGGTCGGAAAAAAGAAAATCCTGTATCTTGTATTCTTTTCCCGATTCCCATAGCTTTTCGCCTCCCGGAAGCGTCACAACAAGCTTTTTATCCTTCAGTATTCCGGCAATTCCGCTCCCGGTATACCTTTTTGTCTCATTCCACTTGACATGAAGGGGTATCCCTTTTCCCAAACGCAGGAAAATCGTGATGCAAAAAACTACTGCCGCCGTAAAAAGCAGCAGTAGCCAAAAATATTGATTTTTTAGAAATTTATTTTTATGCATTTTTAATCCACACGATAGCTCAGTGTCCATTTTGCCCTGTCGGGAGCAGGCTCTGATTTAACCCAGTTCCAGTTGTCATCCATATGGCCGCCGTCCAGTCTTTCCCTGAATTCTTCGTCGGTGAGACGGTCACTTATCGGGGTTTCAAACTGATAGAAGCTGTATACGCTTCCGCTTCCGATATGGAGCTTGCCATCCATGGGAAATGCCACATAGATATTGTCAGCTTTTCCGGAGCCGATCTCCAATACAGTGCCCTTGGGATCTGTAGCAATGTCAGCAACTACCGGACAGGGAGCCTGGTTGCTCTCAAAAAGATCATCAATGCTGTCTTTGTTTACATCGTACCAGATATGCTCAAGATAACCGCCATACTCACGGATAAATTCATATTCACCGTCGGTGCGTTCTTTATTCGTCAGCTCTTTTTCGGAAATGGTAAGCAGAGTTTTTCCTATCTCTGTAAGCTTATCAAGGTTCTCGGCATCTTCAGCAGCAAGCATTCCTCTTGCTGAAAGTCCCTCTTTTGTCTTCTCGGAAAGGAATACGAATCTGCTGTAAACAACGGGCTGAGGATCCACATATCCTCTGTCATCAGGCTCATCCTCCCAGCCATCGCCCATCTCTGCGGCATAGGCCTGCTTGGCATAAAGAATGGTATCATGCTTAAGCTCGGCATAGGAACCTGCAAAGGTTTCAAGATTCTTCCTGGTCCATTCATCAGACTGCATATAGGAAGGATACCCCTCCTTCTTTTCCTCCAAAAGAGGTCTTAAGATGTTCAGCCATCCCGCATAGAGACTTGAATTCCAAAGAACAGGATCATCGTTGTTAAACATAGCCTTTGCCTTGGCAAGCTGCTCATCATAATTGGGATAATCGGTGGAACCTTCCTCCTTCAGGATCTCGTAGGCCTTCTGTGATCCAAGGGCTGCGGGAACATCAAGAGTATCCGGAAGACTTCTTCTCTCACCGTTTGCATTTTCCTCAACTTCTTTGTACATGAGTCTCTGGAAGATCGCAGCGTCAATGGTAAAGCGCTGTCCCATAAATCTGAAGGTTGGAATAACCGGGTTATCTCCCTCATCTACGGGAACCGAATTGATCTGGGGAACACCAAGATTTAAACGCTCTGCCAAAACCGTATCAAAAGCTGAAGAATTATCCTTCATATCAGAGATCTCCGGGATCTTGCCATAAGCCTTGACTAATATCTCCTTCATCTGAGCATATCCCGGATCATCAGATGCACCGGCAAAAAATGAAGTGATGTCAAAAATTTCACTCCAAGAGCTCTCATTCCCGGAAATAGCCGCACTTATCAGGATACTGCTTCTTACCTGATCTTCATCCTTAAGAACGAAGCCGATCCTTCCGTACCACATCATTGTGCGGAAATACTTTTCAAGCTCGGGGCTCTTAGTATAGTTACCTCTGGGCTTGTACTGAGTGTAGTCCTCATACTCATCTGTCAACGGACATTTCTCAATATTGCCCGCAGCCATTATCTTGTCGTACTCTCCTTTTGCTGTATCAAGAGCCTCTTTATCCATTAGGCTTGTGGCATTTCCATCATTCTGAATAAGCTCTGCGGTGTAGAAAAAGATAAGATTTCTAAAGGCTGCACTTTCCCACTCAGTGCCCTTAAGTTCCGAATAAGCGCTCTCTGCCTCTGCTGTCATGGCATCCGTAAGAGAAGTAAGCTTCGAAGTCAGATAGTTCTCTTCGGTTTTTTCAAGAAGATGCGCAAAGTAAAGGTGATAAGTATGTAAAAGCGAATCTACAGTGACAAAATTTGGGAACATGCAATATCTGTTGTACTCATAGATATCAAAGAATTCCTCATCGCCACTTTTAGATACATAAAATCCGTTGTTCTTAAGTGCATTCATGCGGTCCTTTACATGGTTATACTGACTTTCATTACTGGGATCCAGCAAATAATCAAAGCGCTCTGCAACATAAACGTTTGAAAAGTCATCTGCGATGGTCATTGGTTCCACAGAGGGCACAAGGTTCTTATCATAATAGATTTCTTCGCTGTCTCCCAAAAATGATGTTCCTACCGCATATACACCATGCGCGGTGGTATCCATCGTAATGTTATCTGCCTGATCTGATACATCTTCTGATGTTGCATCAGTAGCCCGGTCGGTTGTCTGGTCAGTGGATGCCTGCGATAACTCATCATTGGACTTTGAAGCCTCCACAGCGCCATCCTCTATCGGTACTTCCTGATTGCCTAAAGCTGAGCAGCCACCCAGTGTCATGGAAGCTGCCAGTAAAACTGCCAACATTCTTTTTGTCATTTTTGTCCTCCTCTGAATGTCTTAAAACTTAGACTTTATCCATTATAACACATGTCCTTATATATATATTACAGATAAGAAGCGCAAAACGAATTCGCCTGCCGGCCTTGTGCAACAAAAAAGAATGCCGCCCTGCAAAAAGACAGCATCCTTCGTAGTCATATTAAATTATTGTCTGTCCTTCATCGGCTTATACTCTTTGCGGGGCTCAATAGCCATATACGCAGGACGAATGATCTTGCCGTTATTGGCCAGTTCCTCCATTCTGTGGGCGCTCCAGCCAACAATACGTGCCATGGCAAATATGGTGGGATACAGCTCTTCAGGGAGATCCAACATTCTGTAAACGAAACCTGAATAGAAGTCCACGTTGGCACTTACGCCCTTGTACATGGTGCGCTCGCCGCTGATGATCTTGGGAGCAAGGCGCTCTACCATCTCATAGAGTGCAAGCTCGTCTTCCCTGCCCTTCTCCACTGCCAGCTTCTCGACGAAGCTCTTAAGGATCATTGCTCTTGGATCTGACTTGGAATAAATGGCATGTCCTATTCCATAGATAAGTCCAGCCTTGTCAAAAGCCTCCTTATTAAGGATCTTATCAAGGTATGCTGTAACCTCATCCTCATCCTTCCAGTCTTTGACATTAGCTTCAATGTCATCAAACATATGAACAACCTTAATATTGGCACCGCCGTGGCGTGGTCCCTTAAGAGACCCTATTGCCGCTGCGATAACGGAATAGGTATCCGTCATACTGGAGCTAACTACATGGGTTGTGAAGGATGAATTGTTACCGCCGCCGTGTTCCATATGAAGCACAAGGCAGATATCAAGAAGCTTGGCTTCAAGCTCCGTATATTTGCTGTCAGGCCTTAAGAGGTACAGAATTGTCTCTGCTGTTCCCAGTTCCTCTCTCGGAGGGTGGATAAACAGAGAATTGCCCTCATGATAATGGTTGTAAGCATGATATCCATAGATAGCAAGCAGCGGGAACATACTGATAAGTTGCAGTGACTGACGCAGCACATTTGGAAGTGAAACGTCATCTGCATAGTCATCATAGGAATACAGTGTAAGGACACTTCTTGCCAGGGTATTCATCATATCCCTGCTGGGTGCCTTCATGATAACATCGCGTACAAAGCTGGGAGGAAGACTCTTGTAGATACCAAGAAGCTTCTCAAATTCAAACAGTTCCTTACCTGTGGGAAGCTTATCAAAAAGAAGCAGATAAGCACACTCTTCAAATGCAAATCTGTTCTCTGCAACTGCATTGTCAATAAGCTTATGAACATCGTAGCCTCTGAAAAAGATCTCTCCGTCGGCGGGAACCTCCACGCCGTCAACCACTTTCTTGGCTACAATCTCGGATATACGAGTCAGCCCCGTAAGGACTCCCTTACCGTTAAGGTCTCGAAGTCCTCTTTTTACGTCATACTTCAAAAAAAGTTCATTCTCAATAAGATTTGCTTCTCTCGAAAGGTTAGAAAGCTCAACAATCTCCGGTGTGTTTTCCGAGTAATATCCTTTACCTAAATCCATACGCACCTCCTGTCGGGAATATTCATTTCTTCTGTTTCTTGTTATTCTGACTGTAAAATCTTCTCTTTCCCCTCTCAACCGAAAGATAGAATACTATCCACACCACAAGGACCACCGCATAGATAATGGCATGATAAATGCCGTATCCGTATAGATCCAGTCCTATGCCGACCATTCCCAGAAGCACCAAGATCATCCCCTCTGCCAGATGCCTTGGGTAAGCATATTTCTTGAAAGCCTCTCTGTCGGTAAGAGTGTGTACATTCACTGTAGGTGGCAAAATAACGCCTACTTTTATTATATCATTAAGTTTCATCATCTGAGCAGCATAAATCATGTAAATACCGCCCAGAACGATGGCTATGTCAAAAATATTGCTGTATGTATCCATAAATCATCCTTTAGATTCCAAGAAAGTTCTTAACTGCGCTCTCCATCTCGCTCTTTTCCACAACCGTCTTGTGTCTTATCTCAGCGGTTCTGATGGATTCAACTGCCTCGGGTATAGCAATTCCTGAAACAGCACTTAGCTCATCTGCCAGAGCAAAGTCATCCTTGCTCTCATCGCCCTTGCCAAGGGCATTCATAACGCTTCTTGTGAACTTATATGGGCTTGCTGTGGAAGCAATAACTGTTACGGTCTTATCTGCGGTGTCCTTAACATACTTGTCGTAAACAGCACTTGCAACCGCTGTATGTGTATCGATGAGATATCCTGCATCCTCAAAAAGCTTCTTGATGGTGGCAAAAGTCTCTTCCTCTGAAGCGAAGTTACCATAGAAATCTGTGAGCTTACTTCTCATCTCATCTGTGATAACATACTTGCCGTTCTCGGAAAGGTCCTTCATGTAAGCTGCATCTGCTGCTGAATCATCTCCTGCAATGTGATAGATAAGTCTCTCAAGATTTGAAGAGATAAGAATATCCATTGAAGGCGATGAAGTAAGCACAAACTCACGGTTTCTGTCATAGGCTCCTGACATGAAGAAGTCAAAGAGAACCTTGTTGGAATTGGATGCACAGATAAGCTTTGCAATAGGCACACCCATGTTCTTGGCATAATAAGCCGCAAGAATGTTTCCAAAGTTACCTGTGGGAACAACTACATTGATGCTGTCGCCGTCGGCGATTCTGCCCTCCTTGAGGAGCTTGCAGTAAGAATAAACATAATAAACGATCTGAGGAACCAGTCTTCCGATGTTTATGGAGTTGGCTGAAGAGAACTGGAAGCCCTTCTCATCCATAACCTTGGCAAGCTCAGGATCTGTAAAGAGCTTTTTAACGCCTGTCTGGGCATCGTCAAAGTTTCCTTCGATACCGATAACACAGGTGTTATCACCCTTCTGTGTAACCATCTGCTGTTCCTGTATGGGGCTTACGCCGTGCTTGGGATAAAAAACAATGATCCTTGTGCCGGGAACATCTGCAAAACCTGCAAGTGCAGCCTTACCTGTATCTCCGGATGTAGCTGTAAGAATAACGATCTCATTCTTGGCGTTATTCTTCTTGGCAGCTGTTGTCATTAGATATGGAAGAATTGAAAGAGCCATATCCTTAAAGGCAATGGTTGCTCCGTGATAGAGCTCCAGGTAATATGCTCCACCTGCCTCTGACAAGGGTGCGATCTCCTCTGTGTCAAACTTGGAATCATACGCGTGTGAGATACAGTATTTGAGTTCCTCCTCAGTATAATCCGTCAAAAGAAGCTTCATAACCTCATAGGCTGTGCCCTGATAATCAAGCTGTGCTAATTCTCTCAATGACTTCTCAAGGGTGGGTATATGATCCGGAACATATAATCCTCCGTCCGGTGCCAAACCTCTGAGAATCGCCTCAGACGCCTTGATCTGTCCTTTTGCTCCTCTGGTACTGCTGTACAAAACTTCCTTTGCCATTGCTTTCACTCCTCATTTATTGGTAAAATATTAATTGATATAGTGATAATTATAGATTTTTCAAGGTAAGATTTTACCCTTTGAGTAATCAGTATACCATAATACCCACGAAAATATCTACCATTCATTTTAATACTTTGAATTATTAAAGCACTAAACAAAAGGTTTGTAAAGATGGCAGAAAAGATAAGTAAGATCCGCAATATCGGCGTCTACGAAACTGCCCTGAAGGACGGTACTCCCTCCTTCAGAGCCTCCATCACCCACGGCGGAAAGCATATTTCCCTGGGGTCTTTTTCCGATGCGAACACTGCTGCCGTTGTTTACAAAGAAGCCCGTCACATATTATCGGACCCTGACTTTGTTGTTTCTTCATACAACTCCAATATGTACCTTCCCTTTGATAAGTGCGTGTGCCTTATTAATTTCAGGGATAAGGGCATGTACATCTCCAATCCTATTTATCTTGAAAAGAAATACTTCTTTTATTATCTGTCTCCAACGCTTGTCTACAAATTCGATATAGAGGATCTGTTTTACTACTCTTCTCATAAGATCATGAAAAGAGGACGTCATCTTTTTGTTGCGGACTACGGCAGTCAGCTGTCCGTCCTTGCCCGCTATGGGATCAAGAGCTATGCCGTGGAAGGAAGAGATTACCGCTTTGCAAATGATGACAGTACAGACCTTAGATATGAAAACATCATCATTCTGAACAGATACAGAGGTGTAATGCAATTTGCCGAAAAAGGCTTCATCCGCTACAAAAGCGTAATACATGTCAAGAGTAATTATGTGATCGGCAAGTACAACACAGAAGCCGAGGCAGCCATCGCCTATAATAAAGCCGCTGATATTCTCAAAAAAAATGGGATAAAGAAAAATTTCCAACTTAACTACGTGGAAGATCTTTCTCCATCCCAATATGCCGATATTTACACTAAACTTAAGGTTTCAACTAAAATTTATGAACTTCAGCAGACACCCAGATCAACGTAATAATTTCTGAAATTACCGGGCTCCACATATACATTTACGGGATAGCCCACATTTAATCTGGCTCTGACATCATTAGTTACGTTATATAATCCTTCGCTGACAAAACGGTATTCCGCACCGCTTGATGGCTCTACATAGTTTGCATATACAACAATAGGTCGCTGTCTCCTGCTAAAAGCGTTACCGGTTCCGGTAATATTTGTAATTATGGCCTGTACAATCCAGCCATTTTGCAGCAGTCTCTCTTTTTTCTTTTTCGCAGCCACGACGATACTTACTATGATGGCTCCTGCTATTGCAAATACGAAACCTATTCCGCCAAATATATATCCAATGATATTCATACCGGGTGCCATGATCTTGGAAGGATCATCGGGATTCAAAAGAATCTGCACCTCATCTCCAACTTCCATTCCGGTAGTGTAAAAACCGTAACTTACATGGTCATAGGCTCTGCCTTCGTAAGTATAATCCACATAGGTGTAATAAGTTTTCTCTTTTCTGTTTCTTCCGTCTCTATGAACCGTTCTGGTTTCAACCTCTATGTCAGATATAACTCCGGTTATCTCAACAGCGTTTGCCTGAAAATTATGGAAAAAAACGGATATAAAAATTCCGACACCAAAGAAAATCAAGCCAAGAGCTAATAACACTGATCCAACAATAGTCCCAACAAAATTCTCTTTATTAAACATACTTAAATCACTTTCTCCATTCCTGTTTTTTCTTAATTCTAGTTTCATAAGCTTATATTTCAAAGCTTTGATCCCACAAATTAAAACAGTCCATTTCTCCAATCCTTCATATTATATCTGGCAATGGCTGTAACTCCCACTATAGTCCAGGTAACTCCCGTTGCAACCCACAGTCCCCAGGCTCCGAGAAAAGGAAGCGAACACAGAAATGCGGGGAATATTACTCTTCCCGTCATCTCGGCTATTCCTGAGATAAGCGGAAACTTGGCATCTCCTGCCCCATTGAGTATTCCCCTTCCCACATAGATTGCTCCAAGTGGCAGATAGAATATAGAAAGGATCTTCATTGCTTTTGATCCGAAGCTTATGATCTCGGTCTCCGAACCATCAATGAATATTTTCACGAACATATCGCTGAAAAGCATCATAACAGATATCATCACCGCAGCATATATAACCATCATTATCATGCCGCTTCTAAAGCCCTGTTTGACTCTGTCACCTTTTTTGGCGCCGATATTCTGACCGGTGTAGGTAGACAGCGAATCCTGAAGAGCCTTGAACTGCATATTGACAATGTTCTCAATCTTGCTGGTGGTGGTAAAAGCCGCAACAACAATAGAGTCAAAGGAATTGATAACTCTCTGAAGGATAACGAAGGACAGCGCAATAAGTCCGCTCTGAAGTGCCATTGAACCTCCAAGGGTATAGCACTTGCGGATAATATCCGGATCCAGTTTCCAGTCGCTTCTCTCAATCTTAAAGACAGGATTTCTCCAAAAAGCATATGCAATGGAGCCTGCGGCAGACAGAGCCTGCGCCGTAATTGTGGCGAGCGCAAGTCCCACAACTCCCATCTTGAAATATATTACAAACAAAAGGTCCATAAAAACATTGAGAAAGCTGGATACTATAAGAAAATACAGAGGTGTCTTGGAATCTCCCACACCTCTCATAATATAGGAAATCGTATTGTAAAGAGCTGTTCCTATGAAACCTATGCAGGTAATGGCCATATAGGCTGTGGCGGAATCCACGATATCCGCAGGAGTTTTCAGAAGGTTCCTGAGCACATATCCCGACAGGCTAAATCCAAGAAATCCCACAAACAACGCTGTGACACTCACCATAACAAAAGCATTGGTTATCACCTTCCTAACACTTTTCATATCGCCGCTTCCGAAATTCTGAGATATCAAAATTCCGATTCCTGTCGCAAGACCGTTACCAAGTGCAAAGAACAGATTGGTAATTGAGCCGGTGGATCCAACTGCAGCCAGTGCCTTGGCGTCTATGAATCTTCCTGCGATTATTGTATCCACGATATTATAAAACTGCTGAAAGATGTTTCCCATCATCATGGGAAGCATGAAGGACAGAATAAGCTTATAGGGTACGCCTTCAGTCATGTCCCTGGAAAACTTTTTTGATGCTGTCTGGGCCATAAAAAATCCTCAATTATATCAATACCGGTTTTAGTTACCAGTTTAGTTTCTCCCTGAGATACGCCGTCAGAGCTGCTGTGGCATTCTCATGGGACTTTTTTCCGGGGTGCATATGAGCTCCGAAGGTCTCCATGGTGGTGTTTGGAAGCTGGAAAAAGGATACGTTGGTGTCCCCTGTTTCTTCCTTGTACTTCGCTATTGCTTCAGTGATTGTAAGGTTCAGATCACATCCCAGCATGCCATAGCACCAGGCCAGATGGGCCTTGGGATTGTTCTTTCTGAGCATTTTCAGGAAATTCACCGCTGCATTCTCTACCTTGAGCTCGTCCTCCCTGTTAAGGGATCCGTCCTCATTTCTTCTCATCTTGTAGGTCTTGCCATCCTCAGGATTTACAAGAGGCGGCTGTGAAAAAGAAGTAATGTCATTGGTTCCCAAGTTTACAACTATAGCATCGGGCTGCCAGGATGTAAAGTCATAGGGCTCATCCATACCAAGTTCCTTAGAAAGAGGCCCTGTCACAAGACCGCAGACCTTCTCATATACCTTGGGAATATTGTGCCTTGGATCATTGTCCCAACCGCAGAATACTCCCCAGCCGCCCTGGGACAGAATGTGGTAGTCAGCATCAAGCTCTTTGGCCGTCATAACAGCATAGTTCACGGAGGCGCTCATATACATGGCAAGCCAGTCTGTATCTGTAACAGCGCCGTAGCTCCCCTCTCCGGAGGTGATACTGTCTCCGATGAATTCAAGTCTTCTTGTGAGCTTTCTCACCTCATGAAATTCTCCGTTTAGTTCAAAGCCGTGAACCAGAACCTTGCATTTCTCATCCTCGCTCATAGCCTGAAGCTCTCTGTAGAATTTCACGGTCTTAATTCCGGCGGGATCCATGTTTCTGAACAGGCAGATCCTGTGTTTTCCCGGAAGCAGCATCTGTCTCCCCATAAGTGCTCCGTTCAACTCATAGGCAACCCATGGCTCATGGAAGTCGTTGTCCGTCTCCACCTCGATCCACAAGTCGGAGCCAGAAACCCTGATCTCAACGGCGCTGCCGTTAAAAAGAAGCGGCAAGGGCTGTCTTACCCTGCCAAGTCTTCCGTAGATATTTATATTTCTGTCTTCAATATCATTTACCGCAAAATACCTTAACTCTCCCATCTTTTTTCCCTCTCTGACTTAAGCATTATATTTTATTATATTGCTTTTCGTTTCAAAAAAAAGCGCATATTCAACCTTTTTTACTGTGTTATAATATCCATTGGTCAAAATCAAAAAAAGGAAAAGGATAAAACATGAATTACGTATATGAGACTCATCTTCACACTGTGGAAGCCAGCAAATGCGGCAAAACTCCGGGTAAAGACTACATAGACTATATGATAGATCTTGGTTACAGCGGAATAATCGTAACCGATCACTTTTTTACCGGCAACAGCTGCGTACCGGCAGACCTTCCCTGGAGCGAAAGAGTCGAGATGTACTGCAGCGGCTATGAGCATGCCCTTGAAGCAGCCAAAGGCCGCGACTTTACCGTAATGTTTGGAATAGAATATAACTTCCAGGGGGATGAATACCTTCTCTACGGAATAGATAAAGAATGGCTTCTTGCCCACCCTGAGATCATGGAAAGGGACAGATGCCTTGTAAGAGACCTGGTTCACGAAGCAGGCGGCATTATGGTTCAGGCTCACCCTTACAGAGAAAGGGACTATCTGTCCGCAATACACCTTATGCCCTCTGTATGCGATGGAATAGAATGCTACAATGCAGCCAACCCGGATTATCAGAACGCTCTTGGTTACCGTTTTGGCAAAGAGCATGATTTCCTTATGACAGGCGGCTCTGATATTCATCTTCTGGGTCAGAAAGACATGGGCGGAACAAGCTTCCCCTACAAGATTGGTTCAATCTCCGAGTTTGTCAGAGCTTTCAAGGCAGGAGACGGCACTCCTGTTCAGAAAAGAAATGCAGCCGAGGCAAAAGAATTCATTTCCGTTGAAGCTACAAGTGAACTTACTACGGTAACACAGCCGCCTGTTCTGCCGGTTATAGATCACGATAATTTGTGATTTGTCCATTGAACCTACTTTATTGTATACTTAAATTATATTAATACTTAATAATATGGGGTAATATATGGATTCATCAGAAAAAAGTATCAAAACGACGCTCAAAAAAGACTTCTTCAGACTGGTGGTCGTTCTTTTGTCAGCTCTTCTCATGGCGTTTAACATCAACACTTTCATCAATGCAGGAGGACTGTATCCCGGCGGCGCCCAGGGAATCACCATCATCACACAGCGAATATTCAGCAAGTACTTTGGCATCAACCTGCTGTATACTCCGATAAACATTGTCCTCAACGCGATTCCCGTCTATATCGGCTACAGATATATCGGCAAGAAGTTCACCCTGTTCTCAATGATAATGGTGTTCTTCAACGGTGTATTCGTCGATATTCTCCCATCCTTCCAGGTGACACATGATCCGCTTCTTGTGGCTGTGTTCGGAGGTATTGTAAACGCAATAGCCATTACCATGTGCCTTAAGGTGGATGCCACCTCCGGCGGAACAGATTTCATATCAATCTTTTTGTCACAGAAAAAAGGAATTGATGCCTTCCCTTATATTCTGGCAGGCAATATCGTCATCCTTACGGTTGCAGGTATCGTCTTTGGTTGGGGCAAGGCGCTCTATTCCATGATATTCCAGTATGTAACAACTCAGGCGCTTCACGTACTGTACAAGACCTATCAGCAGAGAACCCTGTTTATCATTACCGACATGCCCGACAGAGTATGTTCTCTCATCTACGCAACCTGCGGACACGGTGCCACACTTATTGACGGCGAAGGTTCTTTTGCACATAAGAATAAAAAGATTGTTTACTCGATAGTAAGCGCTTCTGATACCAGAAAGCTTATTCCCAAGATCAAAGAGATTGACAGAAATGCATTTATCAATTCAGTCAGAACAGAAGAAATTATGGGTAACTTCTATATGAAGCCCAGAGATTAATAGCAGAAAAGGACGGCCATGGCCGTCCTTTTTCTATCAATTTGTTATTTCATCAACTCTGTCAGCGTACTTGATCCTGTATATACGCTTCAGGGAATCATCAATCCTGCTCTCGGATATCTCACCACTCTTAACTGCTTCCAGAAGGCCATTGTAGGCTGCTTCAAAATCACTGCAGAGGTAAATCATATCCGCTCCGGCACTCAAAGCCTGCACTGCAATTCTGTCTGCAGGATAACTGTCTGTTATAGCCTTGTCATTAAAAGGTCCGGAAATAACGATTCCGTTAAAACCAAGGTTCCCTCTAAGCTCTGTATTTATCATTGTCTCGGAGAGACTTGCGGGAGATGAATCAGTTGCAATGTTAGGAAGTACCGCATTGCCAACGAGCACTGCCGTAAGATTATCCCCTTCAATAGCATTCTTAAAAGGTATGTATGCCCCTGCCTCAAGATCCTCTTTGGTCAGTTGAGAAAGGGTCTCTTCATCTGTATCAGCTGATACCGGGAAAGAATTGGCACAGCTGTTAATGCCCTGACTCTTAAGTCCTATTATGAACGATGTCATACGGTTTCCGGCTTCACCGGGGTCCGCTCCGAAATGATTGTCCTCTGATAACACTACTGTCGGTGCCAGATTCATATTGAATCCGTATTTGTACATAACAGCTCCGATCTTGGAGCCTGCCTGCTCTGCAGATGCTACATCAGTGATCTCATCCGCTCCAACAGTATCTATGGAGGAGGTTATGGCTGACTGAATATTGCCCTCTTCGGAAGCCATGGTAAAAATAGGATATTTACTCATGGATACTGTAGCCTTAAGCATATCGGTTATCTGGTCCTCTGACTTGATATTCTTGGCTGCATAGGATATTCCTCCGACTGCATATTGCGCAAGAGCATCCTGGGTTCCGCTTCCGGCCTTAACCGCCGTCTCAACACCTGTTATCTGCTCCGGAGTTACGATGAACAATCCTGCCACCTTATCCTCCAACGGCATCTCTGAAATACAGGTATCTACTATTTCCTCCAGAAGGTCCTCCTCAGACAGTTCCGGGACTTCCTCTTCTTCCTGAGGCGTCTCAATAACTATCTCCTGGCTCGACTGTTCAGCAGCTGCAGCCTCCTGTACCTCCTGCACGATTTTCTTATCCTTAAGAATCCCCTTAAGATAGTGTATGCCAAATGCCGCTCCCGAAATTATAAGCAATAAAAAGACAGCAAGAGTAATAGCCGCCATCAGCTGGCTTCTCTTCCTCCTCTGTCTCCTGCGAAGTCTTTTCTCATCTAAATCCTGATCTTCAAATTTACCCATTTTATCCCCGTCAAACAAAACTAATTTCTACTGTTCTATTTTAACATAAAATGGCCTGATCTTGAGATAAAAAAGACAAAAAACTAGGGCAGAAGCTTCATCTATATTACCTGCTTCTGCCCTCATACCGAGTACTTATCTTCAATTTCCTTGTTTATTCCGTCCAATGGACCGTCCTCCGATCTTCTCAGCCAATTCGTTCCATTTACTTTTGCATTCATATGCTGTGGTTGCAAACCGTTACGTTTGTCCTAGCCACTACTCATGTACTTGAAATGCTGTATTTTTGGATCTTATTTCCTAATACTTCGTTTGAATACTTTTAAAACTTTAAATCTTTTTAAAAAACCTTTTTAGTAGTCTGGTGGTCTGTACCATCCTTTCCCTGAATATTTTAATTAACTATCCCTTTGGACTATACCTGCCTTTCTTTCTCCCCAAATCGACATATTGGCTAGAGAAGTATTTGTGTTTCTTTTCTCTTGATGTACTCATTATAGCACCCGGCATTAAGTTGTCAATACATTTTTGCAATAAAATTAATGTTTTTTGATTATTAGGCTATAATTGTAAAATAATCTGTGTATTATTCTAATTGAATATACATTATACACAATTATGCAGATTCATTCTCAGCTGTTATAAATGCCGTGATAATGCAAAATCTGTTTTCACACACTTAACATCCCCCAAAAATAGCAAATGATATATTTACAGAATTTTTAATGATCTATGCCGACAGTTGACTGAGGGGATGACAATGGGACGGTTTTTATACCAGTGGGGACGGTTCTGTTTGGTAAAGTTTTGCAGACAAAACTTTACCAAACAGAACCGTCCCCACTGGTATAAAAACCGTCCCTGCTGTCATCTGATCATATTAAATCAATTTCAATCAAGGGGATATCTGTCTGTAAGCTCCTTGATGATAGCGCGGGCTTCGTCGTTCTTCTCGCCCTTGTTCTTGATAACAATAGCAATAGCCTCAGCGATCTTGTCCATGTCTTCCTCGTTCATGCCACGGGTTGTAACTGCAGGTGTTCCGAGACGGATACCACTTGTAACGAAGGGAGACTGCTGCTCGTTTGGAATAGTGTTCTTGTTGGCGGTGATATGAGCATCGTCAAGCCATGCCTCAACCTCCTTACCGGTAAGACCGTAGTTGGTAAGGTCAACCAGCATCAGATGATTGTCAGTGCCTCCTGATACGATCTTGATATCTCTCTTCATAAGGCCATCGCAAAGGGCCTTGGCATTCTTAACAACATTCTCAGCATAGGTCTTGAACTCAGGTGAAAGAGCTTCCTTAAAGCATACAGCCTTGGCTGCAACAACATGCTCAAGAGGTCCTCCCTGGATTCCGGGGAATACGGCCTTGTTGAACTTGAATTTATCCTGTGCAGCCTGGTTCCAAAGGATAAGTCCTCCTCTGGGTCCTCTGAGTGTCTTATGTGTTGTTGTGGTAACAACGTCAGCATATGGGAATGGGCTCGGATGAACACCTGCTGCCACAAGACCTGCTATGTGAGCCATATCAACCATAAGTACAGCGCCGCAGGCATCTGCTGCTTCTCTGAACTTCTTGAAATCAATGGTTCTGCAGTATGCGGAAGCACCGGCAATGATAAGCTTGGGCTTGTGTTCTACTGCAAGTCTGTACATTTCTTCGTAGTCAAGAACACCGTTCTCGTCTACACCGTAAGGAACTACCTTGTAATAGGTTCCTGAAATATTGGCACTGCTGCCGTGGGTAAGATGTCCGCCCTGGTTAAGGTTCATGCCCATGATGGTATCACCGGGCTGAAGAAGAGCAAACTGAACAGCCAGATTGGCCTGAGCTCCGGAATGGGGCTGAACATTGGCATAATCGCAGTTAAAGAGCTTCTTGGCTCTGTCTCTTGCTATGTTCTCTACTTCGTCTACCACATAGCATCCACCATAATATCTTTTTCCCGGAAGGCCCTCAGCATACTTGTTGGTAAGGGGGCTGCCCATTGCGGCCATAACTGCCTTGCTGGTCCAGTTCTCTGAAGCGATAAGCTCGATGTGATCGTTCTGACGTGCAACTTCCTTTTCGATAAGAGCTGCTATCTCAGGATCCACTTTTTTAAGTTCATCAATTGAATACATTTTCCATTCCCTCCTGAAAAAGATAGATTAATACTATTATATTTTTTCAATTTAATGCGCTAAAGCAACATCCCGCTTATCGTAACACACTCTCGTAAAAAATGCTATAATAACTGTATTAATTTAATAATTAACAAAAGAAAAGTTGGGGAATGATATGTATTATTGCATTGTTAATCCTTCTGCCCGCTCGGGAAAAGGAAAAGAAATCTGGGACAATCTTGAAAAACGTTTCATAGAAAAGAAAATCGAATACCAGGTGGTTTATACCAAAGGTCCGGGACATGCAACCAGGCTCGCATCTCAGATAACGGAGAAAATCGACGACGATAAAAAGAAAGGCCATGAGCTTCCAAAAAAAATCGTCGTTATGGGCGGCGACGGCACACTAAACGAAGCCATTAACGGTATCAAAGACTTCGACAACACTCTTTTGGGTTATATTCCAATCGGCTCCAGTAACGATTTTGCAAGGGATCTGGATTATCCCAAGAATATCGACGATCTGCTGAACCGAATAGTTGAGGGCAAGGTCAGACGTCATCTTGACCTTGGTAAACTCACCTACAATGCCATGTCCAGAGACATGTCGCGTCTTCATGACGAGCATATTCTTAATACAAGACTCTTTGATGTAAGTTCAGGAATCGGCTTTGACGCCGCCGTATGCGAAGAGGCCCTCTCCTCCGGAACCAAGAACTTTTTTAACAAAATAGGTCTTGGCAAGCTCACCTATGGAACCATTGCCATCAAGCAGCTCCTGGGTGCTGAGAAGATTCCCTGCGAAGTAAAGTTTGCCGACGGAAATACTGTTAAGCTTGATCACTTCATCGTTATAACAGCTATGATTCATCATTATGAAGGCGGAGGCTTCAAATTTGCTCCCAAGGCGGATCTCACAGACGGACTTTTTGATATCTGCATGGCTGGTAATCTGGGAAGATTCAAGATGCTGGGCGCTCTCCCCTTTGTTTTCTTCGGACATCACTACTGGATAAGAGGAATTGATCATTATCTCACGGATAAGATCACCATCAAGACAGATAAACCCATGTGGGTTCACACAGACGGCGAAGTATCGGTTAAATCCGACAACATCACACTTGAGTGTCTCCGCAAAAAACTTCAGCTTATGAGCTAAGTGCATATACCAATATCAACAGTAAGAAAGAGCATGGGATGTAATATCTCATGCTCTTTCTGATATTCTTGTTATGATAATCTTAGTTGTACCTGTAAGCAACCTGCTCCTGTCTCTTCCTGCAAAAGCTCTCCACCAGTGATGTGTGATAGAACACATAGTAGAAAATCGTTGCCATGATAAAGGCAGTAATAACATCATAAACGGAATGCTGCTTAACAAATACTGTTGAAAGGATAATCGATGCTCCTATGATATGTCCGATCACCTTGGCTGTCTTGTTAAATCTCCTGCTGCGCTGAATGGCGATCATGGTTCCGATTGAATTGTAAACATGAATGCTGGGCCACAGGTTGGCAGGTGTATCGGCCTTGTATATTCCAAGGACCAGGTGTGTAAATAAATTGTCCCTTGGCATTACTACAGGTCTAAGGTGATGCATGTTCGGGAACAGGGTTGAAATAATAAGGAATATCGTCATTCCTGTAGCCAGGAAGAAGAAATTCTTGTAATAATCCTCCACTTCAAAGCTAAACATAAGTATCAGCAGTGTTACCGAAACATACAAAAACCACATGTAGTAAGGAACAATAAACGCTTCCACAAAGGGAATAAGGTCATCGAGCTGCGTGTGGATTATCGCATAATGCGAAAATCTGTGATGCTCTATCCAAATGAACCAGATAAGATAAATAGGCGCATAGACAAAAATCGGTGTCGCAAGCTTCAAAAGATCAGACACCGTATCTCTGTCAAACGGTCTTCCGGCCCACTTCTCGTATAGTTTTTTCATAAATAAATCCTCATTGCAAAGAAACTGTATATGTAATTATGTCAGTTCTTGCACTAAATCACATTACTCCTCAAGTAGATTATGATCATCTACAAAGATAAATTATATCATATTATCGTTATTAATTAAAGTGGAAGATCTTCTGCAGCAGTTTGTAGCCTGCAAGAGTTATCTTTCTTCCGCCTTTTCCGGGCAGGTAAATATAGGTGCCCTCAATGCTGTATCTGATCTTCATATACAGAAGGAAGTTCTTGTCCTTGATGTACTGAAGAAGCTCTTTTCTCTTAGCCAGGTTCTCAGGAGTATCCTCAGTGATAAGAAGCACTGAAGAAATAGCTGTAATGATCTCCAGATAGTTAAACATGTATTTATGTCTCTCTCGCTGAGAACGAATCATGCCATAGTTCTCTACATAGTAATCGATCATAAGCTTATTTACACGGATCTGCTGATCGATTCTTGAAAGCATGATCTTCTGATTAACGGACTGATCCTCCCTTCCAATGTAGTAATAGTAAAAATTAACATCAAGATAATACATGTTCTTAACAAAAGGAAGCGGATTGAAAACATAAATGTTATCAACATAGAAGGTATGCTCCGGAAGTCTCAGACCACACTGTTTAAGAAGTTTGGTCCTAAAGATTACGGAATGCATAAGAAGATAATGTCCCTTGGGAGTTCTCTTAACATCCTTCCAGGTAAAGAGCTGCTCGATGGGGAACATGGTGTTGTAACGCATTACCTTATGTCTCTTCTCTCCAACCTTGTTGTATACAAAGTTACTGATAAGAAGGTCAAGAGGCTTCTCCCCTCCTGAAAGTTCTGAAAGAGTTGATAAGATCTTTCTGTAAGCTATCTCTTTTACCCAGTCGTCGGAATCAACAACCTTGAAATAAAGTCCGGTGGCATTCTCAAGACCTGCATTTACAGCAGAACCGTGTCCTCCGTTGGGTTTGTGAATTGCTTTGACGATCGTAGGATATTTTCTTGCGTACTCATCTGCGATTTCTGCAGTTCTGTCCTTGGATCCGTCATCTACGATAAGAATCTCCACCTCTTCTCCACCGAGAAGCAAAGATTCGATACATTTCTCCATGTAGGCTTCTGAATTATAGCAAGGTACTGCTACTGAAAGTAATTTCATTTGTTTCTTAACTCCTTAATCTACTGCTTTCAAATTTTTCTATGGCACTGAGACAGGTACGAAGATCGTTAAAGCGATCGTACACATCCCCCTTCTCCACAACAACGCCCAAAGACATTGCCATTATGTCTATCATATCATTGGTTATTATGGGGCGAAGCTTGGATAAAATATCGTTCTTCTCCGCTGCCAGGTCTGCATCCAGGAATTTGATCACCAGCGGATCAAGATTGAGCTCACTGGCTTCCTCATCGGCTGTCTTGGCCATAACCTGCGAGGGCTTATATGGTTCTTTCCTGAAGTCCTCTCTGGCCTGTTCAAAAGTTCTTTTTCCTGAAGGTGTTTCGAAGGAAGAAGTATCATTCAGCTCCTTAACGGAAACCTCCTTGGAAGGGCTGACTTTCTCAAATCTATATTCCTGAACGGCGTTAGGATATTTTACTCTGTCCACCTTGGACATAAACATATCAAGCGGACGTACATATATCTTGTAATCACCGTACAGGGCCTGATATACCACCATCTCTTCCCTGGTCTCGGAATGAGTGGCCACTGTAACTATCTGATACAGATTTCCTTTAAAATGCCTGTATAACTCCTGTGGGCTTGGTTTAACCGGTCTTTCCACCTTATAACCTCCTAAATCAATACACATTTATTTAGTATAACCTTAAGTCAGTTTTTTTTAAACCACCTTTTTGACCGTTGTACATTTTATTATGACCATTTCGACACTGATGACATAATCCAGCTTGCCGGTCTTGACCGCTTCGTCATTGGAGGCACACAGCTCCAGAGCATCCAAAAGCTCCTGATTGCTGTATCCTCTGGCCCAGTTCTGATATTTTCCGACAAGAAAAGGGGCAATCTTAAGTGCACTTGCGATACTTCCCTTATCACGCCTGTTGTCTGTCATCTCCTTGACCTGCAGCATGATATTAAACTGCCTTGTGATAAGTGCAAGGATCTTGGCAGGAGGCTCCTTAAGTGCCAGCAGATCATAATAAAGATCGATGGCTCTCTTCTGATTCCTCTCAACAATGGCATCAGTCATGGCAAAAATGCGGCTGGTAAGCCAGTTGGCGCAGACTGCCTCGATATCCTCCTCCGTTATGCGGTCTCTGTCCATGCAATAGCACACAAGTTTCTCAATCTCCGTGCTGATATTGGACATATCCGTTCCCACTCTCTCAAGGAAAAAAGACGCAGCACCGGGTGAAATGTTTTTTCCTTCGGAAGTGACTCTGGAAAGGATCCACCTGATAAGCATCTGATCATCCTGTACATCACAGCTTATCTCAAAGCCCGTCTTACTGAGGGCCTTATAAATATCTTTCCTCTTATCCAGGTCCTTTTCCACAAATATTATGACTGCAGACTCAGCAGGACTCTTAAGGTACTCCGCAAGCTCAGGACATCCGTTTTTGAAAAAGCCGCTGTCCTCTATAAGCAGTACTCTTTTATCCGCAAGAAAAGGCATTGTCTCTGCCATATCGATTATTTCAAGAGGATTGATGCCGTCTCCCTCATATCTTGTGAAATTCATGGAAGAAGCATCCGCGGAAAGAGCCTTGAGAAGCTTGTCCCTGTTCTGGTATCTCAGATAGGCTTCCTCACCACAGATAAGATAACAAGGCTTAAAAACCCCGTTCTTGATATCATCGTTTAGTTGTTTTTGCTTTACCTGAAAGTCTGACGTTTTAGCCGGCATTTTATTCCTTTTCCAAATGGTTGTAATAATATCCCTAATATTTTAGCAAGTTGGCTGACCAATAACAACTGACTATTTGGCCAATTTCCATATTTACTCTCCTAAGCTCACGAATGGGATGATTTTGCAGTTCTTCCCGTTTGTTTCTATCCTTATCGCGCCGCTTTCATCGGTGCGATAGATTCCTGCGCCCAAGGAGTTAAGCCTCTCAAGAAGGGCTCTGTGGGGATGCCCGTAGGAATTGTCTTTTCCGCAGCTGATCACTGCGATCTTTGGCCTGACCATATTAAGAAATTCCTCATCGGTGGTGTATTCGGAACCATGATGGGCCACTTTAAGTAGCGTAAGACCTGAATATTCACCCCCTGCCAATGCAATATTTTCCTTGAGATTCTCCTGCCCGGCGCCTTCCACATCTCCTGTAAAAAGAGCGGAGAAATCACCATATCGCATATATAGAACAGTAGAGTATTCATTGGCACCTTCATAGGAAATATGCGGGTCCGGATTGAGGCAGATAAGTTCAGCGCTTGTTCCGGGAATAACCAGCTTCTTGCCCTCGCAGATATATGTTATGGGAATATTAAGCTTAGAGGCTCTACTCTCCAGCTCATGATAATTATCGCCCTTAAGGCTCTCAGGAATCCCCGGAAGCACCAGGTTACCAATAGCAATTCCACCCTTTTCCATATCGTCCATAAGCTCCAGAAGCCCGCTTATATGATCCGTATCCTCATGGGTCATAACCGCTATGTCGATATAACCGATACCTTCATATTGCAAGAAGGGAATCAGCTTATATTTACCTATCTGCTTCTCGGAGGTGCTACCGCCATCAATAAGCATGGTCTTATTCTCTACCTCAAGAACAATCGCATCTCCCTGTCCGATATCAAGCGCCGTCACCGTGACAGGCGCCTTTATGCTAAACAGTAATATGACCATGGCTCCTATAAGAACCGCATACCTTGCCGCCTCATATAACAGTCTCCTTTGCGCGGTTATCTTTTTCTTACCGGATAGCCTCTTCTTCACCATATCCGATATAAGCGGATAAGCCAGTATGATCGCAAGATATATGGTGATCTTAATATGATCGGTATGCCCGATGTACCAGGTTTTGCCGGGAATTCCCCTCATCGCTTCGCAGGATAAACTGATCCCCTCAAGTATCACATGCACTACTATTCCCGGTATAAACGCCAGTTTCGATGATATGGCTGCCAGAACAAGGCATATGAATCCCACAATCATAAATGGGATCATTAGAGGAATTATCAAAAGATTGAGCATAAAGCCATAGACCGGATAAGTATAGTAAGACGAGGCATATACCGGCAGCGTCACAATAAATATCGCCAGCGAAGATATAAGGCTTTCCGTACAAAAGTAAATTACCTTCTGCCACCGCTTTTCCTCATCATCCGTAACCAGATGCATTTTCCACTTTTTTTCCAAAAACACAGGTAAAAGTGATTGTCTTAAATAAGCGATTCCAATAACAGCCCCGAAGGAGAACAAAAAGCCGCTGTTATACAGGTAAAGGGGCTGGCTTATAAGGAGCAGTAATCCCGCCAGCCCCAAAGCTGTCAGAATATCATAGGTTCTTCTCAACATAGGCGCCAGCATTCTTAGCGAAAACATAAGTATTGCCCTAAAGGGTGATGTTCCCATACCGCACATGGTGCCGTACAGGTATATAAAGCCTATGGAAAGAAGTCCCGCCAGATTTTGGTTCACCCGGATTTTCCTAAGAAGTTCATATATTCCCATTCCCATTATTGAAATGTGAAGACCACTGACCGACAGAATATGAATAATCCCGCACTGCTTATAGAGCTCTTTCATCTCCTCGTCCATATAGGCCCTGTCCCCGAGAAGAACTGCCTTAAGCATGGCGCTGTCCCGGGGCTCAAGTGCTCTGTCCAGTGATTTCTCAAGGAAGAACCTGATCCTGCACAGGTACTCTTTTACATGATCAATTTCTCCGGAGGCTCCCAGCACCTGCGCTCCGGTCAATCTGTATGAAATTTTTAAGGTTGAATAATACAGCAGACTGTTGAATTCTCCGGGATTGGTGGGAGGCATAAATGCCTTCACCCTGCCTTCAACTTTAATTTTGTCCCCAATTGAAGGAATATACCCTTCTGAAGAACTCATGTAACATTGAATATATTTCAGATTCCCGGAATACTCACCGTTATCCGGGATAAGATACAAGACAGGCAAAACATTGCCGATATAGTCCTTCCGATACTCGCGAAAGCTGACGGTGCCGCATATGGAAATGTGGCTTCCGTCAATCTCCCCCGAAGTATCAGAGAGCAGATTGTCTGAAAATAACTCCAGGTACAAAAACACAGCCGCCGCAATGACTATGGTAATCAGACATAACGGCCGTTTCATAATTAATAACAAACTCCTGATTATTTAGAATTAGTCGACAATATCAAGATTTCTCTCGTACTGTCCGCTTATAAGAAAGTCCATGAAAGTAAAGGAATCCTCACCGTTAACGGAAAATGCCACTTTGTTAACTGCAGGAAGCTCTGTTACCGTGTTGACGATGGAATAGATTGCAGCTTCTGCTGTAACATTATCCACCGGGCTAAGGAAGCCATTGTCAAAGTCAATGTAGCAGACTCCGTCCTTGACATTGACACTCTTAATCTTGGTATCCTTGGAAATCGAAGGAAAAACTATGTCTGTGTTGGGCCCGTTTATGATCTGCTCAACCGCAAGTCTCTCCATGGAAATATTACTGTTATACACAACGGATCTGTACACAGGGCTTAGCCTGTTGCCTTCCTTGGTGGCAAAATAGAGCTTGAGCTGTACCTTCTCATAGGTGTTGATCTCATTGCCCACATTATTGATAAAGGTATCTGCTGACATATTTCCGACAATATTCCCGTAGTGATCTGTAAGGGGCGCTCCGTCTATCTGGAAGGACACATAATCAACGCTGTCAAGCTGGGTAAAAGTCCTGACTATTGCAGCTCTGTCAAGGATCTCTATGGTTCTTCCAAGTTCCATATAACCTGCCCCGAAATTCAAGGTAAGGAGCTTATCCTTAAGGGTATAGCTGATCAGCTCATTGCTATCGGAAATAGGCGCCTCATACTGCAGCCTGTCAGGCATGGTCCGAAGAACCTCCATCAGCTCCGCTATGGCGGCGTCAGCATCCTCCATACCGGCATTGAGAACATAATCATCGGAAATAATGCCGGTCTCCTCACTGTTCACATAATATACCTTGATACTGCCTTCCGGCGGCTCCTTCTGCTTGCCGCAGCCAAAAGAAACGATGCCAAGCAGCGTGACAACCAGCAGGGTATTCAGTTTTTTAATAAAAAGCTTATGCTTTGCTCCTATCATATCCGTAGCCTCTCACTGCTGCTTCTTGTTGCCTGCACAGATAAGCGGAATCTTGATGGTGAAGGTGGTGCCTTCTCCCGGCTTACTCTTAAGGTCTATTGAACCTCTGTGCATAATAACCGCGCTTCTTGCTATGGACAGTCCGAGGCCTGTGCCTCCTACCTCTCTGGATCTGGACTTGTCCACTCTGTAGAATCTCTCGTAAATATGGTCGAAGCAGTCCTCGGGAATACCTACCCCCGAGTCCTTAACCTCAATGTAAAAATACTGATGATCCGCATCTATAGTAACTCTGACCCAGCCGTTGTCATTGTTGTATTTGATGGCATTCTCCACCAGGTTCATTATTACCAGCGATATCTTGACCTCATCAATCTCAGCCGTAACAGCTCTCTTACTCTCAAGAGTAAGGTCAATGTTTCTCTGCATGGCAATGGGACGAAGCCTCTTAAGAACAGATTCCGTAAGATTGACCACATCAACATTGGTGACAATAAGTCCCGATGCCTTCTTGTCCATCTTGACCAGCACCAGAAGATCGTTGATTATCTTGTCCTCACGGTCAATCTCATGGGAAATATCATTCATGAAATCCCTGTACAGCTCATTTGGTACTTCCTCCTGAGCAAGAAGAGAATCCGCAATAACCTTCATGGAAGTAATGGGGGTCTTAAGCTCATGAGATACGTTGGATACGAATTCCTGTCTGGAATCATCCAGTACCTTCATCCTCTTAAGCAGAGCATTGAAGGCATTGAGGATCTGCTCGGTCTCATAATAATTGGGACCGCTGACAGGCTGGTCCGTATATCCTGCCTTAACATCGTTGATGGCGGCTGTGATCCTGTTAAAGGGTTTAAGAAGAATATTGGCAACCCAGGCAGCGAAAACAAGGATGACCGTTACAATAATAACTTCAAGAGTCGTAGCTCTTCTTCCCAGAATATCCAAAGTTGTCTCAATGGTATCCGTTGATACGCTGGTAAGAAGCACACCCCTTACAACAACGCCGGTATCACCAACATCAGATACATCCTCTTCCTGGATCAGCTGAGATTCAATAATGGGAGTGATCATCTCAATATATCCGTTGTTCTTGTCAAACTTGGATACAGCTCCCCTCTGTCCCGTCTTAAGGCAGTTAACTACTTCTTCGGAAATAATAATCTTGCCCTGACTGATATTGTAGGTATCCTTAACGACCTTAAGATCGTCATTGATGACCATTACTCTTCCGTCATAGAGATTAGCCAGCATATCGAGCTCGGCATTGATAACCTCTGAAGAAGTGTCCTGTAAATAATTGTAAGCGATCAGGTGATTAGCCAGAATCTTCAACTGAGTCTGAACCTCAGTTGATTTGACATTGACGGCACGATCCTCATAACTGTCAAGAATTACCGCATGCATAACAAGACAGGATATAAGGCCTGTTGCGAAAACAATTATGAAGAATCGTACCCTTAGACTTTTTAAAATATATCGAATTTTAAGGTTCTTAAAAATCTGCGCCATAGTATCACATTATGCCTGGAAAAAGTATCCGCTTCCCCACTTGGTTCTTACATATCTGGGCTCGCTGGGTGTACTCTCAAGCTTCTCACGAAGTCGTCTGATATGAACATCAACGGTTCTCTCATCACCGGGATAATCATTTCCCCAAATGGTAGTAAGAAGCTCTTCTCTTGAATATACCTTGCCGGGGTTGGAAGCAAGAAGCTCAAGGAGCTCATATTCACGGCTGGTTACGTTGATCTCTCTGTCGCCGATAAATACTCGTCTGTATTCCTCATTGAGACGAAGATCTCCGTATTCGATGTCGCCCTTTCCGGAAGAAGCCTTGGTAGCTCTTCTCATAATGGCCTTGATCCTGGCCTTAACCTCAAGAATATTGAAAGGCTTGGTTATATAATCGTCAGCACCGTACTCAAGTCCCAAGATCTTGTCCATGTCATCGCCCTTGGCTGTAAGCATGATAATCGGAACATTGGAAAATTCCCTTATCTGCTGGCATACCTCAAATCCGGTAAGTCCCGGAAGCATAACATCAAGAAGAATGATGTCATATTCCTTGGCTCTTGCCATCTCAAGAGCTTCCTGGCCGTCATAGGCGCAGTCAACAACTATATCATCCTGTTCGAGACTGAATTTGATGCCCTTTACGATTACTTTCTCATCATCAACTACAAGTGCCTTTTTACTCATGTTTTCACCAATCCTGTATATTCAAACTGTTATCTTATCACTGATCTTGGAAAAAAGTTTATCCTTAATTCCGGAGATTTTCATTATATCCTCTTTTTTGCGAAAGTTCCCATTCTTGTCACGGTACTCGATTATCCTGGTGGCCACTTTCTCTCCGATACCCGGGAGAGTCATTAGCTGTTCTTTGGAAGCCGTGTTGATATTAACAAGCTCCGAATCACCGTCACATAGGTCCCCGGAAGAATCCACCGGAGTATCGTAGCTCTCAGGCATAGTACCATTCTGCGTCTGCATTGCCGCTTCAGTATCACTGCCAGCAGCTGTCTCCGCCATTGTAGGAATCCTGAGTTTCATTCCATCCTTCAGAGCTGCCGCAAGATTGACATAATCGGTATCCGCTTCCTCAGAGAAACCTCCAGCCGCCATAACAGCATCGTTAATCCTGGCGCCTTCCGTAAGCTCATAAACTCCGGGAGCTCTGACTGCTCCGCAGACATAAACAACAATAGTCGTTATGCTGACCTGCGCATCCGATGCCTCTGAAGCATCAGCTGTATAACACGATGAAGCATCCGATTTTTCCACAGTTGTCACATCTATCTCACTACTCTCCAAGCCGGAAACATCCCGAAGTACAACCTCGGATGAAGCCCGCTCGCATCCGGTCAGACATAATAAAGAAACCAAAATCAATAAAAATTTGCGCATGTTTTCCTCCTAAGAGGACCCCGCCATGCTTTTTTTATTCTAATTTATTAAAAAAAATTGTGCAAGCTACTTAATCGCTATCCTCAGAAAGTCCCTCGGTAATATCCACATTCTCAGGATCAGGAAGTTTGTCCTGTTCGTATACTTCACCGGTTATCTGAGTCATGATACGTTCAGATACCTGCTTCAATGTGGCATTACAGTCTTCACCGTTCCAGATCTTGGTAAATGCGATCTCAAGTTCCATCCAGAGGTTGCTGGTCTCAATGGTCTTGGGCATAGGAACCGAATCATTGTACACGTCAACAAAGGTATTAAGATTCTTGTCCGCATATTTCACGCCATAGTGAGCAGCAACCTTGCCACCCATGGAATAAATATCACCGGAATTATCATTGCAAAGATATCTTGCGAACTGATTGGCTGCGCTGTAATTCTGGGAAAAGCCGTTAACTACAATGCACTGGGTAACTGACATAGTTCTGGTGCCGAAATCTCCTGTAAGTCCGGGCATATCCGCAACTGCAAATTCGAAATCACACTCTCCCGCTGCCTTGGCCTCATTGATCCTGGCCAGAATATCCGTTGTTGCCACGGTAAAGACGATCTTACCGTCAATAAAGTCTTTAGTTATGGAATCGTAATCTATTTCCTCGGCATCAATAGCAAAGAACTGATTGAGCTGCTGATATATTTTCATGCAGCTGATGGTATCTGTATTGTAGATATCGATCTTGGAAACATCGTCACCGGCGCTTCCGCCCACATTCATATAATTGCCTACAAAGAAATAGTTGTAGAAGATATCCGTTACATCCCACTTAAATACGGCCTCTACCTGCTCAGGGGCATTGTAGTTCTGCGCAAAGACAAGGATATCGGAAATTGTAAGAGGAAGGCTCTCCTCAACAACTTCATCTATCACTTCCTGAGAAATGGTACTCTCTGATGAAGCTGCGTCAGCGGCATCCTCAGAGGAACCTTCTGAAGCTGCTGCATCAGCCTCTGCCTGTGCAGCCTCACCCTCAGCCGCATCCATCTCGGACTGGACTCTCTCCTTGGCCATGTCTTCGAGATAGGTCTTGTTGTAAACAAGAGAACTGGTCTCAAAATAGAAAGGATAGGCAATATATTTTCCCCTGTACTTAACAGAATTAACAGCCGCAATAGGGAACATCTCCTCATCAAGATAATCCTCGCCGCTGTCAATCTCCATGGCAAGACCTGCCAGATAGGCCTTCTCAAGGGAATCATTGGTGGTTATGTATAAATCCGGATAATTGTCATCATCGACTGATGCTTTATTGATAGCCTCAAGGTATTCCAGTCCCGAAACAAGAACCGGCTCAACCCTGACGCTTTTATTGGACTCAGAAAAAGCAACAGCCTTACTCTGGAGATACGGAGTGAGTGAATCGTCCGTATACCAGAGTCTTACTGTTGTCTTCTCTTTGGTGAACAGTGAATGATCTTCAAACACATTCTGCTCTGAGCGGGCATAAACAAAGGCACCTGCCAGAGTACAGGCTATTAGAATTATTGAATATATTCTTATTCTAAGTTTCATAAACTCCCCAGACACGAATCGAGGATCTCGATCATGTCATCTATGTTCTTCCTACTTACAATCAGAGAGGGAACAAACCTGATGATCTCGCTTCCGGCGTTGATCAGAATAAGACCTTTTTCAAGAGCTCCGCCGATAACCTCCGCTACCGGCCTGTTAAATACCAGCCCCTGCATAAGACCTGCGCCGCGTCTGTCTACGATAAAATCATATTTATCCTTAAGTTCATCAAGACGCTGCTCCAGATAAGGTGCTACCTCTTTCACATTCTCTATTATATTGTCCTCATTAAATAAATCAAGAACTTTATTGATTGCTGCGCAGGCAAGGGGGTTTCCACCGTAGGTGGTTCCGTGGTCTCCTGCCACCAGTGAATTCTGGCCAACCTTCTCAGTCATAAGGAATGCTCCGACAGGAACTCCGCATCCAAGAGCCTTGGCGGTGGTCATGATATCGGGCTTAATTCCGTATTTCTGCCATGCAAACATGTATCCCGTACGACCCATACCACACTGGATCTCATCAAGAATAAGCAGAATATCCTTCTCATCACACAGTGCTCTTACTTTGGTCAGGAACTCCTCGGTTGCGGGGAAAATCCCCCCCTCTCCCTGAACCGTCTCAAGGATGATAGCGCAGGTTTTGTCGTTAACACAGGCAAGTACGCTGTCAAAATCATTGAGATCCGCAAACTTGATATTGCCGATCATTGGTTCAAATGGTTCTCTGTAATGAGGATTACCTGTAACGGACAGCGCTCCGAAGGTTCTGCCGTGGAAGGAATGATTCATGGCAATTATCTCATGATCTGTTCTTCCATCCTTGAGATAAGCATACTTCCTTGCAGCCTTAAGCGCTCCCTCTATAGCCTCAGCTCCGCTGTTGGTAAAAAATACCCTGTCCATGCCTGAAACCTTTTTGAGTTTCCCTGCAGCTTCCACAGCAGGAACGTTGTAATAATAGTTGGAGGTATGAATCACCTTATCAATCTGTGCTTTGAGAGCATCATCATAGTCCTTGTAATGATATCCCAGGGCAAATACCGCAATACCGGACACGAAGTCGAGATATTTTTTGCCGTCAAGATCATAGAGATATACTCCTTCTCCCTTATCAAGGACTATCTGATAACGATTATAGGTATGAAGAAGAGCACTCTCGGCATCTTCTATATATTTTTTCATCACATCACTCATATTCAGGCCTCTTTCTTGGCGGCGTCACCTGCCAGATCATCGGCATCTCCCATAAACATGGTTCCGACACCCTTGTTGGTAAATATCTCAAGAAGAAGACAATGGGGAATCCTTCCGTCAAGGATATGCACCTTGTTAACACCCTCTCTGATGGCGCTGGTGCAGTTATTAAGCTTTGGAAGCATGCCGCCTCCGATGTTGCCGCCTGCAATAAGAGCATCCGCTTCGGAGCAGGTCATCCTTGAAATAAATGTTGACGGATCATTGATATCCTTGTATACGCCCTCGATATCGGTAAGAAATGCCAGCTTGTCTGCACCTACCGCCTTGGCAATTGCACAGGCCGCATCATCTGCATTGATATTGTAAGTGTCAAAATTATCATCAAAACCTATCGGTGCAACAATAGGAAGATAATCGTTATCCATAAGGTCATACAAAACCTTGGGATCAACCTTGTCTATCTCTCCAACAAAGCCGATATCTTTGCCATCGGAATATTTCTTGGTCACATGTAAAAGTCCGGAATCCTTGCCGCTGATACCAATAGCCTTGACTCCCAGCTCCTGAACCATGCTGACAAGCTGCTTGTTGACGCGGCCAAGTACCATCTCTGCGATCTCCATGGTCTCGGAATCCGTAACCCTGAGTCCGTTGACAAACTGTGCTTCCTTACCTACTTTGGAGACCCAGGAGCTTATCGCCTTGCCACCTCCGTGGACAATGATGGGTTTGAAGCCTACAAGCTTAAGAAGAGTCACATCCGTGATAACACTCTTTTGAAGTTCTGCGTTACTCATGGCGCTGCCGCCGTATTTTACAACAATGATTTTTCTGTTGAACTTTTGGATATAAGGCAGAGCCTCAACCAAAACCTCAGCTTTTTTTAATACTTCCTGCATATCCTTGTCCATATTATCCTCCCATGCATCAGCTGTTATCAGCTGCGATAGTCTGCATTGATCTTAACGTAGTCATAAGTAAGGTCACATCCCCAGGCTGTAGCCTCGGCGCTTCCTTCATGCATATCAACGAAAACAGTAACCGCATCGGCCTTCATTATCTTAAGAGCCTCATCCTCGTCGAAAACAATCGGGGTTCCCTTGTCAAAAACCTTGAGTCTTCCGTTTGCACTCTCAAAGAAAAGCTCCACATCATTCTGCTCAAAGTCAGCACCGGAATAGCCCATGGCACACAGGAAACGTCCGAAATTGGCATCACAGCCAAATATCGCTGCCTTGGACAGATTGGAGCCTACGATAGCCCTTGAAAGAGTTCTCGCATCCTCAAGAGACTTGGCATTAACAACCTTGGCCTCAAAGAGCTTGCTTGCGCCCTCTCCGTCTGCTGCCATCTTTTTGGCAAGGAACTTACAAACATATAAAAGAGCTTCCTTGAAGGTCTCATAGTCTGCATTCTCAGCATCAATAACCGCGTTGCCTGCTTCGCCGTTTGCCATGCAAAGCAGTGTATCGTTGGTGGATGTATCACCGTCTACTGTGATCATATTGAAAGTCTCAGCCACAACTTCGCTTACAGCCTTCTGCAAAAGGCTCTTCTCAATGGCTGCATCCGTTGTCAGAAAGGCAAGCATTGTGCACATGTTGGGATGTATCATTCCTGAGCCCTTGCTCATACCACCAAGATGTACTTCCGTTCCGGATAACTCAAAAGATACCGCAACTTCTTTATTAACTGTATCTGTTGTCATGATAGCCTTGGAAGCTGCTGTTCCGGCTCCAATGCTGCCATCAAGAGTCCCTGCCATCTTCTCGACTCCGCTGCAGAGCTTGTCGACGGGGAGCTGCATTCCAATAACCCCGGTGGAAGCTACAGCAACTGTATTATAGGGAACACCAAGACACTTCTCCACGGCCCTGGCGGTAGCTTCACAGGCATCAAAACCCTCCTTGCCGGTGCAGGCATTGGCAATTCCCGAATTGATAACTACAGCCTGCATGGGATCCCCCGACTTAACAATTCTCTGATCCCACTGAACACAGGCAGCCTTCACAACATTAGTGGTAAAGGTTCCAGCGCACACGCAGGGTTTCTCCGAATATACAAATGCCATGTCAGTTCTGTCTTTGTATTTGATATTAGCCTCACAGCTTGCTGCCTTAAATCCTGATGCAGCGGTAACACCACCTTCTATGACCTTCATGCTATTCACCTCGTATTGTTTTATTTGTTGAAAACCGTAAGATTCTTATCCTCTAGAACAAAATCGTAATAATTCATATCGGAGCGAAGGGTCCATCCCATCTTCTGCCAGAAGCGATTTCCCACTTCATTGGTGACAAAAGCGTTGAGGCACACCTTGTTTATCTGCTCTTCCTTAAGTTTTTCACAGCAGAAATTCACCATTTTTTTGCCTATACCGTGCATTCTGTACTGCTCACTTACACATACATGATAGAGACAGGCTCTTCGGCCGTCATGTCCGCATAGGATTGCACCCACTATTTTCCCATCCTTCACTGCAACTGCGCAGGTGGTGGGATTTCTTTTTAAAAATCTCTCAATCCCCTCCCTGGAATCATCCATTGTCCTGATTCCAAAACCATGGATGGACATCCACAGAGCATAGACCTCATCATAATCTTCTATAGTCATTGTACGAACCATCAAACTCACCTCACAGCCTATGTCCGTCATGGGAAACAGGGAACAATCTCAAGTCCCATGGCTTCGTCAAGCCCGAACAGGATATTCATGTTCTGAACGGCCTGTCCTGCGGCTCCCTTAACAAGATTATCGATGGCACCCATCATAATGATCCTTCCGGTGCGCTCATCGATCTTATAGCCGATATCAACGAAATTACTGCCTTCAACCCATCTGGTCTCGGGATATACATTATCCTCAAGAAGCCTTATAAACTTCTCTTTGCCGAAATATTTCTCGTAGGCTGCTCTTATATCGGAGGCTGTAGGAAGTTTGCCATCCTTTTTAATAAGAGTTGCATATTCTGTTGCCAGGATTCCTCTGTTCATGGGAACCAGGTGAGGTGTAAAGTTAATAAGCATCTCCTTGCCTGCTGCGTATCCAAGCTGCTCCTCAATCTCCGGTGTATGTCTGTGATTGGCAACTCCGTAAGGCTTGCAGCTCTCATTAACTTCGCAGTACAGATTGGCCACCTTGGCACCTCTCCCCGCACCGGATACACCGCTAAGAGCATCCACAATAAGAGTATCCGGATCAATAAGTCCTTCTTTAATAAGAGGATAAGCTGTAAGGATTGAACAGGTTGTATAGCATCCGGGATTGGCAATGAGCCTTGCGGACTTAATCTTGTCCCTGTTGATCTCGCAGAGTCCGTAAACTGCTTCTTCTATAAATGAAGGTGCTTTGTGCTCTATCTTGTACCACTTCTCGTAAACGGAAACATCCTTAAGTCTGAAGTCAGCGGAAAGGTCGATTATCTTAACCTTTTTAAGTACATCTTCATTCACAAGGGATGCACACAGCCCCTGGGGAGTTGCTGTAAATATCACATCCACCGCATCAGCCAGCTCCTCCATGTTGTCGTCCAGACACTTGGCATACACCAGTTTGAACAGATTACCATATAAAGAAGCAAACTTCTCATCTATATAGCTCTTGGATCCGTACCAGACAACCTCTGCCTGTGGATGTCCGTAAATAAGCCTTGCGATCTCCGCTCCGGCGTAGCCTGTGGCGCCGATTATTCCAACCTTTATCATAGCCTTCACCTCGTTTTATGCATTGTTTATACATCATTTTTCACAATTTATGCATTGTTTTATGCATTTTATTATGCATATTTTTTATTCATCTCACTATTCCATGATCAGATAGCAAAAATTCAAATAGGCATGATTCAGTATACTTCCATTAAAAAAAATATGCAATAGGCTATTTAAATATTTATGCATATTTTGATTATCTTTTAAATATTTATGCATTTTGGGGTTGCATTTTATGCATAAGTGGTTTATATTGAATGGCAGGGACACAAATCTATGGTCCAATATAATAATGATAATCGAAATACAAATATAAAGAAAGAAGAGGAAATCTGTTATGGCAAAAGAAAAGGTTATACTTGCATACTCCGGCGGACTTGATACTACTGCTATCATCCCATGGCTTAAGGAAAACTTTGATTATGAAGTTGTTTGTGTCTGCATTGATTGCGGACAGGAAGAAGAGCTGGACGGTCTCGATGAGAGAGCTAAGAGCTGCGGAGCCAGCAAACTCTATATTCTTGATGTAGTTGATGAGTTCTGCGACGAGTACATCGTTCCCTGCGTAATGGCTCACGCTGTTTATGAGAACAAGTATCTCCTTGGAACTTCCATGGCACGTCCTCTTATTGCCAAGAAACTTGTTGAGATTGCAAGAAAAGAAGGCGCAGTAGCCATCTGCCACGGCGCTACAGGTAAGGGTAACGACCAAATCCGTTTCGAGCTTGGTATCAAGGCTCTTGCTCCCGACATCAAGATCATTGCAGCATGGAGAAATGACAAGTGGACAATGGATTCCCGTGAATCCGAGATTGAATACTGCAAGGCTCACGGCATCAATCTTCCTTTCTCTGCAGATTCCAGCTACAGCCGTGACAGGAACCTGTGGCATATCTCCCATGAGGGACTTGAGCTTGAGGATCCTTCTCTGGAGCCTAACTACAAGCACCTTCTTGTTCTGGGCAAAACTCCTGAGGATGCTCCCGATACACCTACCACTGTAACAATGACCTTCGAAGCCGGAGTTCCCAAATCCGTTAACGGCAAGGAAATGAAGGTTTCCGACATCATCCGCACCCTCAACAAGCTGGGCGGCGAGAACGGTATCGGAATCGTTGACATTGTTGAGAACCGTGTAGTAGGCATGAAGAGCCGCGGAGTATATGAGACCCCCGGCGGAACAATCCTCTACGAAGCACATCAGCAGCTTGAAGAGTTGATTTTGGACCGTGATACCTATACAATGAAAAAAGATATGGGCAACAAGTTTGCCGATATAGTATATGAAGGGAAATGGTTCACTCCTCTTCGCGAAGCAGAGCAGGCATTTATCGAGTCAACCCAGAAGTATGTAACAGGAGAAGTTACCTTTAAGCTGTACAAGGGCAACATCATCAAGGCTGGCACCAAGTCTCCTTACTCTCTCTACAACGAGAGCATTGCGTCCTTCAAGACCGGCGATCTCTACGATCACCACGATGCCGAAGGCTTCATCAATCTCTTTGGCCTCTCCTCAAAGGTTCGTGCCATGAAGATGCAGGAAGTGGAAAACAACAAGTAATTTCATGAATTCACTTATCATTACAATCGGATATTTTGTAATAATAAACATTTTAGGGTTCGCCTTGATGGGAATTGATAAGCGGAAGGCTCGCACAAATGCCTTCCGCATCCCTGAGGCGACTCTTTTTACTATCGCGATTCTGGGAGGAAGTATCGGATCGACAGCAGGGATGCACGTTTTCAGACACAAAACAAAACACTGGTATTTTAAGTTCGGTATGCCTATAATTATTGTGTTGCAGGCCATACTTGTCGGCCTGTTTATCTGGCTTCCGATAGAACTCAGTTTTATTTAAAGGATGGGGAACTATGCATATTGCGATATGTGATGACAATATAGCAGACAGAAAACAGACCGAGAGACTTTTGGGGCGACAGTCTGACAGAATATTCAAGGAAACCGGCGAGCGAATCTACATCGACTCCTACGGCAACGTTCCGGCTTTTCTCCACTACCCTCAGATGTATGACGGTCTTTTTGTGGATATGATATCTGAAGAGCCCACGGGTCTTGAAGTGGCCAAGCTCCTTGTTAAAGCCGGAGTTACTAAGCCAATCGTCCTTCTATCCTCTTCCATTGACTACAAAAGAGAATATGAGGAATCAGATTTCAGAGCAGACAATATATATTTCATGAACAAGCCCATCAAGGTTGCTGAGATCACTGCCATGGTGGATGAGATCAAAAAAGCCCAGGGTGATCCCATTAAGACCCTGGAACTACGTGGCAAGGATGGTACCTTCTACGCCAAAGGCGATGATATCGTCTGTGTCAAAAAACAGGGGTCGGAGCTCATTGTTTTTCTGCAGGATGGTAATCAGGTGCATATCCTTAGCGACATATACAATTTCTACGAACAATGCATAATTTTCCCGCAGATATGTCCCGTATCCGATAAGGGGCTTATCAATATCAATCACATTAGCAAAAAGTCCATGTTCAGCGTTACTATGGACAACGGTGTAACCTTAGGCATTTCTCTTGTATACAGAAATTCTATCAATGAAGCCAGAGAGATTATTTCCAAGCAATAAAAGTTTCGGAGGTTTTATGAGTTATAAAATAGTTGTTGACAGTTGTTGCGATCTTCCCGAGGAATACAGAAAAGATCCGCGTTTTCAGATCGTGCCCCTGATACTTCAGGTTGGTCCCTATGAGATCATTGATGACGAGACCTTTGATCAGAAGGATTTCCTGGCCAAGGTTGCCGCTTCAGATGACTGCGCCAGATCAGCATGCCCATCGCCAGAGCTGTTTATGCGTGCATATGAAACAGACGCTGATGACGTATATGTTGTCACTCTTTCCTCCAAGCTAAGCGGCAGCTATAACAGTGCTCTTCTTGGCAAGAGCCTGTATCATGAGGAGCACGGTCCCAAGAATATTCATATAGTCGACTCTCTGAGCGCCTGCTGCGGCGAGGCTCAGATTGCCCTTAAGGCCATGGAACTGGCCGATACAGGGATGCCCTTTGATGAGGTTGTAGAGAAACTGGAAGCCTACAGAGACGGCATGAATACCTATTTCGTTCTGGACTCTCTTGAGACCCTCAGAAAGAACGGACGTCTTACAGGAATGAAGGCCATCGTTGCCACCACCCTCAACATCAAGCCCGTATGCTGCGCCGTTAAGGGCGAAGTTGCTCAGAGAAGCCAGGGCATAGGCATCAGAAAAGCTCTTATTAAGATGACCGAGATCGTAGCCCAGGAGATAATTGATCCCGTGGAGAAGACACTTATGATCACACACGTCAACTGCTACGAAAGAGCTGCGGTAGTCAAGGATATCATCATGAAAAAAGTACCCTTCAAGAAGGCTATAATCGTAGATGCAGCAGGAGTTTCCACAACCTATGCCGGAGACGGCGGAATCGTTGTTACCTGCTGACATATCAGAACGCCAAAAACAAGGAGCAGATGTATTTCTACATTTGCTCCTTTTGTATTGCAATATTTTAAACGATATTTATATCATCCAATCTTCTTGACACTCTCGCCTTCCACCATGTGGCCCTCGAGGATCATAATTCCCTGTCTGTATCTCTCACCGCTTATCTTCCTGATAAGGTTAAGAACAGCATTTCTACCCATCTCATAGGTATCAACACCAAAGGTAGTGAGCTTGATATCACACAGTCCCGGGAAAAGATAATTATCAAAGCCCACAACGGATATATCATCCGGAACCTTGTAACCTCTCTCATTCAGCTTCCTTATCAGCATGCTGGCTGCCATATCGCAGTTGCAGACAAAAGCTGTAGGCATTTCCTCCGGTAGTTTAAAGAAACGGTTATAATCCATGATTCCGTTATCAACTTCTCTGTCCGGAATGATCCAGTCTTTTCTTATGGGATGGCCATGCTCAAGAAGTGACTTGCTATAACCAAGATATCTGTCGGTAATTGCCCCTGATGCCAGCAAAGTACCTACAAAAGCAATCTTGGAATGTCCCATATTAAACAGATAATTGGTTAGGCAATAGGCGCCATTGAAACTGTCTGAAACCACTGCGTCCTCATCACCGGTGTGATTGCAAAAATCAAGGAAAACCATTGGAATTCCGGTTCTTACCTTGATCATCTCAAGGAAACCTTCCTCCAGTCTTCCAACTACCACAATGCCATCAACCTTCCTGTCCTCAATGAGTCTTGGAGTGACCCTGTTTTTCTCATTTTCAACAGAGACCACCTCCAGCATTGTAAAGCATCCCCTGTCCATGGCAATCTGGGATACCTGCTGATGCATTCTTGTGTAAAAAGAGCTGTACTCACTCATGAAGTTCTCCGAGATAAGTACGCCTATCGTATAACTCTTGTTGGAGAAGTCTGCCTTCCTTGATACAGACGGAATGTAGCCCATATCGTTTGCAAGAGCATGAATTTTCTCCCTGAGTTCCTCGCTCATTCCCTTCTGTCCGGAAAGAGCTTTGGATACAGTTACCGTGCTAACACCGATTTTATCGGCAATATCCTTCAATCTGACTGTCTTTGCCATAATCTCCCCCTATTAAACTTAACAAATATAATTATAAACTAATTTTAGCCTGGATAATATTAACTAATTAGTCAAAAATTGTCGGAAAATTTGAAAATTTTTGTGTATTTTTTACCGAATAAATATGAACGTTATTTCTTCAATACACAATTCATGAGCCAAATCCCCGTTTATGTGCTATACTTCTAAGAGATTTTAATACAAGGAAAGTTTTAGTCATGATATCAATCAGAATAAAGAATAAAAAAGCATTTATGTCCAAACTCCTTGCTTCCGAGCTCTTTGACTTATTCCAAGTGGAAGAAGCAGAGGTCACAACCTTTAACACCTTCCATATCGACGGCAGGATTCACAAGGATTTTTACAAGGATGTACCCGCAGGCGCAGACAGCGCAGATGCCATGCCCGGAGAATATTCCACCTGGAAGGATCTGAAACCGATCTGCTATGAGCTTATAAAGGGAAAGCGCACTCCCCTCTCCTTTAAATTTGTTTTTTACTTAAATGAGGAAGCTAAATCAAGACTTATTAAAGAAGCCGATGCGGGAATAGATGACAGTCAGGTAAGGCTTGGCCTAAATATTCGCTTTATTAACTCAGATGTGATTCTTACCACGGGCTGCGCCATAAGCATCTTCACCCTGGACAAGAGCATAGAAAAAGCCTGGGACAATTATATCCCAAGCTTTCTTGATAACAATTCCATAGATAACGAAATCTTATAATTCTAGGCCTGATATTTCTTAAGTATGACAATAAGATCATCATACTTTGGTTTTATCAGGTCATATTTTTCTTTATAACCGTCCATCGATCCTGCACGGAGAATCTCGGTAAGCTCACAGACCGGTGTCAAAAATCCCTTAAGTCCAAGATTTGCTCCAACACCCTTCAAGGTATGAACAGCTTTGAAGGCCTCAGAAACATTTCCCTCAGCAAGATATTTGGTCAGATCGTTCATACTCTGATCGTTCAAAAACTTGAACATAAATCTTGCGATGAGATCCTCATTGCCCATGAACCTGTCACGGATTTCTTCCCAGTCAACGCCCCATTCTATTAGTTCGTTTTTGAATCCAGCGTCCATATGTCTCCAATCCAATATTAACGAAATAATACAAACAGATGTACCATACATTGATTTTACATCATTTAAAATCTCTGTTCAACGTGTAAGCGGCAGTTTAATTATTATTTTAGACTTAATGGTAAGATCAGACTGCTGACTGCTGTGCAAGCTTGCTGGCCTGGTCTGCGGCAATAAGGGCATCTATAAGCTCATCGATATCGCCATCCATTATCTGATCGATCTTATAGAGCGTCAGATTGATCCTGTGGTCGGTAACTCTTCCCTGATGGAAATTATAGGTTCTGATCTTCTCAGATCTGTCACCGGAGCCTACCTGACTGCGTCTTAGTTCAGCCTCGTTGTTATGCTGCCTCTCCTGTTCCAATTCGTAGAGCTTGGCCCTGAGAACCTTGAGAGCCTTGGCCTTGTTCTGCTGCTGGCTCTTCTCATCCTGGCAGGAGATAACGATTCCTGTGGGAAAATGAGTAAGTCTGACAGCGGAATCTGTGGTGTTGACGCACTGTCCGCCGTTACCGGAAGCTCTGAAAACATCGAATTTGCAGTCGTTCATATCGATCTCAACTTCCACATCCTCGACTTCAGGCATAATGGCAACTGTAATAGCTGAAGTGTGTATTCTTCCGCCGGATTCCGTTGCCGGAATACGCTGTACTCTGTGCACACCACTCTCAAATTTGAGCCTTGAGTATGCGCCGTTTCCCTTGATCATGAAGCTCACAGCCTTAATACCGCCTATGCCTATATTCTCCACGCTCATGGTCTCAACGCGCCAGTTCTGTCTCTCAGCGTATCTTGTATATACTCTGTACATATCTGCAGCAAAAAGAGCTGCCTCATCTCCGCCTACTCCTGCTCTGATCTCAACGATTACATTCTTCTCATCATTAGGATCCTTGGGAAGAAGGAGAATCTTGAGTTCATCCTCAAGCTGTGGAATCCTGTCTTTGGCCTCTGAGAGCTCATCCCTTAGCATTTCCTTCATCTCAGGGTCAGATTCCTCATCCAGCATAACAAGAGCATCCTCCACAGCCTGCTTGCATTTCTTGTACTCCAGATAGCAGTTTACAAGCGCTTCCAGGCTCTTCTGCTCCTTCATAAGGCTCCTGAACCTGTTCTGGTCGGAAATAACGGAAGGATCGTTAAGCTCCATGGTTATATCTTCAAATTTTCTTAAAATGTCTTCTAATTTATCAAACATGTCTTTCCTCAAAGCCCAAAATCAATAAAAACATGCGCGGATAACCCTGTCGTTCCCGCCGTAGTCCTTAATAACCTCTATGTCGTGATATCTGCCGTCAGCTTCCATAAGTCCCGTCACCGCCTCGGCCTGATCATAGCCTATCTCCATAATGAGATAGCCGCTGGAATACAGATAATCGCCTGCATTTTGCACTATTCTGCGGTAAAAGGCAAGTCCGTCCTCATCTCCGTCAAGAGCAAGCCTCGGTTCATAGTCCCTGACTTCCGGAGCAAGTCCCTCAATAACACTGCTGGCGATATAAGGCGGATTGGACAGAATAAGATCATATCTCTTATCCTTATCGGGAATCTCCGGGAAAAGATCCGTCTCAATAAACGTAGCTCTGTCAGAAAGTCCAAGACTCTCAGCATTTGATCTTGCCACGTCCAGCGCCTTGGCGGAAATATCAGTAGCCACCAGATTGGTATAATTGGTAAATCTAAGAAGGCTCAGTCCGATACACCCCGAGCCGGTACAAAGGTCAAGAACCTTCATCCCGTCCTCACAAAACCGCATAGCCTCTTCCACCAATAGCTCACTGTCCTGCTCAGGTATAAGAACATCACTGTTTACCCTGAAGGTAAGTCCCATAAAATCCCAATTTCCCAGAATATAGGCAACAGGCTCTCTCTGCTCTCTTCTGGCAAGAAGTTCCCTGTATGCTTCAAGTTCCTTATCAGACACTTCTCTGTCCGGATGGGCAAACAAGGTACTGTGATCGGTATCGCAGGCATATTCCAAAAGGAGCCGGGCATCCAGCTTGGCTTCTGCTATCCCGGCTCTCTCCAATTGTTCGATTCCAGTTTGATATACTGTCCTGTAATCCATACTTAAGCTTCCGTATCCTCTTTTGGTTCATCCTCAAGCCAGCTGTCATCTACCTCGTAGCCAAAGGAATCCTTAAGAAATTCTTTCCAGTCAAATACTGCTTCCACAGACTTGATGGCAACCTTCACCATCTCTTCGTCAGGCTCCTTGGTGGTAAGTCTCTGAAGCAAGAGCCCCGGAGCTGAAATAAGCCTTACAAGGAAAAAGTCGGTTCTTCCAGCGAGTCTTATGATCTCATAGGAGATACCGGAAATAACCGGGATCAGCAGTATTCTGATAACCACCTTCATAACATAAGAATCAACTCTGATAAAGAAAAACAGGATGATACTTATGAACATTACAAAGAGAATGAAGCTGCTACCGCATCTCTTGTGAAGTCTGGAGCTCTTCATTACATTCTTGACTGTAAGAGGTCTTCCCTTCTCAATACAATTGATGCATTTGTGCTCAGCGCCATGATATCTGAACAGTCTCCTTATATCCTTAATACAGGATATCAGAAGGATATACAGAATAAAAATAAATATCCTGAGCACGCCCTCAATTATGGCTATGAGCGACTCGTTTCTCACAAATTTGCTGAGATACTCGGATAAAGCATAGGGAAGTATCATAAACAGTGCAATTGCAAATGCAAAGGAAAAAAGTGTCGTAAGCACCATAAGGAAGGTGTCCTCATGACCGTTTGATACCTGCTCAAGCCCCTCGTCCAGCTTGGTGGGATTCTTGTCATCTTCCTCATAGAAGGATGAGGAATAATTAAGTGACTTAAGTCCCAGGATCAGGGAATCAATAAATACAAAGATTCCTCTCACAAATGGAATATTCAGAAGCTTGCTGCCATAGGCAATTCCGTGATATTCATCCACCTCAACGGCGATCTCCCCATCGGGCTTTCTTACGGCAACAGCATACATGTCCTTGTTTTTCATCATAACGCCCTCAAGAACGGCCTGTCCGCCAATTCCTGAGTAATGCTTAACCTTGCGCTTTTTCATAGACGCCTCCAGAATGATTTGATAAAAGAAAAAGAGGCCGAGGCCCAAGCCTCAACCTCTATTATTCTCTACATCTTATGAATTACTGATTGTTCATGCCGTATTTCTTGTTGAACTTATCAATACGTCCACGAGCAGTTGTAGCCTTCTGCTGGCCAGTATAGAATGGATGGCACTTTGAGCAAATTTCTACGTGGATCTCGCTCTTAGTTGAACCAACTGTGAATGTGTTACCGCAGTTGCAAGTAACAGTGGCCTGATGGAATTCTGGCTGGATATCCTGTCTCATCTCTTATCACCTCTCTATATACAAATAATTCTTCTTATTACCTATAGTTACCGCTGTTCACAACAGCTATATAACTTTAACATAATTTCATTCCTTACGCAAGTACTTTTTTGAAAATTGTATTGATCGAATTTATTCAAGTAGGACGGGTGTATTGGTAAAGGGCGGAGGAATGGCTGTCTACGGCGCTCGTAATATTACCGGTTAGCAGGCGGTGAGGTCTTTTTGGATGATCTGGTGGAGGGGGATGTAGAAGATGTGAGTGGAGGTTTTGGAGTCGGGGGTGTCGGCGATAAGGACACGGGAATCTTCTACGTAAAATATGTAATAGGTCTTGGGCGAAGTGAGCTTGCGTACCTTATATATCGGTTCGTTAATCTTGTAGATATTGAAGCGCCTGATCTTAACAGGTTTGCCGGTACCGGGTTTGAGAACTCTTATTTTGGGCTGTTCTTCGGTTGTCCAGACGTATTCGGCGGGGTTATCTATGTAGAAGCCTCTGGCAAAGCGAAGGGGATTGTTTAAGCGGTCAATGAGTACAAGGTACAACGCATAATCAAGGATAATGTAGACCGCCAGGACAAAGAAAAAGAACAGAACGTGCTTAAGCCTTACGGCAAAATCAATGTCTATAACTCCAAACTGCATTATACCGACAGCCACAAGAATAAGGGATATAAATGTAAAAAGCGCCTTATGAAGCGTTTTTTTCCTTGCAGCGAGCATGGTGGCGACAATCAGAAATACGCAGGCTGAGACAACAATCATAAGGACTCCGCTCCAGGCTGTCACTGCCTTGCTTCCAAGGAAGATGCCAAGAGCCGCTATGGCTGCGAAAAGGGCCACGATCCAGATAAAGGATGTCACTCTGGCAAAGCTCTTCTGCTTAAGAAGCTCTTTTTTGGTCATAAGAATCTGCGCCCTGTCGGTCACATCTTTTCTGAAGGTATTCACGCAAATGCCAAAGTGAATTATCAAAAAGCTGCACAGAAGAACAATTGCGGAAAAGAATATGACCTCAAGATAGAATTCATCAGTATAGCCCTCAAGTCCGCCAAACAGATAATCTTCAATGTCAAACCACATATCGCTTACCCCCGTCCATAGTCGTTAAATACTCATGTAATAATTTTACACTATCCTGGGAAAAAAGCTAAAGAATTCATTGAAAACAGTCGATATAAGATATGAAATGGATTCCTATACTCCTTTTTTGGGAGAAACGCATCACGGAGGATGCCCTATGAGTATAATGATGCTGACAAACCCAGGTTTATATAGCAAGAAAGTTAATGGCTATAGGTCTGGGGATTTTTATACCCAAAAGGCCATCTCCCAGCTAAACAATGCCAAGACAGAGGGTGAGTATACCGGAGCCATGAGAAAACTGGAGGCCCGGCACCGGGAGGCGCAGAAGCAGACCTCCGTGGTTGATCAGGGCATCAGCTATGCCCGTTCCCTTCAGGAATCCAGAGCGAAGGCCAAGGACGCTGATCTTCAGAAAAAGAAACTCCAGTACAGTTCCAAAAAGATATCTTCACAGATAGTAAGAAGCAAGACCTCCTCCAGCGCCAGAAGCGCCGCTTCTGCAGCCAAACGCGAAGTCCTGCGGCTAAAAAGGCTAAAGGGCAACGAAGCCTACGACCAGGAAGAGCTTGAGCTCTCCATCGAGCACGCCAAGGCAATGGAGCGTGTGGCCAAAAAGAAGGTGCACCATCTCCTTCAGGAGGAAATGATAGAGCGTACAGGAAAAGGCATGGCCGAATCCATAGAAGAAAGCGAGAAAAAAAAGGATGATCAGTCTGAAAATACTGAGGATTCTGAGGCTAACACTGATAGCAATAGTGACACTGGAGTTATTCCTGCTCAGGAATATTCGAGCTATAGTGCGCAGATGGCTGCTAACACGCAGTACCTGATGGATCTGCAGGAGGAATACCGTTTTGAAGCTAAGCAGGCTCAGGAAGACATGATGGCAGAGCTTCAGGAAATATCCGAACTTGCCACAGAGAACACCGAGGCAGTGTCCGATATGACCGAAGAAATGATGGAGGAAATGCAGCGGGCCATGGAGGATATGATGGAGGAGCTTGACCTTACGGATCTTGAACAGACTCTGTATGCTCCCGATCCGAATATGTCCAAGGAAGATCTTAAAATGCTGAAGATAAAGCATCGAAATAAAGAGATGAAGGACATAGTCAAAGCCGACGCCGACTATATGAAAGCCATGTTCGACAAGCATGAAGCAGACAAAGCCAAAGGAGCATCCGGCATTCCCACAACTACTGCAGCTGCTCCCGCCCTTGGCAGCGCCTCTACTTCTTCCCCTGTGCAGCCCCCACAGATAACAATACCTCCCGCATATAACTCGGGAGGCTTTAGCATCACAATATAAATCTGATCACAGATATTTTTTTAACTTATGTCTTATTCTCTGCATTGCGTTGTCGGTGGACTTCTCGTCCCTGCCAAGTACTGCAGAGATTTTTTTGATACTCATTCCCGTTACATAGAGATCAAGAACCTGCATCTCAAGGGGACTGAGTTCCTTGTCTATAGCCTCTTCCAGAGCCTTGAGATTCTCCTGCTCTATAAGGTGCTCCTCGGGAATAAAGCTGGGATTGGACTCAAGTATGTCCTCCAGGGAAAACTCGGCATCGGTGTCGGAATCCTCTCTCTTGGCATAAATGGAGATATAGCTGTTTAAGGGACCGTGCTTCTTTCTGGCTGATGCCTGGATCGCAGAATACATCTGCCTTGACACGCACAGGTCAGCGAAGGTAAGAAAATTGGCATCTCTTCCGATGTCATAGTCCCTTATGGCCTTAAACAGTCCTATCATTCCCTCCTGAATAAGGTCGTCCCTGTCAGCTCCCAGGATATACATGGAACCCGCTTTTTTCCTAACAAGGTTCTTGTACTTATTCATAATATAGTCGATGATATCCGGCTCGTTCCCGTCATGTATCCTGACTATAAGCTGCTCGTCGGACTCATCCTTGTATCTTCTGTCATCCATCAGTTCATTCTCTGTCTTACGATTTCAAAAGCAAGTACACCTGCAGCAACTGAAGCATTGAGGGAATCTATGTCGCCTTTCATGGGAATGGAAGCTATCATGTCGCATTTCTCCTTGACAAGTCTTCCTACTCCGCTGCCCTCATTGCCGATAACAAGACCGATAGGTCCCTTAAGATTAAGGTCGTACATCTTGGTGCCGCCCATGTCGGCGCAGACAAACCAAAGGCCCTTGTCCTTGAGTTCCTCTATGGTTTGGGCGATATTGGTAACCTTGGCAACAGGTGTGTAATTGATAGCACCTGCGGAAGCCTTGGCAACTGTGGCTGTAAGGGAAGCCGCTCTGTGCTTGGGGATAATAACTCCGTGAGCCCCTGCCAGATTGGCTGTTCTGATGATAGCTCCAAGGTTGTGGGGATCTTCGATGTTATCAAGAATGATAACAAAGGGATCCTCTCCCTTTTCCTTGGCCTTCTCCAGAATATCCTCCACCTCAGCGTACTCATAAGCTGCGGCATAGGCCAGAACGCCCTGGTGCTTGCCGGTCTCGGAGAGCTGATCCAGTCTCTCTTTTTTCACAAAGCTTACAACTGTATCCTTGTGCTTCTTGGCCTCACGAAGGATGGTCTGTATGGGACCGTCCTTGCAGCCCTCAAGGACAAAGAGTCTGTCCACGGGCTTACCTGAACGAAAGGCCTCAATAACGGCATTACGACCTTCAATTATTCTGCTCTCAAAATTCTCTTCATTACTCATAATAATCCTCTTTACAATATATCGGCGCCGGTGCGCTCAAGACCAAGCCTTACGATCTCGCAGGCCCTGTCCATGTTGCCGGTAAGATACAGATATCCAATAACAGCTTCAAAACCAGTGGCCACCAGGTAGTCCATGGTGCTGGCATTCTTGGCCTTGGTGTGGGGCTTGGAATTACGCCCCCTTTTGTAGATATCAATCTCTTCCCGGGTAAAAACGTCATCCATAAGAGCCTTGACTATGGCCGCCTGTGACTGGGCCTTAACAACGCCGCTGGCTCTCTTGTGGAGATTATTGACGGCGGTGTTACCCTTGTTAACAAGGATGGACCTTACTATCACATCAAATATCGCATCCCCTATATAGGCCAGTGTAAGCGGCGAATAGGTTCTGATATCCTGTGGCTTTATGTCAAACTTTTCATTTAAAAATGCGTTCAGATCAAGTTCCATTTAACTCCCTCACGAGTATCCTTTATCTCAACACCCTTATCAAGAAGCTCCTGTCTGATGGCATCAGCGGTTGCAAAATCCTTGGCCTTCTTGGCAGTTGCTCTTCTCTCAATAGCATCAAGAATGAATGCCTCAAGCTCAGGATCCACGGAAACCTCTTCCTTGGATGCCTTGGCATGTGCGATAAGATCAAGAGAAAGAACCTTATCAAAGCTCTCTACAAGGGCAAGCTTGGTGGCATCATTGGTATCAGCCTTAAGTACATCATAAAGGAGTGTGATGGCCATAGCAGTATTAAGATCTCCGGAAACAGCATCTCTGAAGTCGTCCTCATATTTAGACACTACTGATGTGTCAACTGCGCCATCTTCCTTAAGCTCCGCAATTCTCTTAACAAGCTTATTAAATGCTCCCGCTGCCTGATCCAGCGCCTCAAAAGAAAATACAAGAGGCTTGCGGTAATGGGACTGCAGGCAGAAGAATCTGTATACAAGGGGATCATAGCCCTTTTCCTTAAGAAGTGAAACAGTAAGGATGGCTCCCTTGGACTTACTCATCTTGCCGGACTGGTCATTAAGGTGATTGGAGTGGAACCAGTATTTGCACCACTCATGTCCGAGATAGCTCTCAGACTGTGCAATCTCATTGGTGTGATGAGGGAAAATATTGTCAACGCCGCCGCAGTGGATATCGATAAATTCACCAAGATGCTTCATGGAGATGCAGGAGCACTCAATGTGCCATCCGGGATATCCGACGCCCCAGGGGCTGTCCCACTTAAGGGCCTGATCCTCGAACTTGGACTTGGTGAACCAGAGAACAAAGTCGGTCTTGTTCTTCTTGTTGGCGTCCTCTTCCACGTCATCTCTAACGCCAACTTCCAGCTGCTCTTTTTCAACAGCTGAAGAAAATACGTAATAATCATCAAGTTTGCTTGTGTCAAAATATACATTGCCGCCGGCCACATAGGCATAGCCCTTCTCAAGAAGAACCTCTATCATATGAATAAACTCGGGTATGCAGTTGGTGGCAGGCTCGACGATATCCGGGCGCTTGTTGCCAACAGCATCGAAATCCTTGAAGAAAGCATCTGTGTAGAACTTGGCAATCTCCATAACTGTCTTGTGCTCTCTCTTTGCTCCCGCAACCATCTTGTCCTCGCCGGTATCTGCGTCAGAAGAAAGATGTCCCACATCTGTGATGTTCATGACACGCTTAACCTTGTAGCCCGCATACTCAAGGGACTTGATAAGAACGTCCTGCATAATGTAGGTTCTGATATTTCCTATGTGTGCATAGTGATAAACCGTGGGACCGCAGGTGTACATTGATACCTCACCCTCGGTTCTTGGAACAAAGTCCTCTACGGTTCTTGATAAAGTATTGTAAAATTTGAAGTTGGCCGCCATTATTATGTGCTCCTATTCATAATTATTTTTTTCATGACAAAAGACAAATCGACTGGGAGGAAATTCCCTCTCCTGTGCCGGTAAAACCAAGGCCCTCTTCCGTTGTGGCCTTGACGTTGACCCTTGTAATTTCAATGCCCAGGGCATCCGCAATATTCTGTCTCATGGTGTCTATATGAGGTCTCATCTTGGGTGCCTGCGCTATTATTGTAGCATCAATGTTCTCAACATGGAAACCCTCCGAAGTCAACATGTTTCCCACCTCACGAAGAAGCGCCATGGAATCTGCACCCTTGTACTTAGGGTCCGTGTCAGGGAAGTGCTTGCCTATATCTCCGAGAGCCGCCGCTCCCAGAAGAGAATCCATTATAGCATGTAAAAGAACATCTGCGTCTGAATGTCCAAGAAGCCCCTTCTCATAGGGAATCTTAACGCCTCCCATGATAAGGTCTCTTCCTTCCACAAGGCGATGAACATCATATCCCATTCCTATTCTCATTGCAAATCTCCTATATTAAACAACTACATGAAACAATTAAATATCAGGCCATTCTCAGGAAAATCTCCACCACGAAGGCCGCAGCACAGGCACAGCCCGCAACGGTAAGAAGGCTCCTTTTGTTAAAAGCAAGTATCAGCGCCACCGCAAATCCCGCAAGCGAAGAAGCAAGATAGTCGGTTGCACTAAGTATAGCAGGAAATGTCATCGCCGCAAGTGTCGCATAGGGCACATAGAACAAAAAAGATCTGATGAAACGGCTCTTAATGTTCTTCCTGATAAGTGTAAGCGGAAGGGCTCTTATAAGATAAGTTACCACCGCCATCAAGATAATATACAGATATATCTTATTCATCGCTGCCCTCCTCATCCTGTCTCGGACATATCAGAGCCGCAAGGGCTGCGACTACAACAGTAACTATTATGATCCTGAAGCCTCCGGAAATAAGCTTAAGGACAGGTGCATAAGTAAAAATGGTGCTAAGCAGCATCGCACTGACAACAACGGTCAAAAGCGCCCTGCTCTTCCTGGTGTCGGGTATGATGATCGCAATGAACATACCGTAAATCGCAAGTCCCAGACAGCTGATAAGGCGCTCCGGAAGGAGCTGTCCCGCAACAGAGCCAAGTATTGTTCCCGTAACCCAGCCCAACACAGAAGTAACTATAAGTCCATAGGAATACAGCGGATACAACTCTCCTTTTCTGAAAAAGCTGAGGGCAAATATCTCATCCGTAACTCCGTAAGAAATCGCAAGCCTGTGTCCCACGGAAACCTCCGGTTTAAGCTTCTGTGACAGAGCAGTGGACATCAGCATATATCTCAGATTGATGATAAACTGCAAAACAGCCAGTTCCACAAAGCTTCCGTTTCTGGCAATAACTTCCAGGGCTGAGAACTGCCCTGCGCTTGTAACATTAAGAAGTGAAGTCATGGCCGCCTGAAATGTTGTCATACCTATCTTGGAGGCCTCTATTCCAAAGGCAAAGGAAACCGCCAGATACCCAAGACATACGGGAACAGCGTGTTTGCACCCCTGCTTAAACTCATCTATGCTGCCAACTTTCATTTTTTCATAATCCTCATTTATCCAAGTACCGTTTACAGAGCCGAAATCAGTTCATACAGGATTTCTTCACTAAGACCTGAGCCGTCAGCGATACTGCCCTGGATCATGGCGCTGCTGCCACCGCCCTTGGCGCCAAGTCTCTCCTTAAGAATCCCCTGAAGCATCTTAAGGTCCTTGTTGTCGCTCCCTGATGCAATGATATATTTATATCCAGCTCCGGCTGCTGCAAAAAAGCCGCATACACCGCTATGTACCTCTGCAAGGGAATTGACTGTTTTCCTCATGAGATTTCCGTCGATATCGGTAGCTTTTACAACAAAAACGTCTGTCCGATCTGCAGGTATCCGTGATAACTCATATTCCATGAGCTCCTCTCCGGCCCTTGCCAGCTGCGCCTTGAGATTCCTGTTGTCCTCAAAGGCCCTCTCAACTGACGCTATAACCTTGTCATCCGATGTAGTAAGCATACCCGACAGCTTCTTGACCGTCTCATGCTGGCCACGAAGGTATTCCAATGCTCTTTTGCCGCAGAGGATGCTGACTCTTACGCCGCCCTTGTAGTTCTGAAGGCTCACCACCTTGAGAATGCCGATCTCACCGGTCCTTGCCACATGGGGCGCACAACAGGCGCAAACATCGTAGCCCGGAATGGTAACGATACGAACATCTCCTTCCAGCTCTTTTTTACTTCTGTAATCTATTGAGGAGAGCTTCTCAGAATCGGGAAACTCCGTGATAACTTCAATATTCTGCCAAATGGCTTCATTGACTGTATTCTCTATCTTAACGATATCTTCCTCGGTGAGAACGCCGTCATAGTCCATGGTAACTTCATTGTCACTCAGGTGGAAGCCCACATTGTTATATCCATACTGCGAATTCACAACGCCGGAAAAAATGTGCTCTCCGGTGTGCTGCTGCATGTTGCTGAAGCGATGGTTCCAGTCAATCTTACCCATCACCTTTGCTCCGACGGGCAGGTCCTTGTCCAGTATATGGCTGATTATCTGGTCCCCATTATCATCTCTGCGGATGGAGACGTGGGTAACACTGTATTCAGCGCCTGCGTCATCCATCAATGTTCCGATATCAGAACTCTGGCCGCCCTGCTCCGGAAAAAATGCTGTCCTGTCCAGAACCACAGCGTATTTGCCATTTTCTTTTTCCTCACAGGTAAGAACCTGAGCGGAAAACTCACTGATATATGCACTTGTGTAATACAATTCTTCTGTTTTTTCCATAGATGTTATTCTATCACAACCACAAAAAAGAGGCTACCCGAAGGTAGTCTCTTTAGTTATGCCTTATTACCCAAGTTAAACGAAGAGCTCAGCGAACTCATCAAGGACACGTTCCTTGATATCATCCTTCTCGACTTCCAGTGAGAACGCAAGCTCAGTATAGAGGAGCTTCTCTGAAATTGACAGATACTTCTCGTTAAGAGCGGCAAACTTCTTGCCTGCAGCCTCGCGACCAGCCTTGATCCTGCGAAGTGCCTTAACAAGTCCCATCATCTCTTCCGTTTCATTCCTCTTAATGATATCCTGAATAACGGGTTCAGCCTTCTTGCCCTCAGGCAGTACTGCCTCTTCGATATCCTCAATATCATCCAATAATCCCTCGGCATCATCAGCGCAAATGACCTCACGTACCTTATCCTCGGCGCCCTCTACAGGAACATAAAGAACGCTTCCGGCATCAACTGCGGAAATCATCATGTAATACTGTTTCTCTTTTCCCCTCTCAAGAAACGACGGTACGAGGATCTCCCGCACCTTGCATAAACCATGATTACCGTAAATAACGCACTCTCCAATATTCAACATTGTGTTCCTCCTTACCATGAAACCAAAACGACTAATTGTGAAAGCGCTTTCATGTCAAGGGACAAAAAAGGCGTGACCTGAAGAGATACTGCCCCCACAGTTCACGTCTTCTCTCAATGCGTTAATTATAGCACGATATTACAATTTTTGTAATAGATTAATCGGTTAAATTTTGTGACTTTTTTGTGTCCAATAGTCCGATGCAGTAATGATGTTGAAATGCTCCACTCTGGTTTCACCAAGCATGATAACTCTGCACATTGTATTGGTATGGTGGTACTTAAATCCGCATTTTAACTGCACTCTTTTGGAGTTGTTATTTCCTTTGAAATAGCCGCAGTATATCCTCTTAAGTCCCAGATCTTCAAATCCCCTTCGAAGCATCTCCATAACAGCTTCCGGAGCTATTCCCTGCCCCCAGAAGGGATGTGCCACCCAGTATCCCAGTTCGGCTTCCCCTTTTTGCAGGGGCCTTTCGGGACTTCCCTCCAGAGTAAGTCCTATACTGCCGATGGGTTCGTTTCCGTTCTCCTTAAGACAGATGGCATATACCTCATCCTTGGCAAAAACCGTGCGGATCACAGCCCGCGAATAACCGATATCCTTGTGGGGAGGCCATCCGGCTGCGGGCCCTATTCTCTCATCACTGGCATATTTATAGAGGCCGGCGGCGTCTCTATCCTCCCAGCCTCTTAGTATTAATCTATCTGTTTCCAAAACCGTTTTCATCTTACAGGCTCACATAATTAAATCCGGTCTTAGCAGTGAATTCGTCAAAATATTTTTTGAACAGCGTGAAGTACTGGGTCTCCTTGTGCATGGCCTCATGGGTCAGATAAAAGATAACCCTGCCGCTCTTAATATCAAATTCCACATCGTGTCTTGGATCCAGAGCATCAATGTCCTTGAAGGATAATCCGTATTTTTCACGACAGAAATCATCCTTGTTATCAAGGTCCATGGTCGCCTCAATGATCCTTCCCTTGGTTCTGATAAGGTCGTCCACAAATTCAAGGCCTATCTGATGTGCGATATTGAAGGAAGAAAGCTCATATCCCACAAGACGCATATCCGAAATAACCCTCTCAAAATCCACATTTGTGTTTGCAAAGGGATCTACCTTGTTCTCACCATAGCAAAAAACTGCGTTGTAAAGACTTTCGTTCATAGCTTGCCTCCTTCTTTTGTGCTGTCAAAAAGCCCTTTTTGTGCTTTCAGAAACTCTATGTATTCCTCTTCCGGTATAGGTCTTGAATAATAAAAGCCCTGGAGATATTCAACACCCTTGTCTATCAAGAGCCTGGCCTGGTCCAGTGTCTCGACACCCTCTGCCAGGATATGAAGCCCAAAGTCCTTAAGGAAATTGATGGTGTAGTCCATCATGCGCATATTCTCGGGTTTGGAGGGATCAAGACAGTTCCAGACGAATTCTTTGTCCATCTTAACAAGGAAATAATCCATCTTGAGGATTTCCAAAAGGTTGGAATAGCCCGATCCGAAATCGTCCATGGAAAAAGTACTTCCAAGATCCTTAAGTTTTCTTACATTCTCTTTGAACACCTCATCATTGTTGATGTAAGAGGTCTCCGTTATCTCAAAATTGATAAACTTCGGAGGAATGTGGTATTTTTCCATCTTATGGCGAAGTCTGGTATGGGTCTGCTGATCCACAACCTCGTTGCCTGAGAGGTTGACCTCCACCACTTTGATACCGTAACTGCTAAGTTTTTCCCTTGCTATAAAGGAGCATACCTTCTCAAATACAAGGTCATCTATCTCCTGAATAAGTCCGCATTTTTCAGCGATGGGAATAAAATCCTCCGGCGAAATATAGCCTTCCGTGTGGGGGCGTCTAAGTCTTACCAGAGCCTCTGCTGAGGAGAAGGTTCCGTCCTTGACGCACAGAATAGGCTGATAGTATACGTCAAAAGCTTTGAGTTTGACCGCCTGCCTCACAATATCCTCAATGCTGTTTCTGTAGATCATCTTATCCACAACATTTTCGTCTATAACAAGGTTGGGCGATGACTGGGTATATACATAATCGTTGGAAACATAGTCAAGAATCTGAATGGCTTCATCAACACTGTTTGTACACTTGGGAACCTCCAGCACACTGAAGGTCATCTTGAAAAGATTGCCGGTATCCTTGTAGTTGTTTATAAGATTCATGAAGGTCTCAACTTTTTGAGGATCGTTCACGACAAATTCAAGAGTGTTCCAGCCGGAAGTATAGGCAGCTGTTCCGATATTTAACTGGGCCATCCTGGCTATTCCTGCCTGAAGCTCACACAGCTCTTCTCTGTCTGCGCCGGTGAGGACGTTGGTCTTACCGGTGAATATTACGGACAGGATAAAAAAGTTTTTGCCCGCCGCAAATTTCTCCACGATCAGCATGATAAAGGCTGTTCTGCTAAGGACATTGGGAATGGATTTCTCGTAGTACTCTCTTGGGTTCTCCAATGACAAAAACAGTATCAGTGCCATCAGCATCATAGCCACTGAGGATACCTGAGCTCCGTGAATAAAGAACTGGAAACAGGACAGCAGCGCCCAGACCACAAGTCCTACCGTAATAGGCATGAATTCTTCTTTTTTGAGCCTTCTTCTATATGCGATCACAAATATCAGCGTAGCGAAAATATAAAGGAATCCTATGTCATAGCAAAAGTTAATCGCCGTTCCGTAGCTGTAATAGACACCCTCCGCAGTTCTGCTGTATTGGACATTTCCGAACAGTAAAAAAATGATTCCGGCGATCAGCGGCAGTGACATACAAAGAGCGATCTTCCTGGAAACCAGCCTGCTCTCGGTCAGCTTGGAGTGGACATAAACAGCCATCAGATAGGCTGTAGTCAAAAGGGTTCCCACGTAGAAATTCTGAGTAGCACGCCGCAGAGTGAGAAACGTGGAATCCAGGTATACGAATACAAGGCACTCCATGATCTCTGCGATTACATTTATATATGCCACGATAAGGAACAATACAAATACGCGCGCTGAAGAAAGCTGCAGCATATTCCGCTTGATATAAATGCCAAGCAGCGTGGTTAAGACCAATATAACGATTAAAGGTGTCCGAATTTCCATAGATTAATTATATTATTAATTCGTTAAATCAACAACTTCTTTGCGTTTACGGCCAATGTATAAAAATATGTTATAGGATAAAAACTCTGGGCAAAATTCTTTGGTGCACCATTGCCCACAATGACGCTGTCCTCCACAATTTTTTTGCCGCCGATGCTTCCCTGGGGATTGGAAATGGCTTTTTTGAAGGTCCTTACCCCCGCATCCAGGTAGGAAGTGTCCCCGGTAAGCTCATATCCTATGCCGCAGGCCTCCAAAAGGAGCGTATTGTTGCCGTTTCTGGAAAGACTTGGCAGCTCCTTGTAGTAAAAAAGTCCCTGGGGAGTGCTTGCATTTTCGATAAGATCGTCCACTGCTTCCAGCATCATTGCCTTAAGTCCATCATCCGGAAATACTCTGTAATATCTCATAAGAGATCCAAGCGCAACGGATATCATGAATCCGACTCTTATCGTGGTATTGTCGGTATAAGGCGACAGCCACCCACCGTATCTGTCCTTCCAGCTTCTAAACTGCTGAAGTATCCATTCGCATCTGGCGATCCATTTTTTATCATGAGTCTCAACATAGAGGGCTGTTAAGGTTCTAAGGGCCCATCCCGTCTCCCTGGCGCTGCTCTCTCCCGGCACCTGATACATAGGAGTTTCAAGGAGCCGCAGCACATTTTCTCCGATACCTATAGCCGTATCATAACCTCTTTCATCTCCGGTGAAATGATAATAATCAAGGAGTCCTTCAACCCACTCATGGCTGCAGACCATAACGCCCTTATTGCCGGCGCCTTCCTCCGAGCCTCCTGTGTGCTTCCTGGTATGCTCCCACTGGCCGCCCATCTGAAGCGGATCAGAGCTGTAATGACAGATATCCACATCCATCCAGTGCATGGCTGCAATCCTGGCGTAGTCATAGAACCTCCTTACTCCGCTCCTTGCATACATCATGAACATGGCATGGGGGTAATCGTACTCGTTATTGGTCCATACCAGATTGCCGCCACCCCTTCCCTGGGCTGTGTAACCCGGATCCGGCCCATCGCCGAAGTTCAGCATTCCATAGCACCTTGCATGGGTATCGGCCTTGTCGATAAGACTGATCTCCACATCATCGACCTGCTGTTCATAGGGCAAAAAGACATTTGGGAATACCTTAGCCTTGGCAAATTCCTCGGGATCAACATAGGGGGTATCAGGCATCTGATAGATTAAGCTCCTGCTGTCAATCTCATACAAGAGTTCATCGGCACCGTGAAAATGTAGCAGCACTTTCTGTTCTCTGGCCATTCCGGAGGCAAAAACCACAGGCTCTGCCTTGGTCTTGTGGGCATTCTTGTCCTGATCGGGGATAAGATATACACAAACGCCGTCCTTGTCTGCTTTTACAGCCTTGGGAAAATTCTGAAAGGCCTGATATACAGTGGCACACACACCGGCATTCTCATCTCTTAGGGTCACGTCACCAAAAAAGGTTCCATACATAACCTCGCCAAAATGCTCATTTGCTTCCGCCGTCAGCTGCTCCGCGGTTATGCTATTGGAAACAGCCTCCGCCTTGGAGCTTATCTTGAACTCCGTCTTGTAATTGGATCTGCCAACGCAGGTTCTGACCTGCATATCCAAGGCTCTCTCATCGGCAAAATCATAGGCTCCCAGTTCCTTGGTACCTGTTGTCACAAACACCAGATCATCAGCAGTGGTTTGGTTTGCATCGCCGCAGCCGGTGGAGTCAACCCTGCCCTCTGATACCTCCGGACTTTCAAGATCAATATCCGAATCGGGTCTTGCCTTAACCGCAAAGATCCAGGAATCAGGCCTGATATCACCATCTGCGCAGTTAAAAAGTCTGAAAGCAAGCTCTATATAGGCTTTGCCATAGGTCACAGAGATCCTCACCGTGAATTTCAGCTCCTTGGAAATACTGCCTTTTCCTTCCACAAGGACAAAAACCGGCCCCTCTTCGATTACCTTAAATTCATCGAAAGTAAGGTCGGTCTCCATGTCTCCGGCCTTAACCAAAGGGCCCACAAACTGCTCTTTTTCCCATCTGTGCCCATTACATATAAATTCATCAAACAGCTCCTTAGAGCCGTTTTTAACCTTGAAGCTCAGAATACCGTTATCAACAGCGATGCCTTCCCCGCTGCTGTCAACGCTGATTCCCTCAGCATTCTTTGTATTATTGGTATTATTTTCCGAGCAAAGCTCGAAATCCTTTTTGCTGTTACCGGGAATATCCGCCAGGAATCTGGCATATACGAAACGAACGGATCCGTCCTCCCATCTTGAAGTCACCTTAAACTGTGAAGGAAGGATCTCATTTTTATCTTTAATGCATAAACATCCAAAACTGTTCTCGGGCAGGTCCCCTTTTCCAAAGGGCAGTCCCAGCCCCAGAAGCTGCGATGTTCTATCATCTTTATATAACTTATCAAGGTGTATTATCATGTTTTTCCTCCGCCGTGCGTCGCCTTTTTCATGCATATTTACACATATATCAATACTATAGCACGACGCGAAATCAAATACACCGACTGTATGAAATTATAAGAAAAACGAAATACTTTTTTTATTTCTTTCCAAAATATGGGCCGCCACGTCAAAATCGTAGGCCTGAAGGAGGCTATCCTTAGTAAGTACCTCACTCTTTGGGCCGCTAAAAAGCAGCTCTCCGCCCTTCAACACCGCAACATCATCTGCAATATCCGCTGCCAGCGTGATATCATGGAAAACACCTACAATAGTGGGTTTATAGCTCTTTCCGTCCCGGAAGAAGATCTCCCCATTTCCAAAGGCTCCAAGATACTCCATAAACTCCGCCTGTACCTTGAGATCAAGGTGATTCATGGGTTCATCCAGAAGAAGTATGGGGCTTCTCTGGGCCATGGCTCTTGCCAGGAACACTCTCTGGAGCTGACCGCCTGACAACTCAGTGATCTGGCGGTTTCTGATGTTCTCAAGTCCCAGGGACTTAAGCGTTTCCTCAACAATCTCACGGTCCTGTCCCCTGTCAGCCATAAATCCGCTTTGGCCGGCAGCATATCTTCCCTGCATTACAGTCTCATAGACGCTGTAGGAAAAATATACCTGAGACATCTGGGACAAAAAGGCAATGTAGGAAGCTATCTGCTTGCGATTAAGCGTTTTCATGTCATGACCGCAGACGCTGATACTCCCCTTAGAGGGAAGGATTCCCGCTATGGTCCTAAGAAGCGTAGTCTTACCGCTACCATTGCTTCCAAGAATACAGAGGCACCTCCCTTCATATATGTCCAGGGAGAAATCCTTCAATACATATTCTGTTTTGTCCTTTCCCCCACGGCCATAACCGGCACTCACATGGGACAGGGTAATTATCTTTTCACTCATAATATCTCCGGCATCAGAAACTCATTTTTTTACAAAATATACCCACAAAAAGAATGGTGCGCCCACCAGAGCTGTGATCGCTCCAACCGGTATCTCCTCCGGTGCAAGGATCGTCCTGGCAAAAAGGTCAGCTATCGTCATAAAGCTGCCGCCAATCAGCATGGACATGGGAATTACAAGTCTGTGGGAAGCGCCGAACACCCTTCTTACGATATGTGGCACTGTCAGATCCACAAATCCTATGACGCCCACGAAGCACACGGACACACCGGTAAGAAGAGATGACAGTATCAGAAGAATGATCTTGTTCTTTTTGACATCAACACCAACCGCCAGAGCCTCTTCGTCTCCGAAGCTCATTATATCCAGTTCCCTTGCAAAAAAGGCTATTGCAACAGTACACAAGAGGCTAAAGCCCAGCAGAATTGCCACATGTATCCATCTTCTTCCTGAAAAGGAGCCCATTTGCCAAAGGATGAGCCTCTGCATATGGCTCTTATTAAGAGCGCTGATCATCGTCATCAGCGCATTTACAAACAGTGAAAACACCATTCCGAACAGAATGATGGTGTGATTTTTGAGCCCCACGTCCAGTCTTGATGCTATGAAGAGCACCAAAAGGATCGTCATTAGTCCGAAGGCAAAGCCCGTGACCGGCAAAAGAAAAACATTTAAGAACGTTCCTGTTATCCCCGTAACTATTACCAGCGCAGCGCCAAAGGATGCTCCCGAGGAAACACCAAGGGTATAGGAAGAAGCCAGAGGATTCTGAAGGATTGCCTGGATCACGGCGCCGCTGACTGAGAGTGCTCCTCCCACCAAAAAGGCGCAGAGAACCCTGGGAATCCTGATCTCCCACACTATAGGAACAATTGACGCGTTGAAGGAAGGATCCGGCTCAGCACCAAAAAGCTTATAGCATACCACCTGCCATATATCCGAAACATGCAGGTTGACACTACCTATGCATATCCCCGATAAAAGGGCCGCCAGCCCAATAAGGCCGGCGGTGATGATGTATATTTTTTTACTTTTTACGAGTTTATTACTCTCCATCAAAAGGGTCCTCAACCGCTGCAAAAACATCGGGATAAATAGCCTTAGCCATGGCAACCATAGCTGAGATAACATGCTCGTTGGGCTGATTTACGGAATCGGAATCGATCTCATAGACTTCCTTGTTGACGATGGCGTTAACGTTCTCCCAGCCTTCCATCGTAAGAATTGTGTTAATAACATCAGGTGTGTACATATCAGCTGTAAGGATAACATCAGGGTTCATAAGAACTGCTGCCTCCTCGTTAAGGGCAGGCCACTGATCGGTCTCCTCTGCGGCAACATTCTTGGCTCCGATGATCTCAAGCATCTCATTGATGTAGGTTCCGTTACCTGCAGTGTAGATCACCGGATTCTCAGCAGAAGGAGTATAGAGTTCAAAGAGTACTGTCTTTCTCTCCTCCTCAGGAATCTGTGCTGCAAGGTCTGAGATTGTGGCGATGGCTTCATCCATATTTTTGCAAACGGTCTCTGCTTCGCTGTCCTTGCCAACGCACTGTCCGATGAAAAGAATGTCTTTTTTGATATCTTCTATTGATGCACTGCTGGGAATATCGGCAACGCATACGCCGGCTTCCTTGACAGACTCAAATACGTCGTTTCCGTGAGCTGCGCTCATACCGGAAGTAAGAACAAGGTCTGCTCCAAGCATAACGATTGCTTCCTGATCGGGAGCCATCATATCGAACTGGGGAATATCCTCCTTAAGTGCAGATCCATAGCTTCCATAAGAATAAGTATCGCAGGCAACGATCTTGTCTGCAAGACCAAAATCTATAAGTGTTCTTGTGATAGAAGGTGCCATTGAGATGATGGAATCGACAGTCTCAGGGATCACGATGTCGTTACCTGCTCTGTCCTGAACTGTTCCTTCTGCTGCAACTTCTTCAGTTGTTGCTTCCTCTGCTCCGGACTCTACAGCTTCTACAGCCTCTGTAGCATCTGCAGCAGGTGCCTCTGTAGTAACCTCGCTCTCAACGGGTGCAGGTGCAGTAGCAGTCTCTCCGCAGCCTGCAAGCACGCCTGCAATGATGGCTGCACTCATAACTACGCTCAAAAGTTTCTTTTTCATAATTATCCTCCAATAAAAATGTAATTGAGACTTCCGGGCGACAAAAGAAAAGCCCTTGTGGAAATACATCCACAAAGGCTCATGCGTGCAAGTTATTCGCAGCACCTTCCCTGGTCGCGAGGAAGTACATGTGCCTGTGCATGGGCAAGTATCTGGCTGTCACAGTAGCGGCACTGTCCGGGAGTTCCACCCGGTTCCTTGTTAGGCTGGCAGTAAGGTCACAGGAAATTGATTCTTACCACGCAGCACCTATGCACGTAGAAAAAGATATCACAGACTGTAGGCTACGTCAAATCAGCTCCTATATTTGACGCCTCAGTCAAGGTTACCGATAATATAGCCTGTATATGCCGGAATATCCAGACCGCCGCCAAAATCTATGGCAGAGCCTGTTATCAGATCTATTCCCCTGCCGGCTCTTGCATTGAAATCCGCATGGAAGGGATTTTCATCCGCATTTATCACAACCAGCGCTCTGTCACCGTCGCATTCTCTCTCAAATATGCACTGCCTGTTGGTAAGAACCAGTGACTTGAAATCGCCATAACTTAGGGCCTTGCAGGAGTTCTTGGCCTTGCAAAGTGCAGCTATCGTATCTGTAAGCTCTGTCCACTCCGGCTTATCAAAACAAGGTCTTAGCGCCGGATCACCCTGAGATTTGTCCGCCTTGGTGGCCCACTCACTTCCGTAGTAGATCGTAGGTATTCCAGGCATTCCAAACATCAGAGTATATATGAGCTTCAAATGCTCAGGCCTCTGCAAGATGCTGGCAATCCTGCTGACATCATGATTGTCAACGAAGGACAGAAGGTGCTTGCCTCTGTATAATGTCCAGTTCTCCGGCCCAAACTGCCTTAGGAGTGAATGAACGATTTCAAAGAGGTTCATACTGTTAAGCGCCGAATGCATTCCCTTGTAGCACTCATAGTTAGTCGCGGAATGGCACAGCTCATCCCCCACAATGCGGTTGTAATCACCACCTATCATCTCACCCATGAGGAAAAAGTCCTCTTTCCAGCCGGCGCTTTCCCTTCGAAGCCTCTTAATAAACTCAGGGTCAAGGCAATAGGCCACATCCAGGCGAAGTCCGTCAACTCCGAATTCATCAACCCAGAATTTGGCACTCTCAAGAAGATAGTCCGCCACCGCAGGATTGCGCAGATTAAGCTTAACAAGGTCATAATTGCCTTCCCAGCCCTCATACCACAGACCGTCATTATAATTACTGTTTCCCTCAAAGCTTATGTTAAACCAGTCCTTGTACCGGGAATCCCAGCGTTTTTCCAGAACATCCTTAAAGCCCCAAAAGCCTCGTCCCGCATGATTAAACACTGCATCAAGAACAATCTTTATCCCTTCCTTGTGAAGGGCATCGCATACTTTTTTGAAATCCTCATTGGTTCCAAGGCGCACATCGATTTTTTTGTAATCCCTTGTATTGTAGCCATGGGTATCGGATTCAAACACAGGGTTAAATAATACTGCGCCGACTCCCAGCTTTTTAAGATGAGGAATCCAATCCAGGACCTTCAGTATTCTGTGCTGCAGCTCCCCGTCATTTTCAAAGGGTGCTCCGCAAAAGCCCAGCGTATATATCTGATAAAAAGATGTCTCATAAGCCCACATAGTCACGCCTCCTCTTTCCAGAACTTATCAAACTTTGCAAAAATCAGCGGATAAACTCCCACAGCCACAAAGCATGATATCAGATATCTCAAAAATCTTACGCAGTAAGCAGCCAGCGTAGGTGACGACAAAAACTCTGAAGAAAACGGCATTTTAAGGATCTTGGTAAGTGCAAGAAACAGTGCTGCTCCCGCGATAACTCTCACAATTATCCTTACCGGCTTCTTCGAATTCCTGAAATGCACAACTAACTTGTCAAATTCTCTTGAGAGGAAAAATCCTCCAAGAAGTCCCAGGCTGGAGTAATAGTCATCGGTCTTACAATAGAAAAATCCCAGCGCCGCTATAAGGAATATTATCAGATTAAGCAGCCACTCTTTTTCCTCAGGGATCTTATTTTGCAGAAATGAAACCAGGAAAACCACAACCAATCCCGACAGCCATCCGCAGAGCACATCCGTGGGATAATGAACACCCACCGTCATTCTGGACAGGCCCACAAGAAGCGGCATAACAATGGCAATTCCAAGCAGCACTTTGTTCTTCTTGTACTTTGCCATGGAAGAATAAGCCGACACACTGTTGGTGGAATGTCCGCTGGGAAAAGAGAACCCCTGCGCCGCAATGTCATAGATATCAGCGTTCTTTTCAACGGGCCTTAGGCACTTGATCTGCGGGTTGTCAAAATATGGCCTTCTTCTCACAAAAATATTCTTGAGAAGCGGATTAAGGACGCAGCCAAGCAAAATGCTGGTTCCCACATAATTACCCATTTTCTTGTCATAGCCCCAATAGATAAAGCCCATGACCAGCACCAGCACCATCTCTTCTCCGAAATATGAAAAGAAGGAAATCACACTCAGAGCAAACCCTCCAAATATGCTCTGCAAAAACTGCATGAAGGCCACTTCAAAATCAAAGTAAAAGGTATTTCCCGTTGCCAAATCCATAGTTTAGTCCTTTCACCAAATTATTTGAATAAACATATCCTTCCACTATTATACTATGCTTCTTGCACACAATTTACATACTTATCCGGCTCAATTCTTAAAAGACGATAAAATAGCCCCCTTCCGGCGCAGGCTATAACGCAATTTTGCTCAAATTTACTCAATAAAAAAATTCCTCAAAATTTCTCAAAAATCTTGTTGACAAATATACCTACATCGAGTTATAGTATCTAAGTCGGCTGCGGCAAGCAGTCACGAAATAAATATGGCGAGGTAGCTCAGCTGGCTAGAGCACGCGGTTCATACCCGCGGTGTCGAGGGTTCAAGTCCCCCTCTCGCTACTAAAAAGGAAGCGTTTATCGCTTCCTTTTTTTGTGTCTTCTGGCGTTGCTAATTTGCATCGCAGCTTGCTCGTCACCCCCGCAATCTCTTCCGCCGGCGTCACTTGGAAATATTCCCTGGAAAAAGAAAAATATTACCCGTAATTCTTCCGAAAACAGGTAATATTCCCGATCAGCCAATGAAAACCGGTAATAAATATTAAAAACTCGCTCTCATGCCACAATAACAAATCCTTTGTTCCCATCATTTTGAGATAAACAGTACTCCCAATGTTCCTGGACCACAATGAGATGAAACAACGCTTCCTGCGCGGGTTTCAAGGATTTCTTTAAACACGCCGAGGCCGCTAAGATACTCTCTTACAGCTTCAACAACTTCCCTGTCGCATCCTGAATGGGTTATGAACACACGCTCAGGTCTGGCATTCTCTAGATCAGCCTCCATGTCTTTGACATAATCAAGCACATAGCGTCTGCTGGATCCGCGATATTTCTTTTCCGGGTGCATTGCTCCGTCAGTTACTGCAATGCGTGGATGGATCTTTAATGTCGTACCAAAGAAGGCTGCAAGCCCCGAACAGCGACCACCTCTATGAAGGTAGACAAGGGTATCGATTACAAAACTTGCTCTGACCTTATCCCTGGTATTCTCTATCTCTTCAACAATTTCTTTAGCTGCCTTTCCCTCTTTAGCCAGTTCTGCCGCATATACTACCAACAGGCCAACTCCGGTGGAAAGATTGGCTGAATCTATGACATGAACTCTGTCAGACATGCCAAGTTCCTGCGCCGCAAGCCTTACATTATTGAAGTTTACTGACATGGACGAAGATATAGTAAAAACAATATATTCATCCGAACCCGCAGGATCCAGGAATTTTGAGATATCTTCAATGCTGGCTGCTGCTGTCTTGGGCGTTTCCCGATGTTCATCAGACCACTTATAGATCTGTTCAGGAGTAATATTGACGCCATCCAGGTACTCCTCATCTCCTAGTCTTACATAAAGCGGAATTATTCCTATGTTGTATCTCTGAACCAGTTCCTTTGACAGATCACAAGTACTATCTGACAGTATTTTTATCATTTTCTTTCCCCCAAGCAATTACGCGCCTTTGTTTTCCTTTTTATTTTTTTTATGAACCTCAGGAAATTCCAGCTTTTCTGCGCTCTCTATATTTTCTTTTGCATAGTTTTCGTATGCTTTTCTATAGTGCTTCTGGCGAGCCCAGATATCATCTGCTACAGGTCCCCACTCTTTTGAATAATTATCGCACTTTGCGCAGAGGTGTTCAACGCTTTCCTCTGATTCTTCATTGGTGCCATGGGCTCCGGATCTTGCGACCATCTCTCTAAGGAGCTCAGGATTCTCAAGCATCGGGCATGGTCTCAAATGATTCTTATTGAATGGCTGTCCCTTGTGATATTCCATGAAAAGAGGACTCTGAAGCATCTCAAGTATTGAATGAGTATGGATATTAGTGTTGGAGAAGTGGATAAATACGCAGGGCTCTGCATCTCCACTTGAATTGATATGGAAGTAGTTTCTTCCGCCAGCGATACAGCCACCAACTGCCTCTCCATCATTCTGGAAATCCATAGGGAAGAACCCTATATCGCACTTGTCACTTCTAAGGTATCTGATTTGATCTACCATCTTTCTTCTCTGCTCTACAGTAGGCATAAGCTCTGGTACCGCATTATTTCCTACTGGCATATAGTGGAAAAAGAATCCGAATCTTGCGCCTTTTTCAGCTATGAACTCGATGAACTTAGGGTCAGTTACTGCCTCGATATTATTTCTTGTATAGCAGATGGAAGTTCCATAGACAATTCCGTATTTCTTAAACAGGTCCATGGCTTTCATTGCAGCGTCATAATGACCAATTCCACGTCTCGCATCATTTGTATCAGGAGTACCCTCGATAGAAAGCTGGAACGTGATATTTCCAAGTCTTACAACTTCCTTACAGAAGTCCTCATCAATTAAAGTGGAGTTGTCAAAAATAGAGAACTCAACATCATTGTGTTTTTCAGCAAGGCGAAGTACATCCTTTTTTCTTACAAGTGGCTCTCCGCCTGTCATCATGTATAGGTAAACACCAAGCTCTTTTCCCTGGGTAACAATCTTATCCATATCTTCAAAAGACAGATTATGCTTAGGACCATAAGTACCGGACCAACAGCCCTGGCAGTGCATGTTGCAGGCGCTTGTAGGATCAAATAGAATAAGCCATGGGATATTGCATCCGTACTTTTCTCTGTTTGCCCTGATCATCTTGGTACCTCTGAAAAAGGCCTCATAACCAAGGTTGAGCATTGTCATCTTGGCAACATGAGGATCTGTCTCATCAACTACTTTATTTATAAACTTGACCCATCTATTGTCAGGGTCCTTGAAAGCTGCTCTTACCTGATCAAGCTTGTCCTTTCTTGCTCCATCTTTCCCCCAGAATTTCTCTGCCTGATCTACGAGTTTTAAATACGTTTCTGTTCTGTTCTCAGCTTTGTCGAGATTTGCAAGAAATCTATCAATCAATAGGCTAAATGCCTGTCTCTGCGCTTTGTGAGATAAGTTTTCTACTAATTCCATACTTGTTATTCCTCCCCGCTATGTGTTACAATCGTTTTGATGTTACAAGTGTAACGCCGCAAGAAATGTAATACAACGGCTCTACTCTCGGACATGACAGTAACAGTGCCAATTGGAGCGATGTTACATAATCGTATATTTTGTAACGGCGAGGAAAAGAAATATGACTGCCACAAAAGAACCTTTGACAGAAATGCAGAAAAAAGAAGTTCTGCGAATGAATAACAAAGAGTCTAACCAGCTGACCAGAGAATGCCTTCAGCTTGCGCTGATGCACCTAATGGGCGAACACCCGTATGAAAAGATCACTGTCAGTGAGATCGTGCGTCGTGCCGGAGTTTCACGTACTGCCTTCTACCGCAACTATACTGACAAGGAAGATATTTTGCATGAACTCGGTAACAGACTGATAAAAAGCATAGCAGAAATTTGTGAAAAACCAGAACTGCATGAGAATCCTCATCAGTGGTTTGAAGATGTTTTCCGTACCATCCGCGAGGATAAAGAAACCATTGCCCTGTTTGATCAGGCAGGTATATTGAAACGTGAGCTCTTTTCCGGCAGGTCCATATCAGAACTTCTGTATCCTACAACAGATACAGAGATCAAATACATCAGGCTTGCTTTAGAAGCAGCCTTTTTCCAGATACTTATCAGCTGGTTCAGAGAAGGGATGCAGGAAAGCGAACAGCGCATGGCTGATATATGCGTAGAAATGTTTGATAACACATTGAAAAAACTGTCATAAAACAAATGTTGATGATAATTTGATGATTGTCATCAGATGATGAAGCCGGCAAGGTCGTTAATGGCAAGGAATCTCACGTTTAAGTGTTGTGATCTGTTGCTCAAGCTTAATGGCCTGAGCACTTCGAATCGCGGAATCCTTGAGCGTAGAACCCGCTTTAGTTAATATACTGCCGAGATCATTTAATCCCACTGCGATAAACCTCCTTTAATCATGTATCCTCCCATGAAAAAGCCGCACGGTTGGCGGCTTTAGAATTTACATGATTTTTAGTTTTTTTATGCAGGAATGAACTCGATATCAGAAGCATCTATCATACCGGAATCAAATCTTACAACACATTTCCACATTGATGCCTGCATATATACATTCATGACAGTGCCCACTCCAAATTCGGGGTAAATAAGGAGCATAACCTTATCTCCGATGGCAAATCTTGGTGTTGAAGCAGTTCCTGCTGCGCCGCCTGCGATATTTTCAAGTTCATTATCTTTTACCATGATTATCTCTGACATTTTATTTTCCTCCAATTCTAACGGTATTTTTTGTTTATTTTCTTACTCTCTTATTTATACGAAGGAAATAAAAATGTGGCAAAAAAATTTTGAGTCCCTTTACACACATGTAACACCCCGGATTGCTCCATGCTTCGCATTCTCGCACTCCTACAAACCACTCGGAAATCGCGGGGCCCCTAACCCCTGCTTTTTTCCTCGTGTTTTGGCGGGTAAAAAAGTCTTCCTCGAATTGCCAAGCGAGCTTGGCATTCGGGAAGACTTATTACCCTGGTGTTACATGTTTACATTAAAGAGATTTCTAAGCTCATTTACGATATCGTCTGCGTCGGCGTCAATACATACAGCCTCGTTGATTCCTGAAAGTGTCTGAAGTTCCTTCTTGTCGGAATCTTCCATCTCATAACCGATGGTGTAAACAGATACTCCGAGTCCGCCAACGATAGGTGTGATTCTCTCAAGCTTGTAGCCTGCGTTTTGAGCTCCGTCTGAAAGAACAAAGAGCATCATGTTGGCATTGGGCACTTCCTTGGAAGCTTCCAGAAGCATGTTCATTCCTACAAGTACTGCATCATAGGTTGCTGTCTGTCCGCCTACCTCAAGGTCTTTGACCGCACCGCTGAAATATGCTCTCTGCTTGTTGTCAAAACGCTTAACGGGAAGGTTGATATATACCTTGTCGCTGTAACTTACAAGTCCTACATAGCTGCTGGCATCAATATACTGCATTGTGTTAAGCAGTGAAGACTTAAGGGAATTGATTCTGGTACCGTTCATGGAGCCTGAAATATCGGTTACAAAAACTGCGATGGTGGGACGGGAACCGTTCTTGTTGGTCTTCCAGATTCTCTGGGCTGCAAGGTAATCTGAGCCTTTCATTCCATAGTCCTGAGATACATAATCCTCATGAAGATTGAAGCCACGCTCTGTAGCCATCTTCTGGCTGTCATCAGATAAGCAGTAATCAACGAATAACTTGGCTGCTTCCTGTCTCTCATCACTCACCCAGCCAAAAGTATACACGGGATGGTCATGACGAACACCTGCGGGTGTGTATACATAATCCTTAAGGGACTTGGTATTGATATAGGTCTGCTCCTCCATTACCATGGCATCTATGATACCCTTGGATGCGGAAGCCTTAAGAACTGAAGTTGTATAAGCTGCTGTAGGTGCATGATCCTGATATGCGATAAGCTCTTTCTCTGCCTTGTCTGAAAGAGGATTGGAATTATCAAAAGCGTACAGCATTGAGCACAGAATGTTCATACCTGTTGCGGAAGTATAAGGATTGGTATATGCAAAAACGAGATCTCCTGCATTTGCTGCCTTCAGAACGCCGTCCACGGTAACCTCTCCGTATTTCTCATGGTAGCTGTCATAGGCATCCTTGGACATCAGGATTCCGGCTGTGTTACCTGCGATCCTGTCAGCCAGCTTAACTGTCTTGACGCCGCTGGCATCCAGCATGTCACCCCACATTGTATTGGAAGGGATATAAAGATCAGGCTCATAACCACCCTCTGCGATATAAGTAAGGGTCTCACCTGATGAGATCTTTCTTACGGAAACGGTAACTTTCTTACCATCTACAGTGATTCCTTCCTTGTTGAATTTCTCACCGACTGCAACCAGCCACTCATCAGGATATGCAGAGCCGCTGAACTCAGAAGGCGCTGCAATCTCAAGGTTGATCTCGCCGTTGCCCTTAAGCATCATATCAAAGATATCGATATCTGCCAGTGAATCAGCAACTGAAGCCTCCTCCATGTCAACATCAAGTCTCGCTGAAACCGTCTGAGGATTGATGTTCTTGACGAAGGCGTTGAGCTCTTTGACCGCATCATCATAGCTAAGAGCACTTGTCTGGGTGTTATTGACTGTTACATTGTCTGTGGTGCAGGCTGTCATTGATAGAGCAAGAACTGCAGCTGCTGCGCCCTTTAAAAATCTTTTCATTTTCATAGTATTACTCCTCCTATATGTGAAATGGCAATTTAGTTATAGGTATGTCTCAGGGACTGCCCTATGGCATCCGCATAATCCTGAATCATTGTTACCGCATCGGTATCTTCATTCTGCTCATTGGTATAGCGTGCAAGCTCCAGCAGGAATTTCTTGGCGTTGTCCCTTATCTCCTTGTTGCTGTCAAGGATCTTCCGGCTCTCGGTAACGAATTCATCCGAGGTTTCAAGGGCAACATAGAGATTGACTATTCCGCGGCAGTTGTGATAAAGAGCCGTCTTGGCCTGAGAGATGATCTCCTTCATACTCTCAAATTCCTTCATATCATTAAACTCAAAGAGCTTGTCGCTTCTTTCGGCGAACTCGTCCATGTCATCCATCTCTTTTAAAAGGATCTGCCCAACAGGAACAAAATTCTCTTCCTCCTGCATAAGGCCTGTGACAAGTCCTCGTACGTCTTCTTTCTTTTTGCGGATGGCTTCTTCCTTGGCTTCAATATCCTTAGCCATGAACTGCGCATTCTTTTTCTTCTCGCCTATTATGGAAGCTGTGGCTATCGCTGCCATGGCTGCGCCTACAATTGTTACTGCGCCTCCTGCAATAACTGACATCCTTAGTGCCTGAATTCCGGCTGTTATTATGATATCTGTAGAGTTCATATTAAGGGCCACGGTAGATATCAAGCCTGCTCCAAACAAGCCTCCGCCCAATATGGCATTTTTCATGGAATTTTCTTTTTTCATAACCTGTATCCGTCTCCCTTTTCTATCATTCTTAAAAGATTGACCACATCAAGAGTCTTCTTGTGTTTACGGGCAAGTTCCAGTTTCTCTCTGGCAGAGGCAGCATTGTCGATAAGTTCTCCCAGCGATGCTGTATGTGTCTTCACTGTCATGAGAATATGCTGTATCTGCACAAGACTTAATCTGCAGGTCTCGGGAACATCACCGTTCTGCGAAGAATATTCCTCAGATAGTCTCATCAGCTTATCTGTATCTTCCCCCGCCTCTGCTTCAATCTTGTCGAAGGCGCTCTTAGTAGCCGTCAGCTGAATGATATAGGCGTTCAGCCCCTTGATCGCTGCGTCTATCTCTGTTGCTGCGGGGATAGCTATCATCTCCTGTCTCTTTTGGAGCTTTGCTATTCTCTCGGGATAATCTGCGATTTTCTTTTGTAAAAAAGTAATTTCTGTCTGGTTCATCATCCAAGTAATCCTCTTAATCACACGTGGAATATTATAATGGATTTTGAACATTTTTGCAGTAATAAAAAGGGATTATCTGATAATAATCATAAAATCAGGCAGGTCTATAATAAATAACAATTTATTGGAAATAAATGTTCGTAATTCACCAAAAAAGAGACGTCTGTAAGACGCCCCTTTTCCGGACATTTGGCAATATGCTTTTTATTTGACAGTAACCTTTACTACCTTGCTAAATCCGCCATCAACAGTGGTGATGGTGATGTAGGCTATGCCGGGACTTATTCCCGCTATCTTGCCGGCATCTGATACCGTCACTATCTCGGGATTACTGCTTCTATAAGTCACCGCTGTGCTAAGTACATATTTTTTACCGGTATATTTGTAATACTCCGGTGTCGCTTTTATTGTAGAGGTCTTTCCTTTTTTGATCGACTTGATATAATCGAAGTCTTCATCGGAAACCGGATTTCCAAGTCCGCTTATCTTAAGGCCTGTTACATGTGAATATATGGTAACGGTGCAATAAGCCTTCTTGTTGGTTCCTTTTACACAGGCTGTAACCTTGATCTTGCCTGAGTTAACACCCTCAATAACGAGTTTGGCTGTTCCTTTTCCTTCAAGAGACTTAAGCTGTTCACCATTCTCCTCAAGATGGGCCTTAACCCTTGCTGCGTCGCTTATGGTCCATACAAGCTCAGTATCCTCTGTAACGCCCATAGGGCTTATTGTAAGGGTATTATTACCGTCTTTAAGTCCCATTACGGCATCAGTCTTGTCTAATGACAGAGTGACTACATTCACCGTACAGGTGGCAAAAACAGCGCCATCTTCAGCAGATATCACTGTAATAGTGGCGGTTCCGTTATTCTTGGCTGTTACCTTACCGCTGGTTCCTACAGTGGCAACAGAGGCATTATCAACTTTGTAGACAACCTTCTGGTTACTTGCCGGGGATAATCCATCAAGTGCCAGTACACTTACCTTCAGGGCCTTAGCGGTTCCCTTGGCTAGGTCAAACTTGCCGCCTGTGATATCAAGCTGGTCCTTATATACTTTTATGGACTCAGCCTCAGGCTTGATGGTTATGGTGCATTTGGCTGTCTTTTCGGGATCTGCCTTGGCTGTAGCAATGATAACCGCAGTTCTCTCGACTGCTGTAGGAAGTGCCTTTATCGTGATATAGGCATCGGAGCTGTCACTTATCTCAATATAATCTCCGCCCTCTGCAATGCTCCAGGTTACGCCGCCCTCTTTGGGAACAACAGGAGAAAACCTGGCATTTACCGTAGCCTGCTTGCCACCTGTCAGGGATACGCTGCTCTGACTTAGGCTAAATCCACTGAAAGTCTGGTTCTTGACAGATACCTTGCAGGTCAGGGTCTTGGCTGCTGCGCCATAAGGTTTATAGGTGGCCTTGACGGGAATATTGCTCTTTATCAGCTCTCCCGCAGTAACGACACCTGTTTCCTCATCAACAGTCAGATACTTGGAATATGCGGCGTCAATACTCCATTTTACGCCGGATTCAAGTGTTGCCTGTCCTCCTTCACTTGCGTTTGTTACTGTAGGAACTATGTTTACTCCAAGGGCATAGCTACTTCCCGGGGAGATGACAACGCTTGACTGCAGCATCACCGCTTTTTTGACGGGAACATATACAAAATACTCTTTGGAATCAGATACGCCGTTGGCTGCGGTAAGTGTTACCGTAACCGTTCCTTCGTTAACACCTGTGAGGGTTCCGTCGGATTTGATGGTTGCAAAACCGGTGCCGCCCTTAACTTCCCAGGTATAGGCTTTGTTCAAAGAAGCATCTTCATCTTCGCTGCTTAATACTGCGCTGAGTTTGAGATTTTTGCCGGCTGCTACCGATACAGCTCCGCCGTCCTCTATCCTTACGCTCTCAACAGCTTTGCCCACAGTTACAATGCAGGTTCCGGTAACTCCGGTTCCGTCTGTGGTGGCCACCGTTATGGTTGCCTGCCCATTAGAAACTGCGCTCACTTCTCCGCTTTGATTCACCAGGGCAACTGCGGTATCTGAAGAGCTCCATACAAGCTTCTGCTCTGCTTCAGCAGGAAGGATAGCTGCGCTTATGACCGCACTCTCTCCTACGCCCAGAGATACTGTAGTTTTATCCAATTTGATTCCGGTTGCTGCCAGTTTAACATTTACGGAAGCTACAGCACTGTATTCTCCGTCCGCACTGACTGCCTGTATTGTCGCACTCCCCGGCATCTTGGCGGCTACTGTACCACCGGTACTTACAGTTGCCACGTTAGCGTTATCACTGCTCCAATATACTCTGCCGTCATATGAATCACCATTGCTGAATTCCACATGCAGAGTCTTACTTCTTCCTGTCAGCATGTCGAATCCTGACAGATCACTGTAGGCATCGTCCCTTATAACGATGTATTTATCTACTATCGGATCCGGATCGGGGATTGGCTCAGGTTCAGGTTCAGGCTCAGGCTCGGGTTCAGGCTCTGGGTCCGGTGTAGGATCCGGAGCCGGTGTGGGATCCGGTGTCGGTGTCGGTGTAGGACTTGGTGTAAAATCCGAACCGGGCTCAGGTGCGGGTTCCGGGTCAGGCTCTGGGTCTGGTGTAGGATCCGGAGCCGGTGTGGGATCCGGAGCCGGTGTAGGATCCGGTTCAGGTTCGGGCTCCGGCTCAGGTTCGGGCTCGGGTTCAGGCTCCGGCTCAGGTTCTGGCTCGGGTTCAGGTTCAGGCTCAGCCTCCCACTGCGCATACAGTGTTATGCCGGCATTCTGAGTTGACAGCAGATTCCTAACAACCGCTTTGTCGCCATAGGATGTTCCCTGACCATCTGCCCTTGTATTCCATCCAATAAAGTTATATCTGTCTCTGGTAAAACCATTTACAGTCAATGTAACGTTTGTGTCATACACAGCGCTTGATGGAGACATGGATCCCGTTCCACCGTTGGCATTGTAGATGATCTTGTAGGTTATCGGTGTATAGTGGGCATACAGCGTGTGATTCTCACTTATCACCGTTGAGGCTGAAGTAACCTTGCTTCCGTTTGTTCTCTCTGTGTACCAGCCGTCAAAGATGTACCCGGTTCTTACTGCTTCCGGAAGGTCACCATACTCATTTCCGGGTATTGCTGTAATCTCGGATACCGATACACTTCCCGAACCGGCATCAAAAGTCACCGTTACAGGCGTTATCACAGGCACCGAATATGATACGCAGTTCTTGGTGAATGCTTTGATTCGGATATTTCCCTGACGGAAATAGCTATTGATTACCTTGTAATCAACCCATCTGTTGTTGGTATAAATATAGCTCTGGTTACTGCTTGAGCTTACCGTCGTTTTGTACCAGGAACCGGTGTAGCCATACTCCGCTCCGAAGGAAGCATTTCTCCCGGAATCGGACAATTCCACAACTGCAGCAAAGCGGGTTCCGTGGTCCAGCATAACGGAATTTTCAAGAGGCACCGTATAATATCCTGCGAAGGTTGTTTTTCCCGTGGTGGTACACTCAGGCACATATATTCCGCTCTCAGGTCCCTGACTGCTATCGGGATTGACATATATCTTAACGGTATAGTCCACATCTGAGCTTGCGGTGTAGAAGGATACGGCCTGAAGCTCTTCTATATCACTGTTTCCGCTGATCTCAAAAACATTTGCAGCCTTTGAGCAGTCATAAGCCTGTGAGGTTGCCATTCCGCCGTCGTATTGATAGTTGTTGTCATACTTATCTGCTGCATCGTATACAGCTGCAAAAGCCTTGCCGGTAAGTGAAGGCTCATAATAGGACATCCAGAAATACCCGTAATAATCCTGCATATTACTGTAATTGCCTTCTTTCCAGCTGTTTCTTACAAGATAGGCACCGTTGCCCGCAGGAGCGTTGGTAAAATGGCTCTTGGGAAAATCATCATCCCAGCCCACGATCGTAACTTCATGGTTGGCATTCTGAGCGTTGGGGTTATAGTAAGAATTGTAGGTGCTGTTGTATACCCCATTACTGATGGCTGTCTTTCTTGAGTTAATGGCTCCATAACCCACTGATACAGCGCCGCACTGGGCAACCAGTTTCTTGACGTTCTCTATATTGGAGGTATTCAGATTTGTTTCAAAATAATGAGTAAGGTGAGCTGCGTCCTCGTAGGCTATTGACGAATCCAGCCCTCCGGCGTTGGCCTGACCTGCCATGTCCTTGTAATTAGCGGTATCTTCGTCAGCAGCTCCGGTCCAGGATGCGAGAACATTCTGGGCAAACTCCGCAGAACCACCGCGGTCCAGCAGCGTGCTGCCGCTTTCAAGTATCGCCTGGTTTTTGTCTCCCTGGGTTCCTCCCAAGGGATCCGTTACAGAGTTATAACAAAAATAAGCAAGATGAAGTTCCGAAAGATCCACATCTTTACTTACAATCCCCTGCTTTATAAGACTCATCTCAGCAAGAGCCATCGATGCATGAGCCCAGCAGCTTCCATATGGAGACTGATTTCTTAAGTTTGGTAAGGTGCCCGGAATATAGGCAGATGAAAGCGCAGAAGTAACGGGTTCTATCGACATAAGGCCGGCAGAATCCGTAAATATTTCCTCATCAAGAACAGGATCATCCACTTCCATGGGTTCTTCCACTTCCATGGCGCCCCCCGGCGGAATGATCTCATCAGAATCAGCCGGGTCAGATATGTCCTCTTCCTCAGCCGATAATTCATATTCTGTATCGTCAAACTCCGTATCATCTCCCTCTGATGCGGAGATCACATCAACCTCTTCGTCGGAAATAACCTCCTCCGACTCATCTATCCCTGTAAGGTCTTGCTCTTCAGATAACTCTTCCTCGATCAAAATATCGGAAGCCGAAGCCGTACCTGAATAGGAAAATGCCAAAGATACTGCCAACAACGCTGCGAGAATCCGTCTCTCCATAAACTCTTGTCTCCTTCTCTAAGAAAGTTTTCCCTAAGTAAAAGCTTTGGATATTCTCGCAAAAAATCTTGTGTTTAAAGTCGCCCAACTTTTAATTGTATTTCGGCAATATTACTTTGGCACTTTAGTATGTTTATTTTTTTTTAATCAATTACTTTGTGGATCCATTTTCCACTCTTAAATCTTATGGTAAAAATAATTCCTCGTATGAACCAGTCAGCAAACATGCCGATCCATACGCCCATTGCCCCGAATCCCATCACTCTGATGAGAAAGGTTGCAAGGGTTACCCTGCAGAGCCACATGGTAAGCGTTGCAACCAGCATGGAGAACTTAACATCTCCGGCAGCACGCATCGCATAAGGAGTAACGAAGGAAGGCGCCCACAAAAGAGGCTTGGCTATGGTAATCCAGCCCAGCATATAGATGCACAGCTTGGCGCTCTCTTCCTGCATCCCTGCCAGCATAGTGACAGGTCTTGCAATCGCATAGGTAAAAAGGCAGCTGGCAAGTATTGCAATGTATCCCCAGAGTACCATCTTCTTGGTATAGTACACCGCCTCGTCTTTTCTTCCTGCGCCAAGACACTGTCCAACAATGGTCATAAGTCCGATACCGACACCTATTCCCGCAACGCCGTTGACATTCTCAAAAATATTGGTCATGGACTGAGCTGCGATGGCTGCGGTTCCAAGAAGTGATACCGAAGACTGGATTGCCAGCTTACCGAACTGGAACATGGAGTTCTCTATTCCGTTTGGAATGCCCATGGCCAGGATATTCTTGATCTTGGGCATATCGGGCCTTATCTTGTGATATGCTCTTACGGATATCTGCCTGTCCTTCTTTCGTAGAAGTGTAAGCAGCACCACCGCTGAGAAGATTCTGGAAAACAAAGTAGCCAGCGCTGCGCCGTATACTCCAAGACCAAATCCCCATATCAAAAGGGCATTTCCCGCCACATTCAAAAGATTGGATACTATGGCCACATTCATGGGAAGCCTGGTGTCGGACTGAGCACGGAAAATAGCGCTCCCCGCCGCTGCCAGGGATATCCCCGGATAGGACATTATCGTCAGCAGGAAATAAATGCTTGCGGCGTCCATAACATCCGCATCGATTGTTCCAAATATGAGGGATAACAGCCCTTTTCTGAATATCAGACATATGAACATCAGGGAAAAAGAGATAAACGCTGATACCAGAAGTACCTGCCTTGCTGCGTCATTGGCTCTTTTGACATCCTTCTGCCCGATATAGGTGGCGCATATAATAACTCCGCCGGTAGCCATGGCGTTAAAGGCCTGAACCACCAGGTTATTGATTGAATCTACAAGAGATACTCCCGAAAGAGCCGCAGCACCCACATTACTTACCATCATGGAGTCCGCAAGTCCCATAAGGGAGTTCAGAAATTGTTCCGCAATAATAGGAATCAGCAACAGGAAAAGCTTCCTGTTGCTGAAAAGATGTTCTTTCTTATCCATTTCAAATCCTTACATATACTCAGGAGCATCAAATCCCAGAAGATCGATGCCTGTCTCAAGTACCTTGAGTGTTACGGCAAGAAGTGCGATATAGCTGCTCTTCTTGTATTCATCAGCTTCTGACAGGATCTTGGTTCCGTGGTAGAAGCTGTTAAAGGCATTACTGAGGTCATAGATATATCCGCAGATTCTGTTAGGTGACAGATCCTTGGCTGCGCTCTCAACAGCATCGGCAAATCTTGTAAGATTCAGCATAAGCTCCTTCATTGCAGGGCTGTCGGGATTGCCGAGCTTGGCTTCCTTCACATTGCCGCCCTCAGCCTCATATTTTCTGAGGATAGATTTGATACGAACGATGGTGTAGAGAATATATGGGCCTGTATCTCCCTCGAAGGAAGTGAATTTATCAACGTCAAATATATAATCCTTGGCAGGCTGGTTGGAGAGATCGCCGTACTTGATAGCTGAAAGAGCAACCTTGTGGGCTGTGCTCTTAGCCTCTTCGTCGCTGATCTCGGGATTGCCTTCCTTGATCCTTGCAAACATCTTCTCATCGATCTCGGAGATGAGATTCTCAAGACGCATAACGCCGCCCTCTCTTGTCTTGAAGGGCTTGCCGTCCTTGCCGTTCATGGTTCCGAAGCCTACGAAGTGAAGCTCTGTCTCAGGCATAACAAGTCTGGTCTTGCGTGCGCAGCGGAATACCTGTGTGAAGTAGAGTTCCTGTCTCTTATCAACAACGTAGATGATTCCCTCAGGGTGCTCACCCTCCATACGCTGCTTGATGGTAGCAAGGTCTGTTGTGTTGTACAAAGAAGCTCCGTCGGACTTAAGGATCATGCAAGGCGGAATCTCCTTGGTATCTGTCTCCTCAGCTACATCTACTACAAGAGCTCCCTGGCTCTCATGAGCATAGCCATGGGACTTCATATACTCAACCATTCCGGGAATTGTCTCATGGGCATCTGATTCACCCTTCCAGAGATCAAAATCAACGTTCAGGTTCTTATAGTTCTTCTTAAGATCATTAACAGATACATTGAGAATGTGGTGCCACAGCGCTCTGTAGGGCTTGTAGCCGTCCTGAAGGAGCTTGGTTGCTTCCATAGCCTCTGCCTTGAAAGCCTCATCCTCCTTGGATCTCTTGCTGGCTGCAGGATAGATCTCCTCAAGCTCTGTTACGGTAAAAGGAGCCTCCTTGGGATACGTTCCTTCAAAATCAGGATCAAAATAGCACAGCTCAGGCTTTTTCTCCTTAAGACCTGTTATAACAAGTCCCATCTGAAGCCCCCAGTCTCCCAGGTGAACGTCACCGATTACCTTGTTTCCTGTATATTTAAGAATTCTCTTGATACTCTCACCAATAACCGCGCTGCGAAGATGTCCTACGTGAAGAGGCTTGGCAACGTTGGGTCCGCCGTAGTCGATAATGAACTTGGGCTCATGGCCGGGAAGTGTCACGCCAAAGCGCTTCTCATGAAGCATTCTGACGATGTAGCTTCTTGCAAAATCTCCGCTTACGATAATGTTAAGAAAGCCGGGTTTAACAGAATCAACCTTCTCAAACATCTCATTATCCTGAAGCTTGGCAGCCACTTCATCAGCAATGATAAAAGGGGCCTTGCCGTACTTCTTGGCGCCGGCCATAGCGCCGTTGCACTGATATTCGCAAAGGTCAGGTCTGTTGGAAATTGTCACCCTTCCAAGCTCCCTGTCATAGCCTGCTGCCTCAAAGGCATCTCCTACTTCTTTTGATATTAGTTCAAGTACTTTTTCCAAAATTTTACCTTCTTTCGAATCCAAATTTTTCAATAGACCTACAAGATTTTAACAAAAAAGCTCATATCTATCAACGTTTATTTATAGACCCAGGAGACTTATGATCTTATCCGCTATTTCCTCAGGTGTAAGCGCGTCCGTATCCACCACGATGTCTGCAGCCTGTTCATATATCTCGCGCCTTTCATCCTGAAGCTCTTTTATCCTGACAAGGGGATCCTTGGTCTGCAAAAGAGGTCTGGTGGTGTCATCCTTGATCCTGTCATATACAGTTTCAGGCCTGGTCCTTAAATACACAACCTTGCCGGCCTTCTTAAGAAGCTCTCTGTTCTCTTCTCTGACAGGAAGTCCGCCTCCAAGGGAAATCACTGTTTCTCTCCAGTGGTCCTCCACAATGGTGCGAAGAAGCTCTGTCTCCAGATCTCTGAAATACTGCTCTCCCTCCCCTGCAAATATCTCGTTAACACTCCTCTTCTCGGTATCCACAATGACTTCATCCGTATCGATAAGCTCCAGTTCCAGCTTGTCGGCAAGGATCTCTGAAACAGTGGTCTTGCCGCAGCCCATGAAGCCCTCAAGGATGATATTTCGTGAGCCAATTACTTCCAGCATAAGAGATCTGTAGACTTCGTCTGCTTCCTCCTTGCTGATCTTAAAGTCGTTTCCTTCCGAGCCGTTCCAGAGTTCAAAGGCATCCACCGCCTGATACAGCAGCATCTTAAGACCGGAAACCGTCTTGGCACCTGCCGCCTCAGCAAGTTTAAGGAACTTGGTATCAAGAGGTCTGTAGACCATATCCACCGCAGCGCTGACGTGTCTGTAGAACTCCTCATCCTCTATAACCGCGCTGTTTACATCCGGGAAAAGTCCCACGGACGTACACTGAAGTACAATAAATCTGTCCTCCAGCATATAGAGCCTGCCATAATCCTCAAGCTTCATTGGAATAATGATATCTTCCCAGGTAGCTGCCTCACCTTTTGCGCTAAGGCCATCCTCTGTGCATTTATCTTCAAGGCCCATTTCCGCAACAGCCTTGTTAACTTCTGCTGCCACATACTGTGCCTTCTCATAGGTTCTGTTAAGGATATATACCTTCCTGGCGCCCTTGCTGGCACTAAGAAAGGCTGCGGGTCTTGCCACGCCGCCGGCTCCAAGGATAACAACCGCCTCTCCGGACAGCTCAACGCCTTCTTCTCTGATTGCTCTGTAGAGTCCCGTCATATCAGTGTTGTAGCCCTTATAGCCGCCACCTGGTATTCTCACAAGAGTGTTGACCGCACCTATCCCCTTGGCAAGAGGATCTATATCATCAAGAAAAGGAATCACCGCACTCTTATGGGGAATTGTAACATTAAGCCCCAGTATATCCAGAGCCTTAGCCCCCTTAACGGCATCCTGAATATCACTATGTTCAACCTCGAAGGGAACATATACCATATTGATCCCCTTGATCTGTGCCAGTGCATTATGAATAAGCGGTGACAGCGTATGTTTCACCGGATTACCGATAAGTCCGCAGGTTCTTGTATATCCGTCAGTATAATTCAGCATAGCAAGCTCCTAATTGTATTTTTTAGTCCTACAGCAAATTGTACCTTTTATCACAACCGCCTGCAACCGGCATAATAAAAAAGGAGATACAAAAACTGTATCTCCGAGTCATCACATATACTTTTATGATATGTCTTATCACAGGCGAATAACGATTCCGTCCTCTGTTCCTGCGATGATGTTTCTGTTCTTTCCTGCCAGGTCCTTACCGCCTACAAAATACTGATATTCATGAAGCAGATGATCCTTTTGCATGCCTGAGATGGCATGTCTCATATCCTCTGATGCAAGGCCCTTTTCTCCAAAGAGGTCAATTGCATTGGCATCATAAACACCAAAGGAAATGGCGACGTTTTCGATAGAAGCGTTATCCCTTACGGGAACTTCGGAGACGGTGAGATCCATCTCCTTTTTGGGACTTTCCTCCGGAGTCTGTGAAGCTTCGTTGTCCTTAAGTTCGGGAGCTACCGATGGTCTAGGATCAACCCTAAGGCTGTCCGCAGCAGGTGGTATGTTATAAGCATTATAGCCGTAATTTCCAAGTCTGTTTAATGCCATAAGCCTTACCTCCTTTCCTTGCCTGATTGTGTTCACAGCATATATCGGATAACCCCCACATTTTCTTAATATAATTATACAAAAAAAATCTTAAATCCCAATTTAGCTTGACGGAATTTAAGATTTTTTTAATAAATATTACGTTATACCGGCTGCTTTCAATAAAGCTTTGGTGTAGTCAGCCTGCGGATTTTTGTAAACATCTCTGGTCTTGCCATATTCCACGACGCGACCATTTTTCATGATAAGAACGTGATCACTCATGCGGTACACAACGCGAAGGTCATGGGATATGAAAATTATGGATATTCCAAGCTTCTTGTGAAGATTGGTAAGAAGCTCCATGATCTGGGCCTGAATGGTAACGTCAAGAGCTGAAACAGGCTCATCTGCGATCAGCACCTTGGGGTTACGCATAAGGGCAATTCCTATGCACACCCTCTGTCTCTGGCCTCCTGAGAGCTGCGACGGATATCTCTCCAGCATGTTAAGCGGAAGCTCAATATCCTTCATTATCTCTTCAATCCTGGCTCTTCTCTCCTCCTTGGTCCACTGTCTCTCCTTGTCGACTCTTAAGGGTTCCTCCAGGAGCCACCCTATGGTCTTGGCCGGATTAAGTGAATTGTAAGGATCCTGAAATACCATCTGAGGTCTTGGATATTTCTGCCATATCTCCCCGGTGTAGTCCTTGTTGATGCCAACAATGGCCCTTGCAAGGGTTGATTTGCCGCATCCTGATTCTCCGGCTACTGCAAGAACCTCGCCTTCCTCCATGGAAACAGAGACTCCGTACAGAGCCTGTACTTTTTTATCTTCTTTTTTTGAAAAAAGCTTTCTCTTCCTGTTCTTATAAAAAACGTTCAGGTCGGAGATTCTAATAACTTCATCTGCCATATGCTTTCATCCGTTCTAAATCTGTCTTTACCCAAGATCGATCTTGGGAATCGCAGCAATAAGCTTCTTGGTATAGGTGTCCATCGGTCTTGTAAAAACAACTGAGGTCTTGCCGGTCTCCACGATTCTGCCCTTCTGCATTACGATAACTCTCTCGCAGAGCTGACTTACAAGGCTGAGGTCATGGGATATGAAGATTATGGAGGTTCCTCTTTCCTTGTTGATTTTCTTAAGAAGATCCACAATCTGGGCCTGAACCGTTACATCAAGAGCTGTAGTGGGCTCATCTGCGATCAGTATCTGAGGATTGCCGATCATGGCTGCAGCGATCATGACTCTCTGTCTCATTCCGCCGGACAGCTCATGGGGATACATGTAATAGATATCCTCGGCCTTATCCAGGCCAACGCTTCGCAGCATTTCAATTGCTCTGGCCTTGCGCTCGGCTTTTTTGATCTCAGGATGATGGATAAGAAGCGGTTCCTCCACCTGCCAGCCGATTCTTTTAACCGGATTAAGTGATGTCATGGGCTCCTGGAAAATAATGGAAATCTCATCTCCCTGATATTGCCTGAGGGTCTTTCTGTCACAGGTAAGAAGGTCGTTGCCGTCAAACATGATGCGGCCCGTCTTCTTAATCTGATGTCTTGATAAAAGACCTGCTATGGCAAGGGCACTCATACTCTTGCCTGAGCCGGATTCGCCAACTATCCCAACGATCTCACCCTTACCCAGCATCAGGTCAAAGTCTTCCACCGCTGTCTCAGGAAGGTCGTGGTCATGAAATTCTATATGAAGATCGGTTACATCAAGGATTATTTCCATCTTCTGATTCCCTCCCCAAGAAATGCAAAACCAAGAACCATCAGCACGATGACGATACCGGGACACAGAACATAGCTGGGCGTCGTAAACATATACTGCTGAGCATCCGAGAGCATCTTACCAAGGCTTGCATAAGGCGGCTGTGAACCAACGCCAAGATAGCTAAGTCCTGCCTCAGCAAGAACAGCATTGTTAAAGCCGATAAGTATTGATGAAGCCATTACTCCCTTCATATTCGGAAGGATATGCACAAATATCATTCTAAGGTCCGATACTCCCTGCAGTCTGGCATTTTCGATATAGTCCATGTTCTTGCAGCGAAGCACCTCGCCTCTTACTATTCTGGCGAAGCTTGGCACAAAGGCGATTCCCAGTGAAACGATCAGCTGAATCCAGCCAACTCCGAATACACTGACGATTACCAGCGCCAGGAGGATACTTGGGAATGCAAAAAGAGCATCAATTACTCTCATGGTGATCTCATCCAGCATACCGCCATAGTAGCCCGTTATGGCCCCAATAATGGTTCCTGTGCCTGCACCTATGATCACGGTACCTATGGCGATAAGAAGAGTCACTCTGCTACCGTACATAACACGGCTGAACACATCTCTTCCCATGTTGTCGGTGCCCATGAGATGCCTTGCGGATATTCCCTGAAGCTTGTCGGCTGCGTTCATCTTGGTGGGTTCATAGGGCATCCAGAAAAAGCCCACAATTATCATGATTAGAATGATCCCCGTGATAAGAAGACCTGCCGTAAGATATGGATCCTTCAAGATCTTTTTAATTGATATATCCTTCATCAGTCCTCTGCCTCAATTCTTGGATCGATTATTCTGTATACTACATCCACCAATAGATTTATTACTATTACGATCGAGGCGATACCCATAATAATGGCCTCAACCACGGGATAATCTCTGTTACTGATACTTGTGAGAAGTATTCTGCTGATTCCGGGAATACTGAATACCTGCTCAATTACAAGGCTGCCTGCAACCATGTCCGCAAGAGCCATTCCAAGGAAGGTGACTACAGGTATCATGGCATTCTTGAGCACATGTCTGTAGAGAACGCCGTTGGTGTTGTTACCCCTACTGTAGGCCGTTCTGGCGTAGTCCTTGCCGGCCTCATCAATAAGGCTTCCCCTAAGGAGCTTGACTGTCATGGCTGTCTTGGGCAAAGAAATAGCCACTGCAGGGAAAATAAGATAGCGGACAAAGCCGCCAAAGTCGTCTTTATATGATACAAAGCCGCCCGGTGTGAAGACTCTCAGTATCATTCCAAACACAAAGGTAATAAGGATACCTGAGAAAAATGGCGGGCAAGCCATAATGATCTGATTAAATACGGTGATGATTCTGTCAAGGACACCGTTCTCATGCTTGGCGGTAATAATGCCAAGTGGAATCGAAACAATAACTGTAAGACAAAATGCGATAAGTCCCAGGGTCAGTGTGATCGGTATCTTGTTGGCGATCATTCCTGCCACAGGAACGCTGTAGCTGTAGGAGGTTCCGAAATCTCCTCTCAAAAATGATGTGAACCATCTGAAATATCTGACGATAAAGGGGTCGTTGAGGCCGAGCTTCTCTCTTGTCTGCCATACAAGCTCCGGAGATGCCTCAAGTCCCAGCATTCTGACTACCGGATCTCCCGGTATTAAATTAAAAGCGAGGAATACACATATGGACACCACAATTAGGGTTAAAATCATCATAAAAAACTTTTTAATGATATATCTCATACGCGTATTCCCCGCAATTAAAATTTTATAGTATTAAATAATTTTACTGTGCAGGTCTTATCTTGGCAATGTCCTGTACATAAAGAGGATAATAAGTATATCCTGTAAATTTCTTGTTAAGTGCAACCAGCTGCGGAAGGTCCTCGATGTATACGCTGGCAGCCTCTTTAGAAAGGATTGTGAGGCATTCCTTGTAAGCAGCTGTCTTCTCAGCATCATCTGTGGAAGCCTCAGCCTTGGCATAAGCAGCATCGAATTCCGGGCTGTTGAAATTAACGAAGTTCTTGCTTGCATCGGATACATATCTTGAAAGCATAGCTGTTGCTGAAAGTGTTGAAGCATCAACGCTGACTACAGTTGCCTCAAACTGTCTTCCGGTGTAAACATCACTTACCCATGAGTTCCACTCGATTTCCTGGATGTTGGCTGTAACGCCTACAGCCTTGAGCTCCTCTGAAATAACCTGAGCTGTATCCACGTGCTGAGTGTAGTTGGAAGGAACTGTGATGGTGAACTCAAAACCATCGGGATATCCTGCCTCTGCAAGAAGTTCCTTAGCCTTATCTATGTCCTGATTGTAAGTATCGTTGAGCTCAGGCATGAAGTACTTGGTAAAGCCGGGGAACATAGCACTTCCGACTTCTTTTCCAAGACCGTCTGATACAAAGCCCATGATCTCAGCAGGATCAATTGCATAGCACAGAGCCTGACGTACTCTTACATCGTCAAAAGGCTTAACCGCGTTGTTGAGGTACATAGCCTGTACCGCATTGGTTGTTCCCTCATATACCTGGAACTTGTCTGAAAGCTGCGCTGCCTGTGTTGTTGTGATACGGCAGAACATATCGATGGAGCCTGCCTCAAGATCCATAACAATGGCATCTGCGTTGGACTCGATCTTGTAAACAACGTCCTTGATATACGCCTTCTCTCCCCAATAATCATCGAATCTTGTTACGATGATATTCTCCTGAGGAGAGCTGGAAACATATTTGTATGGGCCTGTTCCGATAGGATTGGTTGCCGGATCTGCATTGGATGCAGGTAAAATGGCAACTGTGAGCTGAGTTATAAAGTCTGAATCAGCCTCCTTAAGTACAACCTCCACGTGCTTGTCATCAACAATGTTAACACTGTCGACCTTAGCAAAGGTCTTAACAAGAGGCTCTTCGCCGTCCTTACCCTTAACTCGATCTAAAGAATATTTAATATCCTCTACTGTAACATCGCTTCCGTCGTGGAACTTGACTCCATCTCTCAGTGTGAATGTGTAAACTGTGCTGTCATCTGAAATTGTGTACTCGCTGGCTACAGCAGGGTTAAGATTACCGTTCTCGTCGGGCTTAACAAGTCCTTCGAAAATATTAAATTGTACCTCTCTTGTTCCTGCCCCTGTTGATGTGTGGGGGTCAAGACCGTCAATGTCCTGAGGTATTCCTACGATAAGCTTAGAAAGATCCTCCGCTGTATCTGTAGCTGCAGGTGCTTCTGTTACTACAGTATCGGTGGTGGTGTTCTCCTCCACCTTAGCGGAATCTCCTGCCTTGTCGCTTGAGCAGCCGCTCAATGCAATAGTCAGTGTTGTGAGCACAACCGTCAGAAGTGAGCAGCCAACCTTTCTGCCAAAACTTCTTTTGATCATGTTCAAATCTTCCTCCTCTTTCTTGGTCTTTGGCTAGACCAATTACATCGTTCAATATACGGCTTCGTCAAAGAATTGTCAAGAACAGACTATAAAAAACAGCTATGCAAAAAACCAACTTCCGCATAGCTGCCTGATATACATTTTGGTTAAATTAGCTCTCCTTCTTCAATAGAGGAGTGTTCTTGTCGGTGGAATCTGTTATTGTGCCGTCAGCCTCCTTACGAAGAACGGATTTGAGCTCGTCCATGAAGGTATTCACATCCTTGAACTCTCTGTATACGGATGCGAAACGAACATAGGCTACCGGATCGAGATTCTTCATCTTGTCCATGACGATCTCACCGATGGCACGGCTGGGAATTTCCTTCTGCTCCATGTTGAAGACCTCGGTCTCAACGGAGTCCACCAGCTTGGTGATCTGTTCTGCGCTGACAGGGCGCTTGTGGCAGGCTCTGAATACGCCAGCCTCAATCTTGGCTCTGTCGTAGGGCTCACGCACATCGCCTTTTTTGATAACAATAAGGGGAATAGTCTCAACCTTCTCGTAGGTAGTGAATCTCTTGCCGCAGGAATCACAGACTCTTCTTCGTCTTATGGATGTATTCTCGTCTGCAGGCCTTGAATCAATAACTCTGGTGTCATCCTTACCACAAAATGGGCATTTCATGCTATTCCCTCCATATTCTCAAATTATATACACTGTATATAGTACGAACATAGGCTTGTTCCACAAATTATTGTATCATGTTTTGTCGGTCTTTTCTACACAAAATATCGGATAAAGCCGAAAAAAAGCCCCTCGCCGAGGGCGAAGGGCTCATAATCATCAATATTACTTCCTCTGAAGGAAATCCGGAATCTTAAGTGACTTGGGCTCTACAGTGCTTCTGATCTCTGTAGGTCTGTTAAGTGTCATTCCGGCTGCGGGTCTTGCAACCTGCTCTGTTGCTGTTCCGATAGGAGTAACAGTAGGCTGAATAGGTGTTACAGGTGTAACAACCGGCTGGGGTGCCACATGCATTGCAGGTGTTCCCATAGGCTGTACCACGGGCTGAGGTGCTGCTGCTCTCTGAACAGGCTGCTGAGGCATTGTGTTGGCCTTGTCCTCGATACCTGTTGCGATAACAGTGATGGTACATGTATCAGTCTTGTTCTCATCGTATGTTGAACCAAAGATAACGTTAACGTCATCTCCGGCAAGTCCTCTAACGTAATCTGATGCTTCCTGTGCATCTGTCAGGGAGATATCACCTGAAATATTAATAAGGACGTTGGTTGCACCGTTGATCTTGGTCTCAAGAAGAGGACTCTCAACGGCCATCTTAACAGCCTCTGATGCCTTATCATCGCCCTTGCCGCTACCGATACCGATATGAGCGATACCCTTGTCCTTCATGACAGTCTGAACATCAGCAAAGTCCAGATTGATGATAGCGGGAACATTGATAAGATCAGTGATTCCCTGTACTGCCTGCTGAAGAACCTCATCAGCCTTCTTAAGGGCATCAGGCATTGTTGTACGTCTGTCAACTATCTCAAGAAGCTTATCATTAGGGATAACGATAAGCGTATCTACATTGCTCTTAATATTCTGGATACCCAGCATAGCGTTCTGCATACGAACACGAGCCTCAAAATTGAAAGGCTTGGTTACAACGCCAACTGTAAGAATACCCATATCCTTGGCAAGCTTGGCTACTACGGGAGCTGCACCTGTACCGGTTCCGCCACCCATACCACAGGTAACGAATACCATGTCTGCGCCCTTGATAGCTGCAGAAATCTCCTCTGCACTCTCCTCAGCTGCCTTCTGTCCTACCTCAGGCTTAGCTCCTGCGCCAAGTCCCTTGGTAAGCTTCTCACCGATCTGCAAAAGCTTGGGGGCCTTGCAGAGCTGAAGTGCCTGCTTATCTGTATTGATACCGATAAATTCAACACCGGTAATGTTCTCATCAACCATTCTATTCACAGCGTTATTGCCTGCACCGCCTACCCCAACGACGATGATCTTACAAGCGAATTCCGCCTCATTTGACTTAATCTCCAGCAAAGCTACTCCTCCTTCATAAACCTCATAGACTCCTACTAGCTATGATACGATTTTTTTTTTTAATAATCAACCCACTTTTTTTATGAAATCTTTACTTTTTGTCCGACAATTCATTAGCTTTTCTCTTCAAAAGTGATGTTGGTGGTATCTTCGTTATAATCTTTCATTTCCAAAATTCCGCTTTTCCCTTCGAGACTCGGAAGGATATATTGGAGCTGAATAATTTTCTCATCGATGTAGTCTCTCGTGCCGATACTGACCTCAACTCCGCCAAAATACAGATATACGTCATAGTCGCTGTCAAAAAAGATTTTTTCCGCATGAAGTTCATATTTGGACAGCAGTTTAGTTATATCCAGGATCTCGGCAAATACGCTCTCATTTTCCACAGGAAGCTTCTCATGGATGATAACGTGGTCAAAGGACAGCCCCAGAACCAGCGGAACGTCATCCGAGCTCTCAAGGGAGCTCTCCACCACTATTCCGTCTCTGTCAAAGTACATATATCTGCCAAGATACTGTATGTATCCCGCAATGGCCTTCTCATACACGTTGATCCTGATGGTATCCGGAGATAATATCTCCACGCTCATCTTCTGGATGAAGGGAATGTCTTCAATGCTCTTATTCCTGTATTTCATGGACAGATATACGCTGTTATGACCAAATTGTCCGTCCATGACCATTTCCATTATCTCTTCGTTGGTATAATGGGTATTGCCGGTCACATAAACATTGGTGACGGTATAGTTGTCAGATATGTATTTAAGGGCAATAAGGGCCGCTATCGGCAGAATAACAACAAGAGCCGCAATAACTATAAGACTCTTTCTTCTGAGAAAATATATGCCGATATTTCGGAATAATTCCCCAATATCAATCTTTGGAAATATAGGCCTTCTTTGCGAAGGTCTTTTTCTTTTACGTTTCTTACCCATCTTAATCCGCTCTTCCTATATTTCTTGCTACATTGAGCGCAATGCCAATCTCCGCCAGCTGCATGATAACGGCGGATCCTCCGTAACTGATAAAGGGAAGAGTGATTCCCGTGTTGGGAAGGGTGTTGGTAACAACAGCGATGTTAAGAATAACCTGTATTGAAATATGGGCCATAACACCAATAACCAGCAGCGCTCCGAACATATCAGGGGCATTGTTGGCGATGATCATAAGTCTCCAGATAAGGATCAGGAACATCAGCATAACAGCAATTGCTCCGAAGAGTCCCAGCTCTTCGCAGATGATTGAAAAGATCATATCGTTCTGAGCCTCGGGAATAAAGCCCATCTTCTGCATACTCTCACCCAGTCCCTTACCAAAGATACCACCGGAGCCGATGGCATACAGCGCCTGTAGCGTCTGGAATCCCTTGCCTGAAGCGTGTGCATTGGGATCGAGCCAGGCAAGAATACGCTCTGATCTGAATCCCATCTCAGGATTACCGGCAGAACTTGAAATGAACCAGACAATAGCAGCACAGGCCCCAAGACCCGAAACAGCAATTATAATATAGGGCTTGTAATTGGGCGTCGAAATAAAGAGCATCAGACCTACAATTCCCAGAATGATAACACCGGAACTTAAGTTATCGGTGATCTTGTACACCAGGATTGCCATAAAAAAGGTCGGAACCAGCGTAACGGCCAGTCCCTTGGCGGTCATAAGGTTCTTCTGCAGCTTGGCTATTATCGTGGCGGAAAAAATGATTGCCGCGATCTTGCAGATCTCCGCGGGCTGAACCGAGAATCCGGCGATATTAAGCCATCTCTTGGCACCGTTAATAACCTTTCCGAAGGGAATAAGGGCAAAAAGAAACGCAAGGGCACCCACATAGATCACCAGCGCCAGATTCTTAAAAAACCTGTAGGGGAAGTAAGATAATAAAACCATACCCCCAAGTCCTATAAGTGTCGGTATCAGCTGATGCCTGAAATAATATGCGGAATCCCCGAAATCCAGGTTCGCCTCGTAGGAACTGGTGGAATACAGCATTACCAGTCCGAAGGCCAAAAGAAACAGAATGATGAAGATCATACTGTAATCAATATAGGACTCTGCCTTTTCTTTTCTTAATGTCTTAAATCTTTCCAAAACTAACCCCTTGCAACAATGCTCAATCAGCGAGCTTATTCACATACTCTTTAAATCTTTTTCCTCTGGTCTCATAATTCGGGAACATATCCCAGCTTGCGCAGGCAGGTGAAAGAAGAACGGCGTCTCCGGGCTGCGCAGATTCGGTACAGAAGGTCAGAGCCTCCTCATAGGTATCCTTGAACACATAGTTGGTAAAACCGTGTTTTTCGGCGCACTCTGCTATCTTCTCCCTGGTCTGACCTATAAGCACAAGGAGCTTGACCGTATCTCCGAAATTCTCTATCCATTCATCGTATTCATTGCCCTTGTCATAGCCGCCTCCGATGAGGATTGTTGGCTTGGACATGGCCTTGATTCCCTGAATTGCAGCATCGGGATTGGTGCCCTTGGAATCATTGTAATAATCTACGCCGCCCTTGGTTGCCACGAACTCAATTCTGTGCTCAACGGCCTTGAAGCCCCTTATAACCTCCAGTATCTCGGAAAGAGGAACTCCCATGGCAAGACTCACGGCAATTGCAGCCATAACATTCTCTACATTACACATACCAACAAGGTTCATGTCGTGGATATTCATTATCTTCATGGGATTGCCGGCATTACTCATCATGATGTCCTCACCCTCAAGGTAGAAGCCATCTGTAAGTTTCTCTTTGGTTGAGAAAAATACTACTTTGGCAGGGCATCTGCTACCGAAATCCCTGGTGTATTCATTGTCATAATTAAGGACGCAGGTGTCCTCTTTGGTCTCGTTATGTGTGACATTCTCCTTCATGGCTGCGTAGCATTCCATGGTGTGATGTCTGTTGAGATGATCCGGTGTCACATTAAGGATTGCGGATACATTGGCATGGAAATTGTCCACAGCCTCTAACTGGAAGGAACTGATTTCTCCCACGGTAACGGTATCATCTGTCATTTCAAGTGCGCTCTCAGCAAAAGAAACGCCGATATTGCCAACCACATATACCTTGCCAAAATGAGCCTTCATTATGTCACCTACAAGGGTTGTTGTGGTGGTCTTGCCGTTGGTTCCTGTTATTGCAACAAATTTGCCCTTGGAAAAGCTGTAGGCAAGCTCAATCTCGCTCCAGATCGGAATATTCTTTTCCTTGATCCTCATAACTGTAGGAGAATCAAGAGGTACCGCAGGAGACGGAACTGTGAGCACAATATCAGAGAGTTCTTCATCTGAAATAGTTCCAACGATTATCTTGGTGCTGTCTCTGTCTTCCTCGTGGAGTTTGTTTCTGATATCCTCCTCTGTAACCTTGGTGTTCTCCTCAAGAACAACAGGCTTTGCCCCTACCTGGTTAAGGAGTCTTACTGAGCCTACTCCGGAGAGGCCTGAACCTATTACAAGTACTTTTTTACCTTTAAGATCTGCTTTCATAACTGTTTCCTTCTAAAATACTGATTGATGATATCACAGGCCTGCGTATGCGATAAGGCACAGAAGCACTGTGATTGTGGTGAATACGTTAACTACCTTGGTCTCGGACCAGCCGCCCTTCTCGAAATGATGATGGATAGGGGCCATTCTGAAAATCCTCTTTCCTCCCGAAATCTTGAAATATGAAACCTGAAGGATTACAGAAATAACTTCAAAAGCATAGATAAATCCGACAATAACTATAAATATGGGCATATGCATAACGTAAGCAATTCCGGTTACAAAGCCTCCGATAGCCAGAGAGCCTGTATCTCCCATCATAACCTTGCCCGGATATACGTTGTAAACAAGATATCCAAGGAGTCCTCCCAACATTGCGCAGGACATAACCTCTGCGCCGCCTGCCTGATAATGCATGGCTGCAATGGCAAAAAAGCCTGCTACAACAGCTGTCACAGATGCGCACAGTCCGTCAACTCCGTCGGTAAAGTTGGTTCCGTTGGCGGTTCCCAGTGCAATAAAGAACAGGATCGGAATATTCCAGATTCCAAAATCCAGTGAAATATCGGTGAAAGGTATCTTCATTGCCAGTGAAAGATCAGTGAAGTTCTCCACATACAGAGCAAATATTACAGTTATCACAAACTGTCCCACGATCTTCTGCCAGGCTCTGAGGCCTAAATTGTGCTTTTTGACAACCTTGATATAGTCATCGAGAAATCCGATAAGGCCAAAACCGAAGGTCAGAATAAGTACAGGAATGACCTCCTTGTGGCTTGCTCCGTAGAATATGCCGATGATAAGGAAAGGCAGCAGGAAAATAAAGCCTCCCATTGTAGGGGTTCCCGTTTTCTTCTTGTGGGATTCAAGGCCCTCCTCGCGGACGGTCTGCCCAGCCTTAAGCTTCCTTAAGATTTCGATTATCACAGGTCCCGAAAGAACTGCGATGAAAAAAGATACAAATACCGGTACCAATGTTCTCAAAAAATACGCACTCAACTCTATTACCTCTCAATAAAAAACTATCTCATTATGAAACTTATGGATTACCCTCTGCAGTATTATCAGCGTTTCCTTCACTTCCGGGGCCGTCGCCGTCAAAATCGGGAAGATCGTCTCCTCCGATAACCGTTCCGGTCTCAGGAATGATCATGGCTCCCGTGTTGGGATCAATGTAATAACCGGTGGAAGGATCTCTTTCAAAGGTCTCCCAGATGGAGGAACGGGGTCCGTCCATGGCGGGCTGCTCTTCCTCTGCAGCTGCCTCCTGATTCTCCTCTGTGCCTTCTTCACCCTCTGCTGCTTCGCCTTCCTGGCCTTCCTGACCCTCCTGGCCTTCCACTGCCGCTTCTTCGATATTGGCAGTTGTGACCATCTGATCACGAAGCTCCATGAGCTCCTGCTGCTCCTTGTCGGAAAGGGGCTCAGTCATAGGATAGTTAAGGTAGGGAAGCGCCTCTGTCAGCACTGCTCTTACGATCCTTGTGGCGTACTTGGCATCAGGCTGATAGTCGGTATTGGGTCTGTCCACAACCACGTAAATAGCTATCTGAGGGTTATCAGCAGGCGCATATCCCATGAAGGATACAACATACTGCTGGTTCTTTCTGGGAAGGGTCTGAGCTGTTCCGGTCTTGCCTCCTATCATGTAGCCGGCAGGTCTTGCTGTCTTACCGGTTCCTTCAGCTCCTGCCACAACCTGGTTGCAGTACTGAATGATCTTCTCGGAGGTGCTGGCGGAAACGGTCTGTCTCAGCACTCTTGGTTCTATGTTCTTGATGGTGGCTCCACTGCTGGAAACAATCTTTTTGACCACATGGGGTTCATAGTAATAGCCACCGTTGATCAGGGAGCAAAAGCCCGTGATCATCTCGATCATATCTACGTTAAAGCCCTGTCCGAAGGAGTTGGTGGCAAGATCTGAGGAGGTCATATCTGCAGCGTTGTAGGTAAGTCCCTCTGTTCTTGCTTCTCCCGCCAGGTCGATATTGGTCTTAAGTCCGAAACCGAAGTCCTTCTGGAACTTGGTGAAGGTTCCGTTGCCGATGGACTGGGCAATGTACATCATCGCTACGTTACAGGAAATCTCTATACCTCTCTCAACGGATACGTAGCCGTCGCCGTAGGTGTTGTGGCAGTGGATAGGCCATCCGCCCACTTCAAGGACACCGGTACAGTTATAAACTTCATTTCCTGTAATGGAGCCGCTCTCAAGTCCTGTAGCTACCGTAAAAGGCTTGGCTACAGATCCCGGCTCATAGGTGTCGGCGATACAGAAATTCTTCCAAAGTGCATTGTAATTCTGATAAAGCTCCTCATCTGAGAAGTTCTCGATCATCTCTTCGGTGATGTAGACACCGGAATCATATATGGATTCACCCTTTACCTTGTTGCCCTTCTCATCCACCGCAGGCATTCCGATGAGGGCCTGGGGGTCTCTTGGGTTGTTCAGGTCAAAATTGGGATAACTGGCCATAGCCAGCACATCACCGGTGTGGATATCCATCATGATGCAGCCCACATTATTGGCTCCGTTGCCGGTACGGGCATTGTTCTTGTAGGTATCGTTGAACTCCTTGAGGTGCTTCTCAACGATTGACTGGAGGTTGCCGTCTATTGTAGTGACGATATTGTCTCCGTCTGTGGCGGGAATAGTGGTCCTCTCAAGGCTGGAATCCTCGTTGAGGTAACCATACTCTCTTCCCATGGTTCCGCTCAAGGTGTCATTGTAGTACTCCTCCAGTCCGTACATACCGGTATTATCGCTGGAGGTAAAACCTATAACATCACAGGCCATGGACCCGTTTGGATATTTACGAACATAACCTGATTCGAACCATATGCCCTGAATATTGGCATCGTAGGAATCAGAACCAGGAGTTATGAGTTCCTGAAAAGCACTGATCTGATCGTAGGGAAGCTTCTTGGCCAGAACATAATACTGAGATGAAGGATGGTCCTTGAGATAAGATCTGATTTCTCCCGCATCCAGATCAAAATGTGTAACCAGCGCCTTAATGGTGGGTTCCAGATATTTATCATCTCGAAGTAAAAGCTTGGCATCCAATACTACATTGTATACCTTCTCACTGTAAGCAAGAATGGTATTGTTGGCATCCAGTATCTCTCCTCTTCTGAATGGGAGACTGGTGGAGTCGTACTGCTGCTGTGACAGAACCTGTTTCTCATACTCCTCGCCGTTATTCTTGGTTATGAGAATAAGTCTTACCCCTAATCCAACGAAAGCCAGTAGTACCAATGTAAACAGCACTACCAGCTTTTTCTTCATTCCTATAGTAAACTTCTGCTTTTTCCCAGATCTACTTTGTTTCATTTATAACACATTACTTCCTTCCAAAAAATCGCACATATTCTATTATAGCGTTATTTTTTTCTGTGACAACCATCAGCCATCAACCTGTGGAATGGGAGCAACCTGTCTGACATAATCGTTACCGCCGCCGTCTGAGTAGGTGACGATCTGGCCTTCTGTCGCATAAGTCATGCCATATTCCTGAATCGCAATTCTCTTAACCTCATCCAGGTCCACACTTCCGTTGGCTCTGTTATAAGCCTCATCGTTCTCCTGTTTTAAGGTGTTGAGCTGACTCTCAAGAGCAGCGATCTCTTTACCCGCATTCTTGACCTGAGCCTGCAGTGTTAAGTACCATGCAAGTGCAGCAACCACAAGAACCACGGCCACGGTCATGTATAAAAGAGTGCCCAGGGACATATGTGAGCGTCTCTTTTTGATTCTCTGAGGTTCCTGAACATGGACTCTTCTGGGTTCACGGGAAGGCTCATATTCTTTTCTTACTGTATTTCCGCGTACATATGCTGTGTTAGCCATGTTCATCCTCCTTTTCCAATGTCAGTTAAATCTTTGTCTTAATTTGTTCTCTCAAATACCCTTAGCTTGGCGCTCTGAGATCTCTTGTTCTGCTCAAGTTCCTCATCGCTTGGCAAAATGGGCTTTCTTGTTATTACTTTTCCCTTGGATACCTTGCCGCATACACAAACCGGGAAGTTCGGCGGGCAGGTGCAGGGGTTCTCGTTGGTTCTGAAATTATTCTTGGTTATCCTATCCTCCAGGGAGTGGAATGTGATCACACATAACCTTCCGCCGGGATTGAGGAAATCTATGAATCCGTCGAGAGAATTCTGAAGTACATCCAGTTCTCTGTTAAGCGCTATCCTTATTGCCTGGTAGGTTCTCTTGGAAGGGTGCCCGCCCTTCTCTCTCATCTTGGCAGGAATGGCAGCCTTGATTATGTCGTTGAGCTGAAACGTAGTCTCAATCGGTGCCTTCTGCCTCTCAATGCAGATGTGCTTGGCAATGTTCTTGGCAAATTTGTCTTCGCCGTAGTCCCTTATGATATGGAAGATCTCAGTCTCCGAATAGTCATTGACGATGTCCCTTGCTGTAAGGGCCTGTCTCTGATCCATTCTCATATCAAGTGGAACGTCTTCTTTATAAGTAAATCCTCTCTCAGCGTTGTCCAGCTGGTAGGATGATACTCCAAGGTCTAAGAGAATTCCGTCAACTCCGGTAACGCCCAGGTTCTTAAGTCTCACCACCGCGTTCTCATAGTTGTCACGGATGATGGTAACTCTGTCCTTAAAGGGTTCAAGGCGCTTCGTTGCCGCTGCGATGGCGTCCTCATCCTGATCTGTTCCGTAGAGATGACCGCCTTCCGTCAGCCTCTCGGCTATGTGATAGGAATGGCCCGCTCCTCCAAGGGTTCCGTCAAGATAGATTCCATCGGGCTTGATATTCAGATTGTCCAGGCACTCATCAAGGAGCACCGAATAATGTTTGAACTCCATTGCTCTCCTGTACGTAGGGCTTAGATGCTAAGTCCATATTCTGACATCTTGGCTGCAATGCTGTTGATATCATCGAAGGAACTTGCCTTCTCCCACTCAGCCTTGCTCCAAATCTCGGCTCTGTTACCGACACCGGCTATAACGGCGTCCTTCTCAATATGTGCGTGTTGTAAAAGATTGGAGGGAATAAGTATTCTTCCCTGCTTGTCGACTTCGGCGTCGATGGCGCCGGCGATAAAGAAACGTCCCAGCATTCTGGCTTCGGGCTTATCCATGGGAAGTGCCTGGAGCTTTTCTTCAAACTTCTCCCAGCCCTCCTGAGCGAACACAAAAAGACATCCGTCAAATCCTTTGGTAACCACAAACTGTTCTCCAAGGATCTCGCGGAATTTTGCAGGAATTATGAGTCTTCCCTTGGCGTCTATGGAATGACTGTATTCGCCTTTAAATGCTGTTCCCACTTAATTTACCACTTTTCTACCACTTTTAACCACTTTTTGACACTTTTTACCACCTGAATTCATTATAAAGGATTTTTTTTCTATTAACAACACCTTTTTAGCAGATAAATGCTGATATTTTCGCGGCTTTTGGCAACAAAAAAAGCCCGGCACAATATGTGCCAAGGCTTAGTTTTGTAATACTATATATAGTTTTATGTTACAGGAATTTTATAAAACTTTTATTTTTCTTCTGCTGTTGCGGGCTTTTTCTTAAGTCTTAGTCTGACAACAGTATCTGTCACAACCGCAAATACCACCAGGCAGATAGCCAGCATCTGTGATACCGGAAGTCCCGTGGAATGCATTATGAGCTGGTCGGTTCTAAGGCTCTCGATCCAGGCTCTTCCAAGGCCGTACCCTCCAAGGTACAGAAGGACATTCTCGCCGTCAAACTTTTTGTGCTTGCAGTAGATCAGCATAATAATAAGTACACACAGGTTCCACAGACTCTCATACAGGAAAGTGGGACTTACCTGCACGAAATTGGTTCCCTGTATCATGTTGTCCTGCATCAGCTGAGTGATCTCGTGATTTCTAATGGCTTCCACAGGAAGTCTCATGGCCAGCAGGCCGTTGGTATATTCACCGAAAGCCTCTCTGTTGGTGAAATTTCCCCATCTGCCAAGGATCTGTCCAAGGACAAGTCCGTACATGATGGTGTCACCGAACAGAAAGAAGCTCTTCTTTTTGATCTTAGTGTATATAAATAATGTAAGAAAGCCCGCGATAACGCCTCCGTATATTGCAAGGCCGCCGTTTCTTATATATAAGATGCTGATCGGATTATCCTTGTAATAGTCCCAGGAGAAAAACACATAATACAGTCTTGCACCTATTATGGAAAAAACAATGATATAAACCGCTACATCCCAGTAATCCTCTGAGTTCTGCCCTGTCACCTTAGCCATTTTGGAAATAAGGAGCAGTGCCAGGAAGAATCCCAGTCCAATGATCACTCCGTACAAAGCTATTGTTATTCCAAAGACCTCGAAGCTCTTCGGAACATTTTTCAGATAGATACCAAGATTAGGAAAAGCGATATCCATCTGCCCCATTATATCAGGCATAAGCTCCTCCAATCATCAAACGTTGAAACGGAAAAGGATAACGTCTCCGTCCTGAACAACGTACTCTTTACCTTCCATACGAACAAGGCCCTTTTCCTTGGCTGCTGCGATGGAGCCCTCACGAAGAAGATCCTCGTAGTTAATAACCTCAGCCTTGATGAAACCTCTCTCGAAGTCGGTGTGGATCTTACCTGCTGCCTGAGGTGCCTTGGTTCCGATCTTGATGGTCCAGGCTCTGGTCTCATCCTCACCGGAAGTAAGGAAGCTCATAAGTCCGAGAGTCTTGTAGCTTGCTGCGATGAGCTTGTCAAGTCCTGACTCTGTAAGGCCAAGGCTCTCAAGGAACTCTGCCTTCTCATCCTCATCAAGTTCAGAGATCTCAGCCTCGATCTGAGCGCTGATAACGAATACTTCGCTGCCTGAGCCTGCTGCCAGCTCTCTTACAGCTGCCACATATTTATTGGAAGCGCCGTCATCGGCAAGGTCCTCATCCATTACGTTAGCTGCGTAGATAACAGGCTTCCAGGTAAGGAGATCCAGGCTGTTAACGAAAGCCTTCTCCTCAGGATCCTCAATCTCAAGCTCTCTTGCCATCTTGTTATCCTCAAGGGTTGCCTTGATCTTCTCAAGGATCTCCAGCTCTTTTGCTGCTGCCTTGTCCATGCGGGCAAGCTTGGCAACCTTGGCGATTCTTCTCTCAAGAACCTCAAGATCTGCAAAAATAAGCTCAAGGTTAATTGTCTCTATATCTCTTGCAGGGTCAACTGATCCGTCAACGTGAACAACGTTGGGGTCGTCGAAACATCTTACTACATGAACGATAGCGTCTGTCTCACGGATATTTGCAAGGAACTGGTTACCAAGGCCTTCCCCCTTACTGGCGCCCTTAACAAGTCCTGCGATATCAACGAACTCGATGGTGGCAGGTGTAACCTTCTTGGAATTATACAGATCTCCAAGGAGCTTGAGCCTCTTATCCGGTACTGCAACTACGCCCACGTTGGGGTCGATTGTAGCGAAAGGATAGTTTGCTGCAAGCGCTCCTGCATTTGTAAGTGAATTAAAAAGTGTTGACTTACCTACGTTTGGTAAACCTACGATTCCTAGTTTCATTTTTTATATATCTCCTTTTAAAAATGCTTTATTTAAGCCATTTGTTATCTCAGCTTGTTGTACCAAGCACCACGCCGGGCACCATTTTTGTATTAATTATGCGTTATGGCACATTGTGACATAAAAATAGTCCTGACACAGCGAATATATATTACCATGTCAGGACGGATTTGTAAAAACATGTAATGGCATCTTTTCATACTGAATCGTTTGTTGTTTAATTTCATATCCTTTTTTATATTCCTATATACTCTGCTATCAGTATTAGCCTCTTATCATATATTTCCTTCATTATTTTTCATTTTATCAAGTGTTCCAAGTATAGCTCCGTAGGTGCCGCCCTTGTCATCACCGGCTCCGCTTCTGGCGAAGGCCATAAGCGTAACAAACAGCAGATCAAGATATACCTCTGTCGTCCAAATACGATAAAAGCCCGGAATAGGTATCTTGCCTTCCACTTTATGTGCGTCTGTATCTTCCTCATGCGGGAACTGACTTGTCTGCACAGCGTGTGCAATTTCTTCTCCGTCCCGCAAAATGCGATATTCCATTCCTACAAGCGCACCCTCACCCGCTGTGACAGATGACTCGACACTTATGCCATTTTGCTTCAAATGCTTCCATATATCCACGCCGTCAAATTCAAATGTATCATGAACATCGGCAAGAAGAGTACCCCAGGTGCTCTCAAGCACCTGTCCTACGAGATGTGGAACAGTCTTTCCATGTTCATGGTCTATGAAATCAAATTTATAGTCAACAGCCACACCGAATTTTGTCATTTTTGCCTCATAAAGCACTCTTCTGTTTTCATCTTCAATTCGATGACCCGCCTTGGGGGTGCCAAGGTCAGTAAGGAAATAGAGTTCTCTTTCCCCTCCCGCAACATGCGGAGCATAACCTGTATATCCACTTAATTCCTGACGTTCCTTGGTCTCCTGCCTTTCCCTTCTTCCCTTGAAAATAGAGATTAAAACAAATGCCAGAATAAGCGGGCAGACGATCAGCAGATAAATGCCCATCCCGTTTTTGCCATAGGCAAGCTCCGGGTTTGACGGATCGTATAAAACAGTGATCGTATTGCCTACACTATCGGCTTTAACGGAATTATCAAGCTTAACGATATAAGTTTCGCCGTCAACCTCATACTCCACAGTGGGCCGATAGGTTGTATCATCGCCGCTCCCTTCCTCTGTAAGGTCTGTAATCACGGCTGTTGTTTCCACAAACCCCCGTGTCTGAAAAAAAGTAACATTCACACCAACGCACAGACCTATAATTGCCAGTATCACGGCAATAATTTTAACCATAGACTGATGAAAAATCATATCCTAACCTCCGTCCCTCATGTCTTCATTTTCAGATCTGTCTTCTGTTTCGTCGTCTGAACCGCTCTCATTATGACGGTAAATCCTTACTTTCAATTATATGTAATACGATGTTGATACTCAACGGATTTTATAAAACGCGACGGTGTAAAAACCAATATTGCATACGGTCAGGCGATAGTTTTCCCATGACTGACTTCATAACCGGATGCAAGATTGGTTTTAGCGTTATTTAATAATTATTCACAGCGAAATATTGTATAATTATACTTGTCAGTTATTGTACAGTTAAATTCTGTTTTCATGGCTAAAGGAGATAATTATATGACCCCTGACCAGTATGCAAGATCAAACAAAAAAGTATTTCAGATCAACCTTATTATTGCCTTTACTGCGCTTTTAATGGTAGTGCTGGATGCTGCAACACACGGAATGAGCCTGGGGCTTGTCATCGAGATTGTCGCTGTCCTGGCAGGTGTGCTGCAGATGACGGTTGGATTTATCAAATTCAGAGAGACCAGGTTTGGCGCAGTGGTCATTCTGGGAGGTCCGACTCTTTACTATATCATTATCATGATAATACAAAATGAAATGATTTTTTATGCATTCGCGATACCGGTAATGCTGTCGTGTATTCTTTATCTGGACTTAAGGCTCTATGTGGTGGGACAGATGACTATGACCATAGGCGGACTTATTGTCCTGGTCAGAAATCTTATTGCTACAGGTTCGATACCCAGGGACCATTTTGTGTCCGGTTTCATAATCATTCTTGCGGGAATTGCCGGAATAGAGTCGCTTAAGATGAGGCGGACCCTGGTAAGAGAGGACGACGAGGCCATCAAGAAAGGGCAGGAGACCCAGGAAAAGACCCGTATCCAGATGGTGGAGATTGCCAAGGAAATTACGGGGCTGTTTGATGAGGCCCATGGGGAAGTCGATGAGTTAAAGAGCATCATAGGAAGAAACCACGATGGCATGAGGAAATTGCGGGCAGCACAGGAAGTACCGCAGCTGCCGTGACAGAGCAGTCACATCAGATAGCAGATATCCATGAGCAGACGGAAGTGGCTGATGCCAAGAGAAATCAGATGGTTGAGATGTCCGAGAGCACGCAGAAAGCCGTTATTGATGGGACTAAGGTCATCGACCAGCTCAAGGACAAGACCGCAAATGTTGTTGAGATGAGTGATAAGACGGTGGCATCCACAAAAGCTGTCACTGAGAAGGTCGAAAAGGTTGAGATGATTGTCGGTTCCATCATATCGATATCAAAGCAGACCAATCTTCTTGCGCTCAATGCTTCAATTGAGGCAGCGCGTGCGGGAGAAGCCGGGAAAGGTTTCGTTGTGGTTGCCGATGAGATAAGGCAGCTGTCGGAGCAGACCAGCAGTGCTTCAAATCAGATCACCAGCATCATGCAGGAGCTTTCCGCTGATGTTCAGAATGCGGTAGACTCTACCAATGCGGCAGCTGAGTCTGTCAAGGCTCAGGACATTCTTATCAGAGAGACCGCAGATACTTTTGAAGAGATCGGGGAGAACGTTGGAAACCTTATAGGAAGATTTAATGATATCGGTACTTCCATAGAAGCTATAGGAAGAAGTGCAACGGAGATCAATAATAATATTGCGAGCCTCGCCGCCACAAGTGAGCAGGTGGCATCTTTGTCCAGTATGGGCGAAGAGGGAGCAAGGACAGCGGTGGAGAAATTTGATGAGTTTGACATTCTGCTGAAGGGGATATATGATCAGGCGCAGAGGCTGAAATAATGTAATACCGGTCAGGGCAGTCACGGGGACGGGAAGTCACGGGGACGGTTCCAATGTCATTTAGATAAGAAAATACAGTAAATGCGAAATAGGCACGCTACGTTCTTCAGATTATACAGTAGCGTGCCTATCTACGTGACACAGCTTTATCTTTAGACTGTTATCACGTATTTTCGCAATGATAGCACCATTAAATCTATAAGAAAAGTGCTAATGTCGGTCGAGACGAGACAAAACGAGTCAATTTCGGTCAAGACTCTTGTAATATGGTTGCAATATCACCATCAATACATATACTTCTATCTGCAATTTCCTCCGGACAGAATGATTCACCATAATTTAAGCAGGCATATACAGCTTTTTCATTTGCCAGCGTCATCTGCCAGAACGGATACTTTATTATTACGGGCGTATTAGCTCCTACTCCCAATTCAAGATAAAGAACATGAAGATTCTCATGCCTACGAATAAAATCAGAATATGCCGCAGATGCCCTATGCCATCCTTCATCTTCAACAAAAGAATCATCAGCTCTCAAATTCATAGTCATATCAGAGCCGTCATCAGGACACTTTGGAATCAGCTCAGAAGGAATTTCCATCAGTAGCTTACCATCAACCGGTACCTGAAATACTCCCTGATCATCTCTTACAAAACCTTGTGCTTCCATAGCTTTCATTACCCACTCTTCATTATCAAAGGTCTTCTTAATAGCAGGATTCACGCTCTGAAATAAACCATAATCACCCTGAGTATAGAATAGTCTTTTCTTGTCAAAACCTGCTCTTTGAAACTGGTGATCTACATTTGTTGTGACAACAAAATAATCCTTATCGGAAACCATCTTAAGAAGATCCCTATACACTGGCTTTGGAGCATCAATATATCTGTTAAAATAAATATGTCTCGCCCACCAGGCCCAGCGTATTTCTTCGCTCGGAAACGGATAGAATCCACCTGAATACATATCTCTTATCCCTAATCTTTTGGCAAAGTCATAGAAGTATTTTTCAAAGCGCTCTCCACTGTAAGTAAACCCTGCTGATGTTGATAATCCTGCACCCGCACCTATAACAATGGCATCTGCTTCTTTGATTTCTGTTTTAAGTCTGCTTATCTGTTCTTCTTTGTTTCCCTTACCATAGGACATGTTTGTAGTAAAGTATCTCACAGCATTCATTCCTTTCTCTATAGTTTCCTGATAACCATTAGGCATATCATCATATAAGTTTTTCATAAATGGCCTTATCTTCATCTTTGAAAACATTGAATATCACCCTTTCTACCTTACCAGGATTATCACGGAGCCATTCTGATACAGTCTTAACCGCAATCTCAGCCGCTTTTTTGTTAGGGAAATGAAATACCCCTGTCGAAATACAGCAAAAAGCAACGCTCTTTAGGCCATTTTCAGCACACATATCCAAAGTGTTTCTATAGCAGTTCTCCAAATCCTTTTCCAATTCAGGAGTAAGTTTATATTGGACAATTGGTCCTACTATATGAATAACTTTCTTTGCCGGAAGATTATACGCTTCAGTTAGCATTGGAACGGCGGTCGGCTGCTCATAATCTCTTCCATATCTGATTCGAAGTTCATTCATCTGCCTGTTGCACTCAGCTCTTAATTGCACTCCTGCAAAAGTATGGATACAGTTATCTATGCATGTATGCATCGGGACAAAACAACCGAGCATCTGCGAATTAGCCGCATTAACAATAGCATCCACCGAAAGTCTTGTGATATCTCCTTGCCAGATAGAAAGTCCATCCCTGATAACAGGGATGTCTGATAGATTCTCCACACCCTTTTCAGCTGCTCTTTCTGTCAGATATTCATCCTGTACTTTCATTACTTCAGAGGACAATTCTTTTGGCATACGGATGTTCATAAGCGACCTTAAGATTCGTCTTTTATCTTCCGTACTATTTGGAGTCTGTAATTCCTTATATTCAGCAGAATCTGCCTTGAACTCTTCTACAAGATAATCAAGACGTTCTTCCTGTGTTGTATTCTTTGGCATAGCCTTAGTTTCCATATTCCACATCCTTCGAACAAAGGATTTCGCTTGCGAAATCCTCGCGCGCGAGCGGTATTGCGAAGCAATTAACTTCCACTCCACGAGCTGCGCATCCTCACGGAGTGTTTTTATCTTATAGGAAATTCGAAGCAGTTTCCTATAAGATAAGAAGACTCTGAAGAAAACACCTCAGAGTCTCATTGTTAAGCTTCTTTTGCCAACAGTTCCTGCATTCCGGATCTTAAATCATTAAGAGTGTATTTTTTCATCTCTGATTCCATCGCTTCCTGGATGTTTTTCAATTTATCATCCAATAGAGAATGGATATTCCTACCAACAGGGCACTCTGGATTTGGTGATTCATGAAATCTAAATAAATCTCCATCCTCCAAAGGCTCAATTGCCTGATACACATCATAAAAAGTTATATCTTTAAGATCTCTTGTAAGCTCTATTCCGCCTGTTCCTCTGATAACATTTATTAGTCCTGCATTCTTAAGCTGAGTAAGTATCTTTCTAATGATGACAGGATTCGTATTTATACTGGCTGCAAGAAAATCGCTCGTTACCTTGTGTTCATCTTTAAATGTATCCACACATGTAAAAATATGAAGTGCAACCGTAAATCTGCTTGATATCTGCATTATTCTATTCCTCCTGCCACCATTTTACTTCGTGGCAGATGTAGTTGCAATTGTTACAGTCAAGACTCGCTCGCGAGTCTTGCGCGCCGGATTCGGGTCTGCTTCAGCAGACAAATTCCTGTCCGAATCCGTGCGCATCCTCGCGGAGCGTTTAACTCAGTCGGAGCTTGTACCCCGACTGAGTTAAAACTTTCCGTTTTCATTAGCCCATGTAGACTTATCAGCTAATGTCTCCATTACATCCCAGTGCTCTGCGATAAATCCGTTTTCAACACGGAACAGATCATAGTAGGTTGTAGGTACACCGCCAAAGGTTCCTTCTGAGCAGGCAAGAGCATAATCTCCATCTGCAAGAACCATATGAGTCTTGTTATAAACCATTGAGATTCCCTGCTTAGCCATAGCTTCAAGTGCAGCTCCAAGACCTGAAAGACCATCTGCAATTGAAGTATTATGCTGAATATATTTATCTCCATCGTAGTAAGAAGTGAGCTTGTCAGGATTCTCCCCACGAAGTACATCGCCTACAAATCCGGCTACAACCTTACGTGTCTCTTCCTTATCTACATCTTTCTTCTCAAGAGTTCCATCAATCTGAGTATGCCCTGAAGGATTAGGAGCTGCCTTGTCTGCCAGATTATCCCAGTGCTCTGCAATCTTACCGTCTGCATCGAATCTGAAAACATCGAATCCGACCTGCTCTCCTGCTCCTGCAAAATTATATACTGTCTGAAGGAAAACCTTATCTCCATCCTCAAATGCGCGAATGTTATTAACCGTTGTTTTTACAGGTGCCTGTGCAAGTCCTTCAACTGCTGCTACAAATGCATCTGCTCCTGTACCAAATGCCAGGTTATGCTGAATATAGCCAGGCGCCAAAAGCTCTTTTGCCTTTGCTGTATCTCCTGATACGAATGTTCCGATGAGTGCTAATGCTTTTTCCTTATTTGTCATGATTATTTTCCTTTCCGGGATCTGCCCTGCGAGGTAATTATCCTCGATTGTTAAAAAGCGCTTTGATGTAACCGTAGTGGTTTCATCTGATGATGTTAATATAGCACTGTTTTGATGTAACGTCAATGGTTACATCAAAATTTTTTCAAAAAAATTTCCAGGTGCAGTTAAACACCTGGATTTGGGAGTGTCAAGTATAAGAAAAAGACCGGTTTCCCGATCTTTCTCAACAATTTGTTTGCTATGTCAGCTTAAGAACAACTGCTCTCTATGTAAAATTCGTTATTTAAAATTTACTAAAATCCATTCACCTTTTTTATTTGAGCCCACTCTCTTTACTACGCCCTTTTCAATCAGCTTTTGTAGTTCTCTTTTAACAGTAGCTTCAGAGCAGCCAAGTTTGTCTCCCATCTCTTTTCTTGTCATATCAGATCTCTGACGAAGCAAATCTATAATTTGCTGCTCCCTTCTTTCCAATTTTATCGGGTCATTTATCGGATCATTTACCTGGTCATCGTGACCCTGTAAAAACTTGCCACTGATATGCATCTCTCTATTATGGAGTTCATGTTTCTCATCAAGTAAAAGATTTCTCAGAAACTTTTCGAGATACTCTGTGGTCTCGTAAATTCCATTTTTAATATCATTGTAATTTGCACGAACCAAGGCATTCCTAAAATACCATGAATTCTCGGCAAATAATGAATTCTCAGTGTCAAAGCCAAGCATTCTCAAATATTTGATAAAAAATACGGCCGTGGTTCGGGTATTTCCTTCTCCGAAAACATGTATCTGCCACAGTCTGGATACAAATAAAGCAAGATGATGAATAGTCTCATCCATGGTAAGCCCATTGTATCTAAAATCTCTTTCCTGGGAGATATCGTAATCAAGAGTCTCTTTCAAGGTTAATGCCCCACCATAAGAAACAGTGTCTCCGTTCAGGACCCATTCCTTCTTGGTTATATTGTAATCTCTCATTTTCCCGGCATGATCATATATTCCCCAAAATAGTTCTCTATGGATGGCCACATACTGTGCTTGCGAGAATGTAAAAGCCTTCTCTGAAAGAAGCTTGGCAATTCTTGCGGAGACCTTGTCAGCTTCTTCTGTTCTTGCCTCTGTTACTCACTGTCAACCGCCTTCAAAATATCCTCCTGCGTATATGCATGTTCAAAGTCATCAAGCTTGTAGCAGGGAATATGCGGCTCAAAGGCCAGATCAGCAAAGTACTGTGCCTGAAGGCATTTCATTCCAAGGTCTCTGGCAGCAAAGAGCTCCTTTGACCCACCATCTCCGACAAACAGGCATTCCGAGGCAGTAACTCCAAGCTTATCCATTGCTTTCTTATATATTTCATGATCAGGCTTACAGGTTCCCTGCTCGTATGAGAGCATTGCTACATCTAAGTAAGGGAAAATTGAGCTTTTTCTGATAACATCAGCCTCATCGGAATAACAGTTGCTTATAAGGCCAATCTTAATGCCTCGTTTCTTAAGTTCCTGTAAAAGAGCTATGGTTTCTTCGGGAGTTCGTTCAAATATCCCTTCAAGGTTCTTTCTTCGCTTATCTGCGATAAGCTTAACGGATTCCTCGCTGTAGGCCCCAAGCATTTCAAGGGTTGTTTTAATTCCTTCCTCTATTGTGCAGTTGCCGCAGCTTCTGTCATGTTCTGTGGTATGCCATGCTTTTTTGTAATCAGCGACCTCGATCTGTAAGTCTGCTGCCATATCTTCACTAAAATAAGTATCACCGGAAAACATTGAAACGAGCGTTTCAAACATGTCAAATATTACAGCTTTAATCATACACACCTCTCCTCATTCATATAATATGATATACGAATTGCCAAAACGCGCCACATCAATTCCGGGAAAGCTGTTTTTATCTGATAGCAATGATGCCGCATTATTAAGACGACCATCTTTCGTATAAAACCCCAAAGTACGAAGTATATCATCATTAAGCTCTGTAATTCCTAATTTATCAATAAAACAATTTTCAAGCGTCGTAAAAGTCATATCATTATCTTCATTGTATAATGATTCAAAATACAAAAGTAACGTCCTTATAATGGTGTAAATTGAATATTGTATTATAAAAGCCACTGGCTCTTACCTTTAGGTATAATAGAATCACCACAACCCTAAATAATACCGGAGGTAGAACACAATGGCTCAACTCAATATTACTTTAAATCAGGATGAAATTCTACAATTATTGTCATCAGACCATGATGAGGCATTTCGTAAGCTTTTAACTGACAGCCTTAATGCTGTCCTGGTTGCTGAATCAACTGAGCAGCTTGGTGCTGAACGTTACGAGCGCAGCGATGAACGCATGGATAGCCGGAATGGTTCCCGCGAACGCAAACTCAATACGCGTATAGGTACAATCACCCTGTCTGTGCCCAGGCATCGCAATCAGCCTTTCAAAACACTTATATTTGAAAACTATTCCCGAAGCGAGGCTGCTCTTGTTGCATCAATGGCAGAAATGGTCGTTAATGGAGTCTCTACCCGAAAAATAAGCAGAGTAATGGAAACTTTATGTGGAACATCATTTTCAAAATCGACCGTTTCTGAAGTATGCAAAGATCTTGATGCCATTGTTGATGATTTTAAAAACAGAAAGTTAGATAACATCTATCCGTTCATGTATGTTGATGCAACCTACCTCAAAGTACGCGAAAACCATAGAATTACATCAAAAGCACTTATGATCGCTATGGCTATAACAAACGAAGGCAAACGCGAAATCATTGGATTTGAAGTATATGACAACGAATCCAAAGAAACATGGCGTACATTCATGGAAGGTCTCAAGAATCGTGGCCTTACAGATTTAAAACTAGTGAGTTCAGACGCTCATGATGGAATAGTTTATGCCATAAGCAAAGTGTTCCCAGAAGTTCCATGGCAAAGGTGTCAAACGCATTTTTCAAGAAATATCATGGACCATGCTCCTAATAAATATCAGAAAGCAATACATGCCGGGCTAATTGATATGTATAATTCAAAAACCATCGAAGAAGCCCGTAAAAAGCGTGATGCCATTATCGAAGAATATAGCGACGTTGCAGACAAAGCCATGGAGTGTCTTGATTACGGCTTTGAGAGCGTAATGACAGTAATGGCACTCCCTGAGCGTATGAGACGTTTCTATAGAACTACAAACTATCTGGAACGGCTCAACAAGGAAATAAAACGCAGGTCAAATGTGATCGGTGTATTTCCAAATGTACAATCCATTATCAGAATCATGGGAAGTGTCTTACTTGAGCAAAATGACATGTATATGGCTCAGAATAAGATATCACTCACCAGAAAAGACTTTGATGAGCTGAACAACTCGTCAGCGAAACTGATAGAGATTGCAAAGGAACAGCAACGACTTTTAGCGGCCTGACAATTGGATACCTAAAGGTAATTTACACACAATAAAGGACTTGACCAATACAAATTATTTCCCTCTAGCGTTAGACGCTTCAATTCAATCTGATCAACCTCAACAGAAGCAGTATCACTTCTACGATATGCTTTTCCTTTATATAGATATGGTTTATATCCCCCCTCACTTACAACTAATGTTATAACATTATAGTACCATGTTAGAAAAAAAATTTTGCCATAGTGTATAATTAATTCGTATATATAATCGACAAACAAAATGTGGAATAAAAAGGAGAATAATGAAATGAGAATATTAGCAAATTTACTTTGGATATTATGTGGTGGCTTCATCAGCTGGTGTGCATGGATGATCGCAGGCCTTCTGTGGTGCGTTACAATAGTTGGAATTCCTGTGGGAATGCAGTGCTTCAAGCTTGCATCTATCTCATTTAACCCTTTTGGCAAAGAAGTCGAGAACGAAGGCGGATGCTTCTCATTCCTGCTTAATTTGGTCTGGTTCCTCGTAAGCGGAATCGAACTTGCATTTATCAATTTTGTAATCGGATGTCTCCTCTGCATCACTATTGTGGGAATTCCTTTCGGAAAGCAGTTCTTCAAGATTGCAAAGGTTGCACTTATGCCTTTCGGAACAACTGTACGCAGAGTACATTTCGCATAAATATATATTTGGGTGTGTAAAAAGGCCTTCAGGTTTCCCTGAAGGCTTTTTCAATGCTAATATTCATAGTTCTGCTGCGGAATGCACGAGCTTGGCATCGACTGATGCAGCTCCCGGAAGTGATGGTTCAAGCTTCTCAGCTGTTTTGCCTATTCTGCTGCCACCGGATGTAGCAAAGGCATGGATGGTCTTACCCTTCCAGTCATAGTCCTTGCAGAATGTGTATACCACTCTTGGCGCCTGGCCATACCAAATTGGAAAGCCAATGTAGACAGTATCGTAACTGTCAAAGTTCTCAATGGTGCCCTTAACAGGAACATCCTTCCTGGCAATCTGCTCTTTGTTGCATCTTGCAAGCGGATTGGTCCATTTAATATCTGCAGCAGTATAGGGCTGCTCAGGAACGATTTCAAAAAGATCAGCACCGCCTTGTTAAACCACATTACTTTTTGAATAACCCACCTGCAATATTCTTGATATCATTCAGATCAAGCTTACCATCTGCCACAGCGGACTGGACTAACTTGATGTCTGCCTCGCTGACGTCGATGTTAGCTTTCTTCAGCAGGTCTTTTGCCTGAGCCGGATCGGCCTTGGCGATCTGAGCCATGAGTTCTTTGTTGCCATTGATCTGTTTGAGTATTGCTGCGATGTCTCCCATTTTTGTACCTCCTCCAACAATATGACGAACTGTTACACCTATATTATATGCTCAGCATAAAAAAAGAACCAGCATCAAATCAAAACGCCCTCACATACCCAATCTCCGTATAGGCCATACCGCGGCGGCCCTGCTCGGATTTCATCAGGGATATGCCGTTTACCCGCATTTTTTCAGGCATAGTCCCATCATACCCCATCGGAATATCCTTGGCTCCGCCAGCCCGTCTTACAAGAGTTATATGGGACACAAATTTCTTTTTATCAAAATCGATGTCGTTGTCGGCGAGGGCGTGTCTAAGGCGCTTGACGTAGTCGTTTAGGTCAGGATTGTCTTCTATATTGGCGAATATCATGTCTTTGAACCGCCTCATTCCTGATAGCTGCAGGGTAAAAGATCTGAGGGGAACATCCCTCATTATCTCTTCAATCTTTTCCGGTTCGTCGCTCTCACCGATGAATACAAGGGTCATGTGAAGGTTCTCTTCACGGGTGAAATTGCCGTTCACGCCCCATCTCATGAGATCGTCCTGCATTTCAATAAGGGCATCGGTCATGTTCTCGTCAAAGTTAATCGCTATAAAAAGTCGCATAGGCATCTCTTCTCTCAAAAATGATTCCCTGCATCAATCTGTCTTCCCTCAGGCAACTGCCCTCGTCTTACGTGACATGGGATCGATCAGGATTATGACATACAACAGTACCAGCGCAAAAGATATAACTCCGAAGCACATAATAAATAAGTGCATTGGTCAAAAAGGAACTTGCTGCGAATAGCACTAACTGTTTCCGGGAATTGATCACATTAAATAACTTGAGGCCTATTGTTCAGATTCTCATGGCAACTTCATAGGCTCGCCATATAACGCTGCGAAGATTACCTACTTCTTTGCAGTCGCCTACGTAGTCCATGTTGCTGGTCTTCTCATTCTCTTTGACAACGGGGTTGGGGATATATCCTACGCAGCTGATAACGCTGTCGCAGTCTATCCTGAAGCTGTCGCCCTTTTTGTCATTGCAGATGATATAACCGTCCCAGACTTCGCTAAGTCCGGTCTCAAGATGCACCTCTACATTATGAAGTGCAAACCACTCCCTGAGGTATGAACTATTGGCAAGACATACGCCCTTCTGGGAAATGAGGTCGTCCTTCATCTCCACGATAATGGGAGTCTTGCCCTGAAGAGCCAGCTCATAGGCTATTTCACAGCCTGAGAGACCACCGCCTATGATCGCAACTCTCTGTCCAACTTCCCTGCCCCTTAGATAATCACAGGCTTCGATCATCTTCTCCTGACCGGGAGTGTTGCCAAGAAATCTTGGTTTGGCACCTGTTGCGATTATTATGTCACTTCTCCAGAATCTGCCCACGTCCTTGATGGGAGTGTTCAGATGAACTTCTATGCCAAGCTCCTCCATCTGTCTGCGATACCATTCAAGGAGCTCGCGGAGCTTCCCCTTATAGGACTCTGCGCTGGCTGCGATAAAGGTGCCGCCCAGCTCTCCGCTCTTCTCATAGATCACAGGTTCATGGCCTCTTAGCTTAAGAACTCTGGCAGCTTCCATGCCGCCTATTCCGCCGCCGATGACTATTACCTTTTTAGGGTGCCCTGTCTTTTTGATATGATGCTTGTCCTTCTGCATGGTCTCGGCGTTAACAGCACATCTTGCAAGATGAAGACTATCATAGAGATCCTGGTCGTTGGGGACTCCCTTGTAATGACACATGTTAAAACAGCCGTTGTGGCAGAGAATACAAGGTCTGATATCCTCGCTCTTTCCGGCCATCAGCTTGGTAACCCACTCAGGGTCAGCCAGGAACTGCCTTGCAAAGCCCGCTCCGTCGATACTTCCCTTGGCCACTGCATCTGCAGCAACCTTGGGGTCCATCCTTCCGGCACAGACCACGGGAATATCCACGTGCCTTCTAAGAGCCTCCACGTCGGACAGATTGCAGTTCTCCGGCATATAGATAGGGGGATGAGCCCAGTACCAGGCGTCGTAGGTTCCGTTATCACAGTTAAGCATGTCGTAGCCTGCGTCCTGAAGGTACTTGGCAGCCCTAACAGACTCCTCAAAGTCTCTTCCAACTTCCTCGTACTCTTCGCCGGGAAGTGCTCCCTGTCTGAAGCCCTTGGTCTTGGAAATCACACTGTAGCGCAGGGATACAGGATAATCCTTACCGCATACTCTTTTGATCTCCTGAACTATTTCCACCGCAAAGCGATATCTGTTCTCAAAGCTTCCGCCGTACTGATCGGTTCTCTTGTTGACATATCCAAGAGTAAACTGATCAAGAAGATAGCCCTCATGTACAGCATGTACCTCTACTCCGTCAACTCCCGCCTCCTTAAGAAGCGCAGCGGTCTTGCCAAATGCCTTAACAAACTCCTGTATCTCAGATGCTGTCATCTCCCTGGAAGGGAGCTTGTCCGACCATCTGTTGGGAGAGGGACTGGCACTGGCGGTTATCTTGTCAAGATCCATGACGGGCCTCGATAAAACCCTCAAAAAGCCATTGTTATACAGCTTCTCCATCATGGGACTGACGGTAAAGGATCTGCCAAAGCCCGCTGTGAGCTGCACAAAGAGCTTGGCTCCGGTGGCGTGGAATTTTGGCATCCACTCCGCCAGATCCTTGTACATCTTTTTATTCTTATAGAGCCACTGGCCGTACATGGGATTGTAGACCGGCTGGCAACCGGGAAGAAGAAGTCCCGCATTATTTTGGGCAACCTCCAGGATAAAGTCTGCACCGGCCTCGTCGAAATGATTCTTTTCCATCCAACCGAAAAGATCCGTTCCGCCCATGGAGGTCAAAACTATTCTGTTCTTTATCTCCACATTGCCGATTTTCCAAGGTGTAAATAGAGGTTCCAAATTTTTATCCATAGTAAATGTAAGCTCCTAAGCTTATTCCATTTTTAATATTTTAGAAGAAGCACTTCTGTACTGTGTCTCCGAAGTCCTTTTCCTTGTAATTCCAAACAGCGTGACCGATATTGTACTTATTAAATACGCTGTGGATATCATCAAACCATCTCTTGGCGGATTCTGTATCGGCAAGCTCGATTACGCCGTACTCTCCGCAGTAAAGGTTAACATTCTCTTTCTCAGCAGTCTCAACAGCGGGAACAAAGATGCTCTCGAAGTAGGAAGGTCCGATCTCTGTGATTTCGCCTCTGTTGATGGCATCTGCCAGGGCAGGTGACAGCTCCTTGGATTTCTCTCTGTACTCATCAAGGCTGCCGGGATAATCAACCACCAGGTCCTTAGGCATGTTCTCAACCCAGAAAGCTCTCTGATGTGTGAAGATGAAGGGCTCGTAGCAATGGAAATTGTAAACGATCTTGTCATCGATGGGCTTACCAAGAAGAGGCACGCTGGTTACGCTGTTGTAGCACACGCCACCGATGATGATGTAAGAATTGGGTGCGTACTGTCTGATGGCCAGGGAACACTTTCTTGAGATCTCGTTCCACTCATCCACAACCTTGGGTGAAACAACCTCGTTCAAAAGCTCGAATGCAAGCATATCCGCATCTGCGGCAAATCTCTTGGCAATGGTCTCCCAGGTCTTATAAAAACGCTGCTGAAGCGCCTCATCATAGAAGAACTTCTCCTTGCTTGCTCCTGTATCAAGGGGATCAAAGGAATAACCGTAGCACTTGTGAAGATCAAGTACCATATTCAGGCCGTTCTTCCTGCACCACTTGATGCAATTGGCGATATACTCATAACCTGATTCAATGGGATCGCCCTCTTCAGTCTCGATTATCACGTAGTCAACAGGAACACGGACATGGTCAAAGCCCGCCTTCTTGATCTTCTCGATATCATTCTCAGTGATGAACGTATCGAAATGCTCCTTGCTGTCGTCGTCATACTGGGAGAGCCATCCACCCAGATTGGCGCCAAACATAAATCCTTCAAATGTCTTCATAAATTTCCTCCAAACTTAATTCCATAAAAACCTCATTTAATACCCATTGTAAAGTATTGGGTCCTCCCCTTCAACCCAATATGCAAATAAATGCACAAAAAAAGCACTCCTTCATCGAAGGAATGCCTTAATCTCTTCCAATCTTGCGGTAGCAGCTGCCCTGCCCAGGTCATATACTCTCTGAAGCTCTGCCGGATCTTTCTCCACAGCGCCGATGTGAAGGGGCTCTGCAGGCCTTAAAACAAAGATCTCTCCGCTGTTTTCTTTTTCACGGACATAGCGTTTCTGCTCATTGTACATAAGATGGCGCTCCTGCATGCAGCGGACCATCTGAGGATATTTGCCGTACATAAGCTTTATAAGGGGCATGTACTTCTGTGGCTTTTTCACATAATCGGCTGGCTGGGTCTCAATAACCAGAATCCTGTCATAGCCCCTTCCCTCAAGAAACTTAAGCGGAATGGAATCGGACATGCCGCCGTCCAGATACTTTTTGCCGGCTATCTCCACAGGTCGGGATACAACAGGCATGGAGGCGGAAGCCTGAATCCAGGTTATATCCTCCTTCTTGCCGTCAATACACCTGTGATACTCTGCCTTGCCGGTTCCCATATCCGTAGCCACACAGTAGAATTCCATTGGACTTTTGGAAAAAGTGTCTATGTCCCACTTGTCCAGCTTGTAAGGAAGTTCGTCATAGCAGAACTCCACGTTGTAGATATCGCCGGTCCTGATCAGAGATGAAACGCTGTGATAGCGCTTGTCTGTACAATATTTTTTGTTATATCTGACAGCTCTTCCGGGCTGCCTTGATTTGATATTACAGCCAAAGGTCGCTCCTGCGGATACTCCCACCGCTCCGTCAAAGGTTATGCCGTTTTCCATGAAGACGTCAAGAATGCCGCAGGTAAACATACCTCGCATAGCGCCGCCTTCCATTACCAGTCCTGTTCTCATGTCTATTCCCCTTTTCCTGACATAGAGCCATGATAACACATATCCTGTGGCCGGGGAAAGGCATAACCGTATATTCATGCAAAAATCATTTTTATACCTTAAGCTCTTTTTGCATCATCTTAAGGCGAACTTTGTTCTCATACATTGCGGCGTCGGCACGCTCAAATACAGCACTGACACTGGCATCGTTCTGATAATGGCTCATTCCCGCTGCCACTATAACTTTGCCGCCCTTCATGTTTTCCTCATTGCGGTCCTGAATAAGTTTCATCAGCTTATCAATCTTGCCTAGGCCATGGCCCTGAACGATGACTACAAATTCATCGCCGCCCACTCTGAATACGGGACTGTGCCTGAAGATATCGCATATCAGCTCGCAGCCGTTCTTTAGGTATTCATCACCGGCCTTATGACCGAAGTTGTCGTTGACCTGCTTAAGTCCGTTGATGTCACAAACCACTACTGCAAAATCCGTGATCTTACGCTCGTCGATAAGCCTGTCAAGCTGCTCCTCCACATCGATGTAGGCATGTCTGTTCTTCACTCCTGTAAGAGCATCGAGATTGGCTTCATTGCGGGCTGCTGTCAGGTTGCTGGCGTATTCAAGATCTCTTTTTACCTGGTCGTCGATATTTATAAGACCTACAATCAGCTGGCTGCCGCCTCTTTCCGATATCATGGCAGCCTTAATATTGGTATATCTGGGCTCGCCTCCCAGCATGATCCTGATATTCATGGAGAAGAACTTTTGCCTCTCCACACTTCTAAGGACCTTATCTCTGGTGAATTCCTTTAAGAATACATCAATGTCCTCGAGATAGACATTTTTCATTCCCGAGTGGCGGAATTCCTCAAAGAAATTGTCGCCCTTCATTTCAATGCCTATATTCTTAAGCTGCTCGCTATCTACATATTTGTAGTACTCTTCAGTATCGGGGTCTATGGTATAAATAGCCACTATATCTCCGGAAAGGGCCGCCACTCTGTTGTAGGTAATGCGTTCCTCCTTGAGACGTTCATAGGCCTCCTGCTGCCTCTTTTGCGCATCGATATTGCTGACACCCAATATGATCGCATTTTTTATCCCTTTCGTGCTGGTAAGTCCCGCCTTCATATGAACATAGGTGGGCCAGCCCTTGATATACAGACGGTAGCTGTAGGTAAAGCTTCCGCTGTCCTCTATGCTCTTTATTACCTTTTCCTTTGAAAAGCTCTGGAGGAATTCATCCAGGTCTTCCTCAAATATCATATTTTTGGCAGCTTCCCGGGCTTCCTCAAAAAATCCCGAGCCATGCCTCTCATTTGAAAAATCAGCTCCGGCGGTCTTGGAGGAATACTCCACATAATTCTCCGTGTCCAGATCCACCAGATAAACATAGATATAGTCCGTGGAAAGGGCTGCTGCCATCTCGGAATAGGTAAGGCCCAGACCCTCATCCTTATCCTGGGCCACGCTTATGGCCACAAGGGCTAAGGCTGTAGTATTTTTTACCGGATTCACAGTGAGTTCCCTGATAAAAAGATGCGCGGTCCTGCCATCAATAAGACGCAGATCCATGATGACGTTCTCGCCATCCCTTGCGCATTTTATCAGGGCATTATGGAAGATAGCGGCGCTTTCTGTCTTGTATTGTCCTATGAAGAGCCTGCCATCCTTCATATATTTTGCAAAATAATCTCCGAATTCTTCTCTGAAGCTTCGGTTGGATCTGATCATGCTGATGGCTTCATCGTCCATTTCAAAAATGGCCATGGGCAGAGTGTCAAAATAGCTCTGGCTCAACTTTTCATCGGATTCCAGTGCATAGGAGATATCATACATATTTACCTTGCCAATGGTGGCATAGTAGTCGGATTCATCGGGATTCTCAAAGCCTATCTGAATTCCCTTTTCGTTTCTGTCAATGATCTCCTGAAGGGTTATGGGCTTTTCATAGTAATAACCCTGCAGCTTGGTACAGCCGATCTCCTTAAGGAACTCTGCCTGTTCCCCGGTCTCAACGCCCTCAACAACGGTCTCCAGTCCAAGGGCTATAGGGAGCTTCAGGATCTCTGCCATGATAATCCTGCTCTCTTCCCCGCTTCCAAACTCTCTCATGACCTGCATGTCAAATTTGATGGCGTCAAAATGAATCTTCTGCAAAACAGCAGGGGATGAGTGCCTGTCGCCAAAGTCATCCATCCAGACCTTGAACCCCAGATTCTTAAATCTGTCCACCTGGTCCTTGATAAAGTTAACGCCATTGGCCACAGTCCGCTCTTTTATCTCAATGGTGATCTTATGGGTGTCGATGTCTGCTTCGTCCAGGAGCTTTTTTATCTCATCCACCATGTTGCAGAAGTAAAAATCATAGCCGGATAAGTTTATTGTCTGAGGCACCACATAAAGGCCTGCCTCTCTCTGAGCCAGCATCTTTTTGACAACCTTCTTTGCCACATGGAGGTCTAATTTATGAATGAGCTTGTTCTCTTCGAGTATGGGGATGAATTCATCAGGATAGAATACTCCCTTTTTGGGATCGATCCACCTGGAAAGAGCCTCCTCATCGGAAACTTTGCCGTTGGCCGCACGAATGATGGGCTGATATAGGATGTCTATCCAGCCTTCTTTTAGAGCTCTGTCGAAATTCTCCAGGATATACTGCCTGTTCTCCTCTTTTTTCAGCATCTCCCTGTCAAAAAAGCTTGCGCCTTTTTGATAATTATTCATTCCAAAGGTCAGCTCCAGGGACTTCTCAAAATTCTCCCCGGTCTCTTCGTAGGAGCCCTCATCTGCAAATGTAACCACCGAGAGTCTGATTCCATCTCTTTCTTCATGCTTACCGATGGCTCTTATTATCCTGTATTCATCGTTTTTGAAAAATCTGTAGATTGTCCGGAACTCTCCGCCTTCACTTTCGAATCTTAAGATATCTTCGTAGATCCTGGGGATGTCCTCAGGGTGGACATCACGGTATATGCTGTTGCTCAAAAGTTCAAAGGCTTCCCCCATATCCTCGAACCCCAGCATCTGGCAAAAGCCCGCAGAAATAGCTATAGTCGCAGCCTTACCGTCGATGTACTGATACACGGCCATGGGAATGCAGCTACTTGCTATTAACTCCGATTCTGCTTTGCTATACCGATATTTTTCCATGATAAAACCTTTCTCTGTATAATTATTATACAAAGAAAGGTTTATTAATTGTCGCTTTTGTATATATTTTTATAATTTTTTTATCTTCTGCCTCGATATAGCAATGCAAACATCATTGCAAGAAGAAGTGCTGCAGCGCTGACGCCCAGATAGATGTAGTTCGTGGTGTTTCCTGAATTCATTCCGTTGAAATCGCCGGGGAAATCACCGCCTCCGGGGAAGCCGCTACCTAACTGGGTGTCTGATTCATTGCTGTCCTGGTCGCTACTATCCTGCTTGCTGCTATCAGGGCCGTTATTGTCCTGGTTGCTTCTGTCCGGTCCCTTCTTGTCGTCGCGGTCGCCGCCACCTCCGCCCATGGAGCCCAGGTCAGAAAGTTTGATGGAAGATGCGTCTATAAGCGCTGCCGCGTTACTGTTTTGCTCCGAATCTGTGGAGCCAATGGTTCCATCAAGCTGTCCGCTGATGCTCTGACACCTGAGTTCCACGAAGGTGCTCATGGTGCTGACAGCCTTCTCAAATTCTTCATAGGTGCAGAACTTGGTGGGGTCTCTGTCCACGTAGTCTTTGATCATCTCATAAGTATCAGTCACAAGGTCGGAGAGATATCCGTTTGTATAGAACTGATCAAGGAACTCCTGATAATACTGTAGATAAAGGGCTCTCTGGTATAATCCACGATTACCTTTGGTTCCAATCTCTCAGATACCATCCTGGAATACAATTCCCGAATAAGCTCATCCTCACTATCCTTCATCCACTGAATATCCCCGTTTACAATACTTCCTGCCTGTTCTTCAGAAAGATCCGCGGAGATTTTGCAGCCAAGGCCGCCTACTTTGCACTTCTTTTCCAGATGAATAACTGATCTGTCGCCGTTGTAATACCTTATTCGGAATTTAGCTCTCCGGCTGACACCGCTCTGTTTTTCCAATAGCGCCTTGTCCGTGGGAGTGTCAAAATAAAGACTTCGAATCAAATATTTACCATCTACAGCATGCCTGTCCGGCTCCGCCACTGCGCGAAGTCTCTGCCTTATGGTGATCATGTCCGCCGTTGTGATCTCATGCTTTAGTTCATGTCTGTATTTCACAAAGCAATCTCTCCTTCCTGATGTTGTTTTTTCAGTCGAAGACCATTCTAATCGTCTTACCTAAAACCAGCCTAAAAATACCAAAAAAAGACAGCTACCCTTTATAAAAAGATAACTGTCTTTATAATTTCATTATAAACTTCAGAATTGCCGGGCGCCTTACCTAAGCACACTGTATCCGAAGCTGTTAACCAGTGCATCTATGGGCACTCCCTGCTTGCAGAGCGGGCAATCGGCAATATCATAGGATTCATAGCCCGGAATCTCCTCGGGATGGAATGCTGAAATAACAGGAAGTCCTGCTGCCGCCTTAACCGTACTGAATATAGCACAGGCGCCGGTGATCTCAGCTCCGTAATATCTTACACCCTCAGCAAGTCTCTCCAGGGTACGTCCTGTTGTAAGGGATCCAAGAAGAAGTAATGTATGCTTGCCGCGAAGTGCCAGCTGCAGATTGTCACGGAATATGATCTGTCCATCTGATGCATACTCAGGAGCAAGAACATAGATGGTCTTATGAGCGTTGCAGTTAAGTACTCCTGCCTTGGTGAGCTCATCAGCCAGGTAAGTTCCGATAACCTCTGTTCCATCGGCACACACAATGGTGTCCACCGGTGTTGAAAGAGTATAGTGAAGCGCAAGGATATTGGCAATGCCATGAGCTTCATTACAACGGGTCTTCAGCGTACCGATTTCCATATAATGTGTTACATGGGAATGGGTCGTGGCATAGTGGCCCGGAATGATCTTAAGTGCTACATTTGAATTCATCTGCGCCGGTATCTTGGTATACTCACTTAACATGAATGTGTCCCCCTTTATTTAATATGGCATGGGTTTTCTGCTAAATATATAATAACACATTTTCGTACATGTTTTAGCAATAAATTGAACCGCGCAAAATAACCTTCCTGATCCTCAGCTCCTCATCCACAAGAACAGCATTTGCTACCTTCCCCTGTGCAATACTTCCGTAGCTGTCAAAGACGCCGATGGATCTGGCGGGGTTCTCTGTGGCTGCTCTTACTGCTGCCTCCAGGGGAATACCCATCTCCTTAACCGCTGTTTTCATGCAGTCAAAAAGGTTGGTGACGGAGCCGGCGATTGTGGCAGGATCAGAGGTAAGGGTTGCTTTGTTGCCGTTTACGGTGACGGCCTGTCCTCCAAGGCTGTACTGTCCGTCGGGAAGGCCTGTGGCCTCCATACTGTCAGAGATAAGAATGACCTTATCTGCTCCAAAGGTATCAAATACAAAACGCACCATCGCAGGGTGAACATGCACTCCATCTGCGATAAGCTCAACTTCAGCCTTGTTCTCAAGGGCTGCTATTATAGGGCCGGGCTCTCTGTGGTTTATTCCGGGCATGGCGTTAAATAAATGCGTCATATGTCTTACTCCGGCTTCAAAGGCCCTGACTGCAGTATCATAACCGGCACACATGTGGGCCAGGGAAATACATACTTCTGAAGACAGCTCCTTGATAAACTCCATACTGCCTATAACCTCAGGAGCAATATCCACCAACTTGATAAGTCCTCCGCTCCTGTCCTGCAGTCTTCTGAACATGGATACGTCCGGAAGGTGAAGATACTGGGGGTTCTGGGCTCCCAGCTTCTTACCGCTGATAAATGGGCCCTCCAGATTGATGCCCACAAGGTCTGCACAGCCTTGTTTTTGATTCTCTGTCAGATTCTTGTTCTTCCAATCGGCGGCGTTATTCATTATTTTCCCAAGAATTTCTTCGCCATAGGTCATGGTGGCGGGGCATATGGCTGTCACACCGTTTCTGGCCTCATATTTAGCGATTGCTGTAAGTCCCTCGGGATCAGCGTCGCAGAAATCATGTCCCATAGCACCGTGGAAATGGATGTCCACCAGTCCCGGAATAAGCCTAAGGCCTGATGCGTCCAGGGTCTCCTCCACGTCGAAATCAAAGCCCTCTCCATCAGTAAATATCCCGTCTCTGATATAAACTTCCTTCCGGACAAATTCGTGCTGCTCGGTATAAACCAAAGCTCCTGTAATCTTCATTTTTGCCGTCTCCCTATAAATGCCTTATATTCTCATTACAGTACTATCTCAAAAATGGTCTTTCCTTCTGCCTCAGCCTCATCAAGAAGCCTTATGGTTCCGCCGTGGGCCTTAACCACCAGGTAGGCTATTGAAAGTCCAAGCCCCGTTCCCTGTCCGCTGGTTCTTGACTCATTGCCCACAACGAAGGGCTTGAATACGTCTTCCCTAAGATTCTTGGGGATGCCAACTCCGTCGTCTCCAAGCCTTATGATTATCTTATCTCCGGCCTTCTTCATGGAGGCGATAATTGTTGTTCCTTCCTTGTTGGCCTTGATGGAATTGGAAATGATATTCTCAAATACTCTCTTAAGCTGCATCTTATCAAAAGAGTACATGATCCTCTCATCGGGAATGTCAGGTTCTATATTAAAGCCCACAAGCTCCAGCTCTTCATATTTAAGAGCCAGATATTCCCTGAAATACTCAGCTACATCCCCTGTCTCACGCACAAGTTGAAACTCCGGATGCTCCAGCTTGGAATATTCATAAAAGGTATTGATAAGCTCCGATAATCCGTCTGCCTTTTTGCTAATGGTATCAAGATATTTCTTCTCATCCTCCTTGGGGATAAGTCCGTCTGCCACAGCCTTGGCGTAGCCCTGAATAACGGTTATGGGAGTCTTAAGGTCATGGGAGATATCCGCCAGCATCTTCTGCTTCTCCTGCTCAGCGGCAGCTCTTTTCTTCTCACTGTCATGGAGCTCAGTGGACATCATATTGAAGGCGTCCGCAATCTCAACAAATTCCCTGGGACCTTCATAAGCAACAGTGGTATCGGTCTTACCTCTGGTGATATCAAGCATCGCTGACTCAAGGAGCTTAAGGGGTCTTCTTATGGTAAAAGAGATCCTGAATACGAATACCAGAATCAGGATAAGGAGGCACAGTGCAAAGGTAGATGATGCAATGATCAGGATTCTCTTATATTCCGCCCTCAAATTGGCATTGGAATAATTGGCATGTAGAAGAAGCGTCCTCTTTTGCCCCTTAGCGGTTACAAACTCGTACTTCTGCAGCACGGTATTGGGCTCACTTCCGCCATACATATACTCAAACTCGGTGTCGGAAATATGGGTTACCCCGTTATCCATCGTAGAGTAGGTGACATTTTTATTGCTGTCCAGGATCATCACTCCGCTGACACCGCCTCCCATCGCCACAACCTCGCCGGTCCTGTTATCGATGGTGGTAGTCGCCAGTGAATACTTATGGATCACATATCCCGCAACCTCATCCCCGACATAGACCACATCGGCGCTGTAATAGCTGCCTCCGTCAATACTCTGGATGTACTCTATCTCTTCTTTATCGTAGGTGTTGTTTTTAAACAGGTTGCTGCAGTAGATGACATTGGCATTGGCGTCAAGAACTTCAATATAGCTGCCGCTGCCAAGACCTGCAGACACAGCCAGACGGTTGTAGCGCTCCCTCACAAGATTCTCCTTCTGACGGATCAGCTTGTATGGTCCCTTCTGGTCCTGGGCCCTGTTGATGGCAACGCCCACAGTCACATATATAGTTATGGTAATGAAGACCACCAGGAACGCAAACACCACGAAGGTTCCGGTGACCACAGAGTTCAGTGTACCTCTTTCCCTGGTAAAGGGTCGTAATCTTTTAGCCATCAGTATCTCTCAATCTTATAGCCAAGGCCTCTTACGGTCTTGATGTATTTGGGATTGTTTCTGTCATCCTCGATCTTGTCGCGGAGCTTACTCATATGGACCATAAGGGTATTCTCGTCGTTCTCAAAATATTCACCATTAATGTGCTCATAGACCTGAACCTTGGTAAACACTCTGCCCGGGTTCTTCATAAGTAGTGTCATTACCTTGAATTCAAATGGTGTCAGGTCAATAGCCTTGCCGTTCTTGGTAAAAAGAACCTTCTCCACATCAATAGCAAGCTCTCCCACCTGAAAAACATTGGAGGGCGCAGTCTCACCGCCCAGCTGGTAAAAGCGTCTTAGAGCCGCTCTTACATGGGCAATTATTTCCAGCGGATTAAAGGGCTTGGTCAAATAATCGTCAGCACCTATATCCAGTCCTCTTATCTTGTCCTCGTCCTGAGTCTTGGCAGAGAGAACTATGATGGGAAGATTATGTTCAAGCTCCCTTGCTTTTTTGATCAGCTCATAGCCGTTCATTCCGGGCATCATAATGTCACAGATCACAAGATCAGGCTGTTCGTCCTGCAACAGGTCCATGGCCACAAGGCCGTCCTCCGCAGCGATGACTTCATAACCGTCCTTCTCAAGGTAGAGTCTCAGAAGGTCTATAATGTCTCTGTCATCCTCAGCAATAAGTATCTTATTTCTATTTTCGCTCATATTAACCTCTGTTTCTAAAAGTCACAAATAGACATATTTATTATACCCTAACAAAAAAATCTTTACCTAACCTTAACGCAGTCAAAGTAGGTAAAGATTTAATAATTTAGTAAGTTATCAGAGAGTCTCTGCTCTGTGAGCGATGTTCTGCTGGAAATTGATCACTTCGTGGTCGTACTCCTCATCCATGAGACTGCTGTTGATCAGGAAATCAGCAGTTGCCTTGTTGTTGGCAAAAGGAATGTCATAGACCTGAGCGATTCTCATAAGTGCCTTGACGTCAGGGTCGTGAGGCGCAGCGGTAAGGGGATCCGAGAAGAATATTACAAAATCGATCTTGCCTTCTACAATCTTGGCGCCGATCTGCTGATCTCCTCCAAGAGGGCCTGAATTATAGCCGCGAACAGGAAGGTCTGTGGCATCGGTGATCATCCTTGCTGTTGTTCCTGTTCCGCACAGAAAATGTCTCTTAAGAACCTCTGCATTTGCCTTGCACCAGTCTATAAGCTCATGCTTCTTGCCGTCATGGGCAATAAGGGCAATGTTCTTCTGTCTGGGTATTGTTAATGTAATTGTATCTGCCATAAATATCCTCCACGATGAATTGATGTTTTTTAACTATGATATATGAACTGCCAATCTACTGACTCTACAGCACATCATCAACAAGAATATACTCGCCGGCAATTCTCTCATATACTCTTATCTCGCAGTTCTTAGGCCTTGGGCGCCAGACATATCCGGACTTGGCTCCTTCAAGATAGCCTCGTATGAATCTGATTATACCACCGTGACAGGCAATCAGCACATTCTCATAATCCTTCTCCTCCAGTTCCTTAAGAAAAGAAGCGGTTCGCTGTATCATCTGATCCGTGGTCTCAACTCCCTTCGGTGCGGGAAAAAGCTCCGGAAACATCCAGTAGAGGCTCATGGCCGGGCCGCAGCCGTAGTAGCTCTTCTGCTCATATTTGCCAAAATCCGCCTCTATGATGCGCTCGTCCTTAATTATCTCACTCTCCGTCACACCGCCGATTATCTCAGCTGTTCTGACTGCGCGGATCAGTGGACTTGAGTATACTGCGTCGAATTTAATATCCCCGATCTTGTCCCTGGCTGCCTTAGCCTGGGCTACCCCCGTATCGTTTAAGGGTATGTCGGATCTTCCCTGCATTTTCCTTCCAGCATTAAGGGCGGTCTGGCCATGCCTTGTTACCCATATCTTCAATTTTGTTCCCCTCTGTAAGTAAATTATGTATTATCGTCCCTTTTTACCCTTGGAATAATCGGGACGCATGTTTTTCAGTTCCTCATAGATCATTCGATAGTTCTCATAACGAACCCTGGCGATCTTGCCCTTCTCAACGGCGGTCTTAACTCCGCAGTCAGGCTCAGCCATGTGAGCGCAGCCCCCGAAGCGGCACTCAGGCTCAAATTCCTCAAACTCGGGATAGTACTGCATTATGTTGTCGCAGGTAACATCCCTGACATCAAGGGAAGTAAAGCCGGGGGTATCGATGATATAGGTCCCCACGCCATCCTCCGTAAGGTCCGACAGCTCTTTGACAAAAAACAGCTCTGAATGCCTGGTGGTGTTCTTGCCCCTGTCAATCTTCTTACTAAGTTCCCCGGTCTGCATCTGGGCGTCGGGAACCAGCTTGTTCAAAAGGGAGGACTTACCAACGCCGCTGGGGCCGGCAAGAGTAGTGGTCTTACCTCGTAATAGCTCCTTTAGCTCGTCCAGTCCTTTTTCCTCCTTGACGCTGATAAAAAGAACGGTGTAGCCGCACTTCTCGTAGGCGTCGTAGAGCTCCTGCTGTTCCTCCGGGGTAGCAATGTCCTGTTTGTTAAAGCAGATGATAACAGGGAGATTCTGCTGCCTCATGGTTATCAGGAATCTGTCCAGCAGGTTATAGCTGGGATTGGGCTTAACTATGGCAAACAAAATAACCGCCTGATCCACATTGGCAACAGGCGGTCTAATAAGCTGATTTTTTCTTGGAATGATCTCGGTCACATTTCCAAGTGCATTGTCCTCGTCGATGACGTCGATTCTCACATCATCTCCCACCAGCGGTTTTAAATTGAATTTCCTGAAAATGCCCTTCGCCTTACATTCATATACTTTTCCCGTGGGAGTTTCTATGTAGTAAAAGCCGGCAATTCCTTTGACGATCTTGCCTTTCATCAATTCTCCTGTGTGAAGGTAACAGCTCTTGTAACTGTGTACTCCTGGGTATTACCGCCTGTGATCTCGCCTGTATCAGGATTGGTGACCTGAGGTGAGGTTGCGGTATAAACAAAGGTAAGGGTTCCCGTAGGTGATGTGATTCCCTTGTAGGTAGCCTGCACAGGGAAATCTGTGGTTGTGGTGCTAAGAAGTGTAACTCCGTCTGAGGTAACAAGGCTGACTCTCACGGAAAGTCCGGGAGTATAGTTCTCGCCCTCTGTGGGAGCTGTAATATCTGCGACATAGCTGTAGGTTACATTGGCAGGTCCTGTTGAAAGTTCCATATTGATAACGGTTCCTTCAGATACGGAAGTACCAACCGCAATGCTCTGAGCACAGATAAGACCTGTGAGATTGGAATCCTCGTTGCTGGTCTCAACAATGCTGCCGGCGGTAAGTCCGGATTCAACCAGAATGATAACCGCTTCCTCTGATGTCTTGCCGATGACATTGGGTACTGTAACCTGTCCCTCTGCCTTGGCCACAGTGGCGCTGGCAGTTGCAGTCTCTGCCTTGGTGTAATTGGCGCCGTTACTTACAGTAACAACAATAGTGGCACCGCTGGCAACTCTGCTGCCTGCGGAAGGATTGGTGGAAACCACGGTATCCTTGGCGGCTGTATTGGCAGTATCTTCTGCCTTCTCAACCTTGAAGCCCTTGTCGGTGGTAAGTATTGAAACTGCCTCGGCATAGCTCTTGCCGGTAACATCGGGAACCTGGATTCCCTCTGTCGCAGAAGCAGTAGGTGTACTGTCTGTGATCATTGCAGTGCTGCTGTCAATTGCGGAGGAGTCCTCAGCTCCAAAGAGTCCCATGCTCCTTCCAAGCAGCAATATAACTATGAAGCCCACCAGGACTGCTGAAATGATAGCCATGATGATTGTAAGCTTCTCAATACGGCTGGGCGGCGCAGGCTTTCTTCTCCTGTCTCTGCTGTCATAGCCGTAAAAATCGTCGTCCTCATCCTCTTCGTAGTCTCTGCGAGAGGTTTTCTTATCCTTGGAATAACTGTCACGAGAATCCTTCTTGTCATATTCCCTCATGACATCATCCTTAAGGCGCATCTGCTCTGTATCTGTGAGCTTGTGAGCACCGTTTTTGACATTTGCGATTTCTTCACCGGAGGCAACTCTTGTCTGCCCCTCCTCATCGGGATCAACAAGATCCACGAAGTCCTTATCCGGTGTGATAAGGGATTTCTTGAGGTCTGTGATAAGCTCCGCAGCATTTTGATATCTTCTGTCGGGGCTCTTCTGACAGCACTTGAGAACTATCTTCTCTACGCTGACAGGTATCTCATCGTTGTAATCCGCAGGGCTGGGAAGCTCCTCCTGGATATGCTTGATGGCTATTGCCACGGTTGTGTCTCCGTTAAAAGGAACACGTCCCGTCAACATCTCAAACAATGTGATACCCAGTGAATAGATATCACTCTTGGCATCGCTGTAGCCGCCTCTTGCCTGTTCGGGAGATGTATAGTGAACGGAACCCATAACGTTGGAGGTGATGGTGTTGCTGGTAGCAGCCTTGGCAATACCAAAGTCTGTAACCTTAACCTTGCCCTCCTTGGATATCATTATGTTCTGAGGCTTGATATCTCTGTGGATGATATTGTTATTGTGAGCTGCCTCGAGGCCCATGGCCACCTGAATTGCAATGCTCACGGCCTCCTTGACGGAGAGCCTTGATTTCTTCTCAATGTACTTCTTAAGAGTGATGCCGTCTACAAGCTCCATAACAATGTAGTTGACACCATCCTCATCTCCAACATCATAGACATTAACTATGTTGGGGTGCATAAGGCCCGCAGTGGACTGAGCCTCAACTCGGAATTTGGAGACAAAATTCTCGTTCTCGGAAAATTCCTGTTTAAGAACCTTAACAGCCACAAGGCGGTTCAGCTTATGATCTTTTGCTTTATATACATCGGACATACCGCCGGTGCCTATCTTTTCCAGCACCTCGTACCTGTCGCCGATTATCATTCCTATCTTAATCATTTAGTCCTCCGTCATGTGCTACTTCTTCAGCGAACGGCTCAATAAGGATAACGGCGATGTTGTCCTTTCCCCCATTGTTATTAGCCGCCACAACAAGCTTTTGAGCTTTTTCTATGATGTCTCTCTGACCACTTACTATCATACGAATCTCTTCGTCTTCCAGCATGTTGGTAAGCCCATCGGAACACATGAGGACTATGTCCCCACGATTTAATTCCACATTAAAAAAGTCGATGTCTACAGTTTCAGTGGCACCGATAGCCCTGGTAATGATGTTCTTGTCGAGATGAGTGCGGGCTGTCTCTCTGTCGATTCCGCCCATTCTGACCATCTCTTCAACCAGGGAATGATCTCTTGTAATCTGTGTGATGGTATCGTTGATGACGTAGAGCCTGGAGTCTCCCACATTGGCAACCTGAAGGTATCTGCCAAGGACAGTTGCGGCCACAACGGTGGTTCCCATGCCAAAAAGCTTGGGATCGTCGGCAGCTTTCTCTCTGAGCTTGGAATTGGCAGTCTTGATGGCCTTCTCCAAGATCTTGACCGGGTTCTGTTCAAAAGACTTTTCAATCTCTTCCACCATAGTATCTACAGTAAAACGGGACGCATAGTCACCGGCATTATGGCCACCCATGCCATCTGCCACTATAAATACATTGGATAGATTTCCTATTTTTCTGTCTGAAGAAAAAACATAATCCTGATTCAGTTTTCGTTTCTTTCCAATATCCGTTATGGAAAAGGTCTTAAGCAAAACAGTTCTCCCCAAGTCTACATATTTTTCATCACAATACAAATAAGCAGGTAGTTATACACTTTCCTCCAAATGGCGTCTTCTTAGCTGTCCGCAGGCGCCATCTATATCCCTGCCCATTTCTCTTCTAATAGTAACATTTATATGACTTTTTTCAAGTTTATTTTTGAAGGCAAGGGCTCCGGAGCGGTCAGTCGGTTTAAAGTCACGCTCCTTTATTGGGTTGACGGGAATAAGATTCACAACTGCGTTAAGTCCCGCCAAAAGTTCAGACAATTCCGCAGCATCCTCATCAGTATCGTTAACTCCGCTCACCAGGGAATACTCGAAGGTAAGCTGTCTTCCGGTCTTGTCAAAATAGTCTTTGCAGGCCTTCAGGACCTCATGGATCTCGTACTGATTGGCAATTGGCATCAGCTGCTTTCTCTTGTCGTTGTTGGAGGCGTGAAGTGAAAGTGCCAGGTTAATGGAGAGCTGCTCCTCTGCCAGTCTGTAGATATTGGGCACGATTCCGCAGGTTGAAACAGTGATGTTTCTCTGTCCCATGTTCATGCCGTTCTCATCGGACAGAAGATGAATGAACTTAAGGAGGTTGTCGTAGTTATCCAGAGGCTCTCCGGATCCCATAACAACTACTCTTGAGATCTTCTCTCCTGTTATTCTGGCTATGGAATAGATCTGATCCAGCATCTCAGATGGTAAAAGAGATCTCTCAACTCCGTCCAGGGTTGAAGCGCAGAACTTGCAGCCCATGCGGCAGCCCACCTGTGAGGAGATGCAGACGCTGTTTCCGAACTTGTACTTCATGAAGACGCTCTCTATGACATTGCCGTCTCCAAGGCCAAAAAGGAACTTCTTGGTATCGTCCAGTTTGGATTCCTGAACCTGAACACTTTTAAGTGCTGTAAGGTCGAAGTTCTCTCTGCATTTTTCCTTAAGAGCTTTGGAAATATTGGTCATATCGTCGTAATCGGCAACCTGCTTGACGTGGAGCCATTCGTAGAGCTGTTTGGCTCTGAAGGCAGGTTCTCCAAGGCTCTTGATGCACTCTGTGAGTTCCTGAAGATTAAGGGACTTAAGGTCGGTTTTACCGGTCAGCCCCTTTATATATTCTTTTGTGATAGTTGTATTATTATCTGACAAATCTCTTTTCCTCTGAATATGGATCCTTGTTGGTTTTCTTGATTATTCTTGCCAGTTCTTTCTGAACCTGACTTATTATACATAATTATCTACATCCGGCAACTGTCTTCACTGCTTCTGCAGCTTAGCTATGAAGAAGCCGTCGGTGCCGTATTCTCCGGGGATGAGCTGGATATAGCCTTCTGTACCGGCATTATCCTTATCAAGGCCTAAACGTTGTAAGTCCCTGGATATGTCAACGGGCTTAAAAGGGAGCTCTTTGCAGATTCTCTGAACCATCTCCTCGTTCTCTGCTGCGTTGACGGTACAGGTGGAATACATAAGTATACCGCCCTTTTTAACATAGCCCTCACAGGCCTTCACGATCTCCCACTGAAGATCCGTAAGTTCTCCCGCACTCTCGGGGGTTACATTGTATTTGATATCATTTTTCCTTCCCATGATACCAAGGCCTGAGCAGGGAACATCGAGATAGAGAATGTCTGCCTTCTCTGTCAGGTTCTCATCGGTAATCCTTGCATCATGGGCAGATATATCGATATTGGTAAGTCCCATTCTGTCTGCATTATCTCTGATAAGGTCGCACTTACGCTCTGACAGATCCCTTGATATTACATGTCCGTTAGCTGAAGAGTCCTGTGATGAGTTCTCAGAAAGGACTCTTTCTGCCGCATGGAGGCTCTTTCCTCCGGGGGCTGCGCAGGCATCTATTACTGTCTGTCCGGGCTTAGGATCAGCAATCTCTGTAAGGAGCATTGAGCTGATGTCCTGAACAGTATACTTTCCTTCCATGAAACCGGGAAGAAATCTGATGTTGTCGGTCTTTTCAAGTTCCAGTGCGTAGGGAAGAATGTGATTTTTCTTAACTACGGCGCCGGCTGACTCAAGCTCTTTTACCAGAGCATCTATCTCGTCAGCATCTGATAAAGCCTTCATGTTGAGCCTTACAGTGGTGGGCCTTGTCTCCAGGAAGAACTTCAATATGCTCTCCGTCTTATCAAAGCCGTATCTGTCCAGCCACATTTTGCAGATCCACTCGGGCATTGAATAGCAAACGGATAGGTGGTCTACTCCGCAATTAATATCCTTAACGGGATATTCAATATTATCCTTGTTTCTTGCAACGTTCCTCAGAACGCCGTTAACAAAGCCCTTGAGGTTGACGAACTTGTGCTTGGCGGCAAGCTTCACTGCCTCATTACAGGCAGCGCTGTCTGGCACTGAGTCCATGAACATTATCTGATAGACGCTCATTCTCATAAGACTTCGGATAAAGGGCTGCATCTTGGCGGTTCCGGTCTTGGAGAACCGGTTAAGGATATAATCTATCTGGATCTTTCTCTCAAGGGTTCCGTCCACAACTCTTTTGATAAAGGATTTGTCCCTGGTTTCCAGGTAGTCGTACTTTTCCAGAGAGTCCTTTAAAAGGGAAACCTTTCTGTTATCATCCTTATCGTATTCCATGAGAATGCTTAATACAATTTCTCTTATATTTGCCATTTAATCATTACCTCTTCGGCCATAAATCAGTACCAGTCTAAAGAGCTGCACTACTGCTGATGCTGCACTTGCCACATAAGTCATGGCAGCTGCGCTGAGGACCTTTCTGGAATGAGTGATCTCCTCATGTCCGAGAATCCCGTACTGTTCCAGCATAACAAGTGCTCTGTGAGAAGCATTGAACTCAACGGGAAGGGTTACAAGCTGGAAGATAACTGCCAGTGAGAACACCCAGATGCCGATGGTTACAAGTGGTGAGAAGCTAAGGAAGAATCCCAGAAGGATTATGGGAATTCCTGCCTTGGAACCGATATTTGCTGCGGGTACAATAGCTGATCTGATCCTGATCGGTATATAGCCTGTGTAGTGCTGAAGAACATGTCCGCATTCATGCGCTGCCACTCCCACGGCAGCTACGCTGCAGGAGCCATAGGTAGCATCGGACAGACATACCATTCTTCTCTTTGGATCATAATGATCTGTAAGATTGCCTGAAACATGTGCCACTGTCACATCGGTAATTCCGTTTCTTCTTAGTATCTCCATTGCTGTCTGTGCTCCGGTAAGCCCGCTCATGCTGCGGATTCGAGCATATTTTTTATAAACCGAGGATACTCTTGCGGATGCCACCATACACAGGATCGCCATGATGATGACCAAAATATACAAAGGGTCAAATCCCATTCCGTAACCATAACCTCTTCCATATCCGTAATACATTGTAAATCGCCTCTTTTCCTAAATATATTAAAGTTTTAACGGATATCATATCATCCAAGTCTTAATCCTACCTTAATGCGGTTGCCAAGAAGGAAGCTTTTGGCATCCATTCTCTTTTTACCCTCAAGCTGAACCTCAAGGATCTGGAGATATCCGCCCTCTGTCAGCACTGCAAAGGAATCCTTGGCGACAGCCGCAATACTTCCGTAGGCGTTGTCTTTTACCAGCTGCTGCCTTACTGCGAAGTCCTCTTCTGATTCCTGACCTCCGTAAGCAGCATCGAAGTCCTCCTCATCAAGAGCCTTGGCGCTCCAGATCTTGAGCATCCTGCCCTCGAGAGAGGTAAAGGCGCTGGGCCAGGGATTAAGGCCTCTTACAAGATTTCTTATGGTCTCTGCGTCCTTACTAAAATCTATCTTGCCCATATCCTTGGACAGCTTGCCGCACTTGGTGGCTTTAGCCTCATCCTGAGGAACAGGGGTGAGCTTACCGGCCTCTATAAGTGGCAGCGCCTCCACAATAAGCTCTGCTCCAAGAATAGAAAGCTTATCGAAAAGGCCACCTCCGGTCTCGTTCTCTTCAATGGGAATAGTCTTCTGAATAAGGATATCTCCTGTATCCATGCCTGCTGCCATCTGCATGATGGTTACGCCTGTCTCTTTTTTGCCGTCAATTATGGACTGCTGAATAGGAGCAGCTCCTCTGTATTCAGGAAGAAGAGACGCGTGGATATTGACGCAGCCGTATTTCGGAATATCAAGGATCTCCTGGGAAAGGATCTGTCCGAAGGCTGCAACCACGTATATATCCGCCTCTATACTCTTAAGATAAGCCACGTGCTCAGGCTCCTTGATCTTAACCGGCTGAAATACCGGAAGATTATGCTCAAGAGCCAGTGCCTTAACATCAGAGACCTGGAGCTCGCCGCTGCGGCCCTTGGGCTTATCGGGCTGTGTTACAACCAAAACCACCTCGTGGCCTGCTTCAATTATCTTTTCAAGAGCACACCTGGCAAAATCAGGGGTTCCCATAAATACTATTTTCATTTATCATTCTCCTTTATGTTATAATCCAATTTCATTTTTTACAAAAGTATCAAATCGGGGCAGCTTAAGCTTGATGACACCTCTTTCAGATACATCGATGATCCCTTTGTCTCTTAGTCTTTCTCTGTACTGTGAAAACTCGTTTTTCTTCTGTTTAGTAATCTCGAGAAGCTCTGCTACAGGCATTTCATCCTTCTGAACTATATAGGACATGTACCATTTGTCTTTATCCGAAAGCTCGGACCACATCTTTTTGTAAACGTAGTGCCTCAGCGCTTCATCAAATTTGATCAATACCGTTTCCGTTAATTCATGTTTCTCTTCTTCCCATACATACTTACCCATTGCCTGGTATGCAAAAGGGTATCCTTTGGTAATGACAGCCATGTCCATGGCTTTTTCTCTGTCAATACCAAACAATTTGGAATATCTGTCTGCAATCAGGGTCAGATTAAGAGGTTCCATCTCATACTGCGGAGTACGGTATAAAAAGGTCATGGTCTTTGCATTTCTCAGATCACTTATATTATCATAAAGGCCTGCCATGAGCAAAAATACCGGATAGTTCTCTCTTATAAGGATTTGAAAACAACTGGCCAGTTCTCGCATGGAAGCAGTGTTAGACACTTCATCAACAGAAACTAAGAGCTTTTTCTCTTTTCTCTGAATCTCTTTAAGCATTTTCTCCAATGCTGATTCAATGTCCGCTACGGGAGATTTGGAACTGACACTTAAGCCTATGCCAAATTTTGACAGGTTCAGATTCGCATCCACAAACTGTGTTATGAAGCTCCTGCTGTCGTAAAGCTTACCCACCAGGCTCTCCAGCAGGTTCCGCTCAGCGTTTAGCCTTATAACGATCCAGTCTTCAGATTCCAGAATTCTCTGCTCAATTTCTGTCATGGTGACTGTCTTGCCGCTTCCCCGGGTCCCTGTGAGCATAAAACAGTTATTCTGCGACTCTTCATCGTTCATCTCCTGAACTATCTCGTCGATGATAAGTTCGCGGCTAATATATTGTCTTGGAACCTTTCCAAAGTTTAAAACAAAAGGGTTTCTTTCCATTCTCAGGCTGATCTCCTTATATACTTCTATATACTCTTATATACTTTTGAAATCCGTATATACTTTATATACTCATATATACTTCAACTTTGATTATATACTCTTATATACTTTTTCACAAGGAGCAAGAAAACATGAGAACCCGATGCAATGGATTGTACATGATAACAAATATGTAGTTGTGATACCCGGTAGATTCAAATCCGCTTAAACTATATGAACGCCCTGAATATTGATGTCAAGGGACTTTCGCGGCATATCCTCGCCGATAAAGCCGGCTGCGGTATTCCACGGTTCCCTTGACATCAATATCCAGGGCGTTAGGGGCTAATCAAGCGGATTTGAATCAGGTATGTGGCATAAATGCCCACATCCTCACAGGAACTGAAATTTCCTCTTGCCGGTTGCTTTTTGTTTTGTTAGCGGCAGGATAGCCTCTTCAAAAGGTTGCCTCTCTTGTCAAAAAAGCTCTGATTGATGGCTTAGGCATACAAAAGCAACTATATATAATCTTTCATATGCATGTGAACGGTATTTTTGCTGAAATCAGTAATATTTTGTGCACCTATGCATACGAAGTCATCATTATTCTTATCTATCATATGCTTCTTTGTCGCTGATACCATATGAAATTATTCATGCTGTACATACTAACGCTTTCAATCTTTCCATTTTAATATGCTCGCATGCTGTGAAATAGCCATTGCCAATTCATCATTGATTTTAAAAGGCATATTAATAGGGGGATATAAGCATTTTCATATGATGATCAGATTACTTGACCGATTATTTAAGCTAAAAGGCTTACTAATGCTGCTTTAATAAGAGTTTCATATGATGATGAATATGGTTATCAGGATAACGCTTTCATATAAGCACCGAAAAACACGCGGATTATAAGCAAATAGCAGCAGGAGTGTATGAATTAGCTATGGTAACACTTGAGGATAGATTAATTTCCTATGCAAGTGTCCGGTTATCAAGATACCGTCAATTATCGCTGACCAAAGACACGCGAAGTCAATGCCCGTTTAATTCTGAGTGTTTGCCTATAAACTACTCTACACTCATATCTTGCGTTTATGCTTCACCGCGTGCTTTCATTGCGTACAACGAAATGAATTCTTCTTTATTTGGCACAACGGTCTACGAGATAATGACAGCAATTATTTTTCTCTCGCTATGTCGTTATTTGCTGCACCGGATAACGTTATCAAAAGAAATATCAGATATTTCATGATGAATTATCGAATGGATAATCAGAAAAATAGCAAGGCAACGCAAATTCTCCAATCTTACAATGCAATCTAGCCAGCTCGCCGGATTGTTCCAAGATTCTGAGCCCGAGGTAAAGAAAACAGCCACCGCGTAAGCGGCTTGCCCTTGATAGTGCAAAGAATAATTGCTACAATGCTGTCCTCGACGGAGAAAAAGAAGATTGTTCCTGAGTTCCTCGCCGTCGGTGAGACGTTCGCAGCAATTATTCTTTGTGCTGTCAAGGGTGTGCGTCCTGATGCTTTAACGTAGATTATTGCTACAGTAACTATTTTCATATAGTTTAAGCGGATTTGAATCTACCGGGTATCACAACTACATATTTTCCTATAATTTCTCCAATCTTTGCCTTATATTCCTTGGCTCTTCACTGCCCTTGCTCCCTCCACGATAATGTGTTAACATTCATAGGCAATTTAACGATCTTTATTTCATATTAATTCATATAGTTAGTAGGGAAAACCGATGTCAGATACAAGGAACAAAGAAATCGAAAGAAGTATAATCAAAAAGTTCAGGCCGGAACTCTGGAGCCAGTTTACCAAGGCAATCAACACCTATAAACTTATAAAGGACGGCGACAAAATCGCAGTCTGCATCTCCGGCGGCAAGGATTCCATGCTTATGGCCAAGCTCTTCCAGGAGCTACATCGGCATGGTAAAAAGAACTTCGAAGTCGAATACATCGTTATGAATCCCGGCTACAACACCGCCAACTACGAGAATATCCTTAAGAACCTTGAGCTGATGCAGGTTCCTGCCACAGTCTTTGATTCTGATATTTTCAAGGTTGTGGACAAGGAAGTGGAAGGTTCTCCCTGCTACCTCTGTGCCAGAATGAGACGTGGCGCCCTCTATGCCAAGGCAAAAGAGCTGGGCTGCAACAAGATAGCTCTTGGTCATCACTATGATGATGTCATCGAGACAATACTTATGGGAATGCTCTACGGCGGGCAGATCCAGACTATGATGCCTAAACTTCACAGTTCCAATTTCGAAGACATGGAACTCATAAGACCTCTCTACCTCATAAGAGAGGAAGATGTAAAAAAGTGGGCAGCCTACAATGATCTCAAATTCATCAACTGCGCCTGCAGAATGACCGAGATGCTGGCAAAAGAAAATGACCTGGACTTCGGAAGTAAACGCGCCGAGACCAAGGCCCTGATCGCGCAGCTACGTGAGATGAGCCCATACATCGAGGCAAATATTTTTAAGAGTGTTGAGAATGTTCACTTGAACGCCCTGATTGCCTACAAGACACCGGATGGAAATCGACACCATTTCCTGGATAGGTATGATGAATACTCAGAATGAACTGCCCTCACCGACTCTGCGTCGGAAAGGGTTTCTGTTACGCCGCTTCGCGGCATGAACCTGCCTGCTGCTCTACGCAGCCTGCAGAACAGGGCATGTCCACTATGCCCCTATCCCATTGGGTTACCTTTGGGAATACTTTTCTTAAGATATTTGCAGCCCCGTTTATGTCTGCATTTGTTACAGTACCATCGTAATGCCTGTATAGGCCTCTCTTTATCCTCTTTCCGGAAAAAGAGTATGGTTTGTCATATCCTTTACAATATACTGGCAATTCATCCATTGCAAGAAAATCAGCCTTTGAAGTATAGCTCTCTTCTGTAAGGGCAAACTCTATCCCGCATTCAGCAAGCTTA
>NZ_ATVS01000001.1 GCF_000420845.1 Butyrivibrio sp. AE3009 | reverse complement strand
CTTCAGTGGACAATATACCGTGCCTCGTTGGTCAAGCGGTTAAGACGCTGCCCTCTCACGGCAGAATCAGCGGTTCGATTCCGCTACGAGGTATTGAATGTTTTATAACAGCCCAACCCGATTTCCTAAGCCACTTTGGTTTAGGATTTTTTTTGTCCATTTTTCTTTTCCCATTTAGTCATATCTACTAGGTTTTCACTTTTTGCCACGATCAGGGATACCGCAATATCTCCCGTGGTGTTTGAAACAGTTCTTATCATATCGAGAATGGCATCAATTCCGAGAACGAGGCCCACTGCTTCAACGGGAACCTCCAGGTGAGCAAGAAGAATGCTCAAGAAAACCATATTTGCTCCGGGAATACCGGGAACGCTGACAGAAAGCATGACGATGGTAAAGTCCAGATTTTTTTGCTGGATTCACCTACTGCGATGGAAGCAATATTTGTTTTATTGGGCGAATTCAATAATAGAATAGATGCGGCTTTATGACATTTGCGACTTCTCAAATTCAGATAATATCTAATATAATAAGGGCTATGATTGTGAAAAGAGGATAAGGAGTACTATTTGGGATGAAAATGCCTAAAATGAAACTGTATTTGGCAAAACCGGATTTGGTTTATTTCGAGCAGTTCAATGAAATGATGAAAGAGTGGTGCGAGAGCGGAACTCAGATTGCCCCTTGGTTACCCATGGATTTTTCATGCATACACTGATATCGGTTATGAAGCAGAACGGATTCAAAGAAGATAAATCAAGTCTTCACTATAAAAATGGAGAGATGATCATTCTAAGAAAATGAGTGATTGACTATGCCCTTAGGGCATGTATTATGCTTGGCACAAGTAAACATATAAAGGAGAGCAACAATGATTTTTAAATACTGCGCAGAATGCGGACATAAACTTGATGAAATAAGACTTGGGGATGACGACTGCAAGATCTGCCCAGCCTGCAAAAGAATATACGGCAACAATCCCCTGCCTGTAGTGGAAGTGCTGGTGGTGAACGAGCTCAACGAAGTTCTTCTCCTTAAGCAGAACTACATATCCGAGGATAAGTGGACTGTAGTTTCAGGCTACATGGTAGAGGGGGAGACCATCGAGGAAGCTGTGGCCAGAGAGGTAAAGGAAGAGACCGGCCAGACAGTAAACAGATGCCAGTATGTATCCAGTTACTATTTTGAACTCAAGCAGCTTATCATGATCGGCTTCATCGCATATGTAAATAAGAGCGACTTCGCAGATTCTGTAGAGGTGGACGACCTTAAGTGGTACAAGCTGGATGAGGTGGAGCCTGTGATAGCCAGAGTAAACAATTGCTCCGGAATGCATTTTGACAAGTGTAAAGAATATTTGGTGTGAAAAATGACAAAACAGATAGGCGTAATTTCAGATATACACAGCAACTACACCGCTTTTAAGGCAGCGGCGGAATATATGATTGGCAGGGGAATCACAGAGTTTTTTCTCCTGGGGGACTATGTGTCCGATACCACCGACGCTGTTGAGACAATGCAGTATATGCGGGAACTCATGGGAAAATACAAGGTGACTGCCATAAGGGGAAATCGCGAGGATTATCTTCTGGGGCAGAGAAAGGTTATTCGCGGGGAGTCCGATGAACCGCTCTGGATCTACAATTCAGCCTGTGGCAACCTTCTTTACACCTATGAACTGCTGACGGACGAGGATCTGGATTTCTTCGAATCCATGCCAATTTCTTTTAAGTATGATTGCCCGGGCTATCCTGCCATAATTTGCTGCCACGGTTCACCGGAAAACAGCCGGGAGCTTCTTTTGGCCAAGGATGGCAGTGCCGAGAGCTGGCTTAAGAAGGTTGATACCGACTATATTGTTGCCGCTCACACCCATATTCAGACTGAGCTTGAGGCAGAGGGAAAGCACTATTTCAACACCGGCTCCACAGGAATAGCCATACATGCCCCGGGACAGGCCCAGTGCCTGATTCTTCACGGCTATGATGAGAACGAACCGGAAGGCCCCTCATGGAAAGCGGAGCTTTTAAATATCCCCTATGATGTGGATTATGTTATTGATGCTCTTTATGAAAAGGGCCTTATGGATAAGGGAAAATGGTTTATTGCCAACAACGTTTATGTGCTGAAAACAGGCAAAGACATCACTGTGGACTTTTTGAAAAAAGCCGCAAGTCTCCAGGAAGAGGCCACAAAGGAGCCTGTGACCTGGCCTTATATCGAGGAAGAATATTTTACCGAGGCCGCAAAGATTGTAGGGATTCCGGATTACAGGGAGCGGGCATGAAGATAAAGATCGGCGAATTTCACTTTACGGAATGTTGGGATGGCGTGCTGTATAAAAAACTGTCGGATTATCCCAATATTTCTGAGTGGGAAATACAGACGATATATGACTTCATGAAGTATGAAGCAAGTTCGCCCCCCGATGAAGTCGACAAGTATGCGTGGAAATTCGGGAGAACTGGCGCTTGAACATGATTTTGACATGGTTTGTCACCTCTGTGAACATACACAATATTATACAATAAAAGATGATATAGCGAATATAATGTTCATAAGGAGTAAGATATGGAACTTATAGGTGAAGTAAAACTATTGGGAGATGGATATGCGGGCGGTTTTTCCTGCGGCATGAGTATGTGCTCCAGTGATACCTTCTGGGGACTTAAGAAAACCGGTTCTGCAGATACGGGAAAAGAGCGTTTGGATACATATGAGGATGACAGGCACCATATTCTTAAGGTTCATGAAAAGGAAGATAATGCCGCAAAGAGAGTTTTCGCGGAATTTGTGAACGGCAGTGACAAAGAAGCTGTGCTTGAGATGATCGCTTCTTTTGCATTATCCGGAGTAAAGGCTGACAAGATCCACAGGCTCCTTAGCTTCTGGAGTGCGGAGGGCAAGCTAAGGACTGAGACTATAGAAGATCTTCATCTGGAAAAATCCTGGAATGGCTGCTCCACAAGAGTGTTCAAATTTGGAAATGTGGGCTCTATGCCTGTGAGAAAGTATTTTCCTTTCGTGGCTCTTGAGAATTCTGAGTCCGGACATATTGTGGGAATCCTTATGGGACTTGCTTCCTCCTGGCAGATAGAGGTTTCATGCAAGAAAACCCAGGAATTTCTTGTGATGGGCGGAATAGCAGACAGGGATTTTGGCCACTGGATAAAAAAACTTGCGCCGGGGGAGAGCTTTATAACCCCGGATGCCATTATTGCTGAAGGCAGTTCTCTGGAAGAGGTGTGCGACAAACTGGTGAAGGCGCAGCATCCGGATATTTCACCCGTGGATGATCACATGGGTATCATGTTTAACGAATACTGCACCAGCTGGGGCAATCCTACCATTGATAGCATCAGAAAACAGGCGGATGTTCTTGAGGGCAAAGGAATCCAGTATTTTGTCATTGATTCCGGCTGGTACGGGCTTAAGAACGACTGGGCTGAGAGCGTAGGCAACTGGGAAGTGAACAGGGATATTTTCCCCAATGGTATGAAGGAAGCTGCGGATTATATAAGGTCCAAGGGCATGATCCCGGGACTTTGGTATGAGATGGAGGTTGTGGGACCTCACAGCCCTTATTTTGATAAAACGGAATATCTGCTTAAAAAGGACGGATATCCCCTGACTGTTGCGGGACGCCGTTTCTGGGATATGGAGAATCCGTGGGTTATCGAGCATCTGTCAGAGAAGGTGATTAAACACCTTAAGGATTGCGGTTTTGGATATATTAAGGTGGACTATAACGACTCCATAGGAATCGGCTGCGATGGCGGAGACAGTCTTGGAGAAGCTCTTTTTACCAAGGTTCAGGGAACAAGGAAGTTCTTTAAAAAAATGAAGGAAGAGATTCCGGATCTGGTAATAGAGAATTGTTCCAGCGGCGGCCACAGACTTGTTTATTCAATGATGGAGATTGCAAGTCAGGCAAGCTTTTCAGATGCCCATGAGACCAAGGCAATTCCTCTTATTGCGGCAAATGTGCACAGGGTGATAAGGCCTGATCAGACGCAAGTTTGGGCGGTGCTTAGAAAAGATGATGACAGGACCCGCCTTGAGTATTCTCTGATTAACACCTTTTTTGGAAGAATGTGCCTTAGTGGTGATATTTATGATCTGGCGGACTGGCAGTGGGATATCGTAAAGGCCGGCATGGAATTTTATGATAAGGCAAAGGATATTATAAAATACGGCACAACTACGCTGCAGCAGTACACCACAAACAGCTACAACAATCCTACAGGCAATCAGCTTTATGTAAGAAAGTGGCAGGATAAGGAACTGGTTCTTTTCCACAGATTTGCTGATTCCTCTGACAATACCTATGTGATTCCCGAGGGGAAAAGGGTGCTTGCGGAGTTTGGAAGGGCTGAAAGTGACTTTTCTGCTAATGCTATGATAATAGGGACTTGACGAAAAGTCGTTTTTGTGGTATTTTAAGCGTGGAACTAGGAAGTGGGCTTGCGAAGAGCCCACTTTTTTGCTGCATAGACAATTGGTTGTCATGCATGTACTTAATGAGGTATACGTTTTTATGAAGAAGAGCGATATTGAAGCTAAGACCGAGGCTCTCCTTACTCCCATCGCTGAGAAATGCGGTGTTTCCATCTACGACGTTGAATATGTCAAGGAAGCGGGAGAATGGTATTTAAGGGCCTATATCGACAAGGAAGGCGGCGTCAACATCAATGACTGCGTGGATGTGAATCATGCACTTTCGGATGCGCTGGATGCCGACGATTTTATTGAAGAGGCCTATACACTTGAGGTTTCAAGTCCCGGACTTGGAAGACAGCTCAAGAAGGACAGACATTTTGCCAACAGCATAGGACAGGATGTTGAGCTCAAGCTCTTTAAGCCCAGAGAGGGAGTTAAGGAGTTTGCCGGTACACTTAAGGGTTTTGATGAGACCACAGTTACCGTTGATATAAATGGAACAGATGAAGTTTTTGTAAGAAAAGAAATATCAGTGATCAAACTTGCACTTGATTTTTGATTAAAAAAGGAGATTACCATGAGTAAAGAATTAATGGATGCCCTTGACCTTTTGGAGAAGGAGAAGAACATCAGCAAGGATTCTCTGTTTGATGCAATCGAGAATTCACTTATCACAGCCTGCAAGAATAACTTCGGCAAGGCAGACAACGTAAGAGTTGAGGTTGACAGAAACAACTGCGACTTCAGATGCTTCGCAGAGAAGGAAGTAGTTGAGACTGCAGATGACGTTATGGATCCTATGATCGAGATCTCCCTGGATGATGCCAAGAAGATCAGCAAGAAGGCTGCAGTAGGCGATATGGTTGAGGTTCCTCTTAATTCCAAGGAATTCGGACGTATTGCTACCCAGAACGCCAAGAACGTTATTCTTCAGAAGATCCGTGAGGAAGAGCGTGGTGCTATCTATAACGAGTATTTCGAGAAGGAGCATGACATCGTAACCGGTGTTGTTCAGAGATTTGTAGGAAGAAATGTCAGCATCAACCTGGGCCGTGCAGATGCTCTTTTGAACGAGAACGAGCAGGTTAAGACAGAGACCTACAGACCTACACAGCGTATCAGAGTATACGTTCTTGAGGTTAAGAACGGTTCCAAGGGACCCAGAATTCTTGTATCCCGTACACATCCCGATCTTGTTAAGAGACTTTTCGAGCAGGAAGTTGCCGAGATTCAGGACGGAACAGTAGAGATCAAGTCAATCGCAAGAGAAGCCGGCAGCAGAACCAAGATTGCCGTATATTCCAACAACCCTAACGTTGATGCGGTTGGTGCCTGCGTAGGTGTTAACGGCGCTAGAGTTAATCTCATCGTTGATGAGCTTAACGGCGAGAAGATCGATGTTATCAACTGGGATGAGAACCCCGGTAACCTTATTCAGAATGCTCTTTCACCTGCCAAGATCGTAGCAGTATTTGCTGATCCCGATGAGAAGAGCGCCAAGGTTGTTGTTCCTGATTATCAGCTGTCACTTGCCATCGGTAAGGAAGGTCAGAACGCAAGACTTGCAGCAAGACTTACAGGCTACAAGATCGATATCAAGAGCGAGACTCAGGCTAAGGATGCTCCCGGATTCAGAATGGAAGATTATCTGGATGACGAAGATTATGATGAGGAGTACGAGGAGTACGAAGAAGGCGAGTACGAAGAGGGTGAGTACGAGGAAGGCGAGTACGAGGAATCTGAGGAAGCCGGAGAAACAGAGGAATAATTATGCCTAAAAAGATTCCGATGAGAAAATGCGTCGGCTGCGGAGAGATGAAGGAGAAGAAGGAACTTATCAGGGTTATCAAGACACCCGAGGATGAGATACTTCTTGATACTACGGGAAGGGCCAACGGCCGCGGAGCCTATGTGTGCAACAATGCAGAGTGCTTCAGGAAGGCAGTTAAGAACAAGGGCCTTGAACGTTCCCTTAAATCACGGATCCCGGACGATGTTACCTTGCGAATTGAGAAGGAGCTTGGATAAAATATTGGATTCTAACAAGATATATTCATTACTTGGTTTATGCATGCGTGCCGGCAAGCTCCAGAGCGGTGAGTTTTCCGTGCTGGAAGCCATAAGGCATAAAAAAGCTGAACTGGTTATCATAAGTGAGGATGCTTCTGATAACACCAGGAAAAAGTTCAGTGATAAATGTAGTTATTATAACGTTCCCATGATCTTTTTCGGAAACAAAGAAGATCTGGGACATGCAATTGGTAAGGATGTTCGAACAAGCCTTGCGGTTATGGACGAAGGCTTTGCAAAAACGCTTCGAAAGAACTACCTTGAATAAAAAGTACGGAGGAAATGTGAATGGCAAAAATTAAAATATCCGAACTTGCCAGTGAGCTTGGATGCGAAGGAAAAGAGCTTATCAGCTTTTTACAGGAGAAGGGAATAGAAGCGAAGCGTTCGAACAGTTCCATAGAGGAGGGTGATGCTGAGATTGCAAGAAAGCATTTTGGCAAATCTGCTCCCAAGGCTGCTCCGGCAGAGAAGAAAGAGGAAGCTCCCGCTCCAAAGGCTGACAAGCCTGCAGAGCAGAAGCCTGCTACAGCTTCAGAGCAGAAGCACGTTAAGAAGCCTGCTCCCGAAGCCGGAGACGCTCCCAAGAAAAAGAAAAAGATTATCATGGTAACCAATGCCGGCAATTCCAAGATGGGCGGTTATAACGGACAGGGTTCCAATAACCAGGGAAATGGCGGAAACAATCAGCGCCGTGATAACAGAGATAACAGGGATAACAGAAACGGCGGACAGAGGAAGACCTTTGCTCAGTCCCAGAACGTTTATCATCCCATTAAGCCTTTGACAGCTCCTTCACAGCTCGAGAGCTACAACACACCTGTTAACAAGTCTGTTGCTCCCAAGCCACAGCCCAAGAAGGAAGCTCCTGTTGAGGTTGTAACACCTGTTGTAGAGGTTAAGCCTGCAGCAGCTCCTCAGCCCGCACCTCAGGTACAGGCTCAGGCACAGCCTCAGGTTCAGACACCTGCTCCCGAGAACAAGCAAAGAGAGGTAAGGGAGAACAGAGAGCCTGCTAATAACAATCGTCAGGATAACAGAAACTTCCAGCCTCGTGATAACAGGGCCGGCGGAAACAGAGACAACAGAGGCGGTCAGGGCGGCAATCGTCAGGATGGAAGAGGCTTCCAGCCCCGTGATAACAGAGACGGCGGTAATAGAGGCGGTCAGGGCGGCTTCCGCAGAGACGGACAGAACCAGGGCGGTTTCGGCGGTCGTGACAATCAGGGTGGAAGACCCGGCCAGGGCGGCAAATTCGGTGCAGGCAAGGACAACAAGTTCGGCGGCAACAAGTTTGACAAGCAGGGCGGCGGAAGATCCGGTGGTTTCGAGGCTCCCGTAAAAGAGGGCGGTAACCACAGAGACGAAGAAAGACGTCGCATGGGCCAGGAGAAGGATAAGAGAAACAAGAAGGATCTTGCTTATGAGCAGGAAGAGATGATGCCAAGAAGTAAGAGAGTCGGCAGATTCATCAAGCCTGAGGTTAAGAAGGTGGAGGAGCCTGAGGAGCAGATCAAGGTTATCACTATCCCTGAGAAGGTTTCCATCAAGGAGCTTGCAGAGAAGATGAGAATGCAGCCTTCTGTTATCATCAAGAAGCTCTTTATGGCAGGCCAGATTTCAACAGTTAATACAGAGCTTTCCTATGAGGAAGCTGAGAATATAGCTATCGAGTACGATATCATCTGCGAGAAGGAGGTTCCTGTAGACGTTATCGAGGAACTTCTTAAGGAGGAAGATGACGCAGAAGAGACACTTAAGAAGCGTCCTCCGGTTGTCTGCGTAATGGGTCACGTTGACCATGGTAAGACATCACTTCTTGATGCTATCCGTAAGACCTCTGTAACTGACAGAGAGGCAGGTGGTATCACACAGAGAATCGGTGCTTATACTGTATCTGTAAATGATCAGAAGATCACATTCCTTGATACTCCCGGTCATGAAGCATTCACAGCTATGCGTATGCGTGGTGCCAATTCTACAGATATCGCAGTACTTGTAGTAGCTGCCGATGACGGTGTTATGCCTCAGACAGTAGAGGCTATCAACCATGCCAAGGCTGCAGAGGTTGAGATCATCGTTGCGGTTAACAAGATTGATAAACCCAATGCAAATATAGACAGAGTTAAGCAGGAAATGACCGAGTACGGTCTTATTTCCACAGATTGGGGCGGAACAACAGAGTTCGTTCCCGTATCAGCCAAGTCCGGAGAGGGTATTGAGGACCTCCTTGAGACCATAATTCTTACAGCTGATATCCTTGAGCTCAAGGCTAACCCCGACAGACAGGCAAGAGGTCTTGTACTTGAGGCAAGACTTGATAAGGGACGTGGTCCCGTTGCCAACGTACTTGTTCAGAAGGGTACACTTCATGTAGGTGACTTCATTTCTGCAGGTGCAAGTTCAGGTAAGGTAAGAGCGATGGTAGACGATAAGGGCAACAAGCTTAAGGAAGCTCTTCCTTCACAGCCTGTTGAGATACTTGGTCTTTCAGATGTTCCCAATGCAGGTGAAGTATTCCTTGCACATGAGACAGACAAGATGGCCAAGCAGTATGCCAACACATACCTTCAGCAGCACAAGAAAGACCTTATCGAAGAGACCAAGGCTAAGATGTCCCTTGATGACCTTTACTCCAAGATTGAGGAAGGCAGACTTCAGGAACTTGATATCATTATCAAGGCTGACGTTCAGGGTAGCGTAGAGGCCCTTAAGCAGTCACTTCTCAAGCTTTCAAATGATGAAGTTGTTGTTAAGGTTATCCACGGTGGCGTAGGTGCTATCAATGAGTCTGATGTTACTCTTGCTGCTGCATCTAATGCTATCATTATCGGATTTGACGTTCGTCCCGATGCTACTGCTAAGAGCATGGCTGAGCATGAAGGTGTTGAGATTAAGCTCTACAAGGTTATCTACCAGGCAATCGAAGAGATCGAGTACGCTATGAAGGGTATGCTTGCTCCCGTATACGAAGAGAGAGTTACAGGACATGCCGAGGTTCGTGCTATCTTCAAGGCTTCCAAGGTTGGTAACATTGCCGGTGCCTTTGTTAAGGACGGTATCATCAAGAAGGATTGCAAGGTTCGTATCTCAAGAGACGGCGAGCAGATCTTCGAAGGTGATCTTGCATCCCTTAAGAGATTCAAGGATGATGTCAAGGAAGTTAAGGAAGGCTTCGAGTGCGGTCTTGTATTCGACGGCTTTGATCAGATCCATGAAGGCGATTTTGTAGAAGCTTACGAGATGGTTGAGGTTCCTCGCCAGTAATGATCCGTATATCGCGGAGGAAAATATATGCGTAAAAACAGTAACAAAAATAAAAGAATAAACGGAGAGGTAATGAAGGTTATTTCAGAAGCCATCCGTTACAGTAAAGATCCCAGGATCAGCCCCATGACCTCTGTTATGGACGTGGAGGTTGCTCCTGACCTTAAGACCTGCAAGGTCTGGGTCACAGTCATGGGTAATGACGAAGACAGAGACAGAACCGCAGAGGGGCTTAAGAGCGCCGCAGGCTATATCCGTTCAACCCTTGCCAAGGAGCTGAATATGAGATATACACCTGAGCTTAGATTCATCATGGACGATTCCATCGAGTATGCAATCAATATGTCCAAGATGATCGACGAAGTAACTGCCAAGGATAACGAGGCAAGACTTGCCAGAGGCGAAGAATTAGAAGAATCTGAGGAAGAGTTCTCAGATGAAGATGAAGAGTAAGGAAGTAAGAGATGAAGATTGATGAGTTATTAGGCGGTGTCAAAACCGTAGCGATCAGTGGCCATGTAAGACCTGACGGAGACTGCATAGGCTCCTGCATGGGAATGTACCTTTACATAACTAAGAACTATCCTGATATAAGGGTAGACGTTTTTCTTGAGGACGTTCCACCGGAGCTTCAGTTCATTAAGGACAGTGACAAGATAAACACTTCTTTTGAGACAGATGTTGACAGCTATGACCTGTTTATCTGCCTTGACTGTGAGAAGGGAAGACTTGGCGGTTCAGAGCCGATTTTTGATGCAGCGAAGAAGACCTTCAATATCGATCATCATATCAGCAATACCGGAACCGGAGATATCACATATGTGGTTCCCACAGCCAGCTCAGCCTGCGAACTTGTTTTTGACTGTGTTGAGGAAGACAAGCTTGATATTGAGGCTGCCAAGGCTATTTACACAGGTATGGTTACTGACACCGGAGTGTTCAAGTACAATTCCACATCACCCAAGACGCTTCAGGTTGCTGCCAAGCTCATCGGTTACGGCTTTGATTTTACCAGCCTTATCGATCACGTATTTTACGAGAAGACCTATCTTCAGAATCAGATCCTTGGAAGAGCGCTTCTTGAGAGCATCCTTCTTCTCGACGGAAGAGTATGCGTTTCGGTTGTTTCCAAGCAGACTATGGAGTTCTATAACTGCACAGGCGGCGATCTCGACGGTATTGTCAATCAGCTGATGTTCACTATCGGAGTTGATTGTGCGATATTCATGTATGAGAACGAGCCAATGGAGTACAAGGTAAGCCTTAGAAGTAACGGAGCTGTTAATGTATCCAAGATAGCTCAGGTATTTGGCGGCGGTGGACATGTACGTGCTTCAGGTTGTACCATGAACGGTACGGCTCATGATGCGATCAACGCTATCACCAAGTACATCCATATGCAGCTTGAAGGAACAGAAGAATAATACAGACTTTAATCCCACCTTGATATTTGAGGATATCCCGGTGGGATTATTTTTCTTAATGGAGAAACAGGATTTAATGGCAAATAAGTATAACGGACTTATAAATATCTACAAGGAGCCCGGATTTACATCCAACGATGTTGTGGCCAAATTAAGGGGAATACTTAAGCAGAAAAAGATCGGTCACACCGGAACTTTGGATCCCGACGCTGTGGGAGTTCTGGTGGTATGTCTCGGAACGGGAACCAAGCTGGTGGAGATGCTTACAGATCATGATAAGGAGTATATCGCAGTTTGCAAGCTTGGTGTCACCACGGACACCCAGGATATGTCCGGAACTGTGGTTGACAGTAGAGAGGTCAATGTCACCGGAGAGCAGCTTCGCGAAGCGGTACAGGCTTTTGTGGGTGACTACGATCAGATACCTCCCATGTATTCCGCTATCAAACAGAACGGCAAAAAGCTCTATGAGCTGGCCCGTGAAGGAATTGAGGTGGAGAGAAAGCCCAGAAAGGTCCATATCAGTGCGATCACTATTCTGGATGATGAGCATCTTGGGGATGAGCACGTTTTTACCATGGAGGTTAAGTGCTCCAAGGGAACCTATATCAGAACTCTTTGTCACGATATCGGACTGTCACTTGGCTGCGGCGCCGCCATGGCTCAGCTGGCAAGAACCAGAGTGGGAGCCTTTGGAATAGATACGGCTATTCCGCTGTCCAAGGTTGAGGAGCTTAGAGATAACGGCACTCTTATGGACATTATCGAGTCCCCGGAGTATATTTTCAGAGACCTTGATGCTATTCATGTTAAAACGTCCGCAAGAGGTCTTCTCGAAAACGGCAACAGCTTCAGGAAAGACAACCTGGTGGATGAGAATCCCGATGGGGTCAATGATACCGAATATGACGATGAGATGTTCAAGGAAGGCAACGAATTCAGAGTATACGGCGAAGACGGCACCTTCTTTGGCATATACAGATACAGCGCAAAAAAGAAGACCTTCGATGTGGACAAATTCTTTTTTGAAAAATAATCCTACGAAAGAAACAGATTGATGCAGATAATTTCAGGAACAACAGAATTTCAGATAGACGGAAAAAGCGCCGTTGCAATAGGCAAATTTGACGGAATTCATTTGGGACACAGGAAGCTCCTTAATTATATTCTGGAGCAGAAGGTGGATGACCTTATGGCGGTGGTTTTTACCTTTGATCCGTCGCCGGAAGAATTCTTTCTGGGGAAAGCGGTCAGGCAGCTTTTTACCAGGGAGGAGAAGAGGAAAGCCTTCGAAGAGATTGGCATTGATGTGCTCATTGAATTTCCGCTGACAGCAGAGACTGCCGCAACACCGCCGGAGGATTTTGTTAAGAAGATACTGGTTGAGAAGCTTCATGCCGGGTACATAGCTGCCGGCACCGATGTTTCCTTCGGAGACAAGGGAAGGGGCGATCAGCACCTCTTAAGGAGCCTGTCCAAGGAGTGTGGCTACGAGCTGGAGCTTATTGAGAAGGTACGTATCGACGGCGATGAGGTCAGCTCCACAAGAGTGAGGAACGAAGTAGCCGATGGCAACATGGCCATGGTAAAAAGGCTTCTTGGTGGAGAGTACAGCGTAGGCGGTGAGATTGAACACGGCAATCATATCGGTCACACCATCGGGGTTCCCACGGTCAATGTTATCCCGCCTGAGAATAAGCTTCTTCCGCCCTTTGGAGTGTACGCCAGCAAGGTATATCTTGATGGAAAAGAATATCGCGGTATGACCAATATAGGGAGAAAACCCACTATTTCCGAGAAGGAAAAGGTTGGTGTTGAGACCTATATCTATGACTTTGATAAAGATGTGTACGGAGAATACGCACGGATCGCGCTGGAGAGGTTTGTGAGACCGGAGATGAAGTTTGATAGCCTTGAGGCGCTGAAAGAACAGATACAGAGCGATATTGAGGCTGCCAGGCAGTGAGATGATATTAAGGTGCCTGTCCCCATCAACAAACTGTGAACGTAAATGTCTGTCGGAATTCTGTGTTGTTCACAATTTGTTAATGGGGACAGGCACCTATTAATGGTAAAATATAATATAAATTAACGGAGGTATAACTATGGATTATAAAGCAAGATACAACGAATGGCTTGAACATCTTGAGGACAACGATCCTCTCAAAGCTGAACTTTTGAATATCAAAGACAACGACAAGGAGATCGAGGAGCGTTTTTACCAGGATCTTGCATTTGGTACCGCAGGTCTTCGCGGCAAGGTTGGTGCAGGAACCAATATGATGAACTTCTTTACTGTTGGTAAGGCTTCTCAGGGTATTGCCGACTACATCGTAGAATCAGGCAAAGAGAATATGGAGAAGGGTGTTATCATCGCCCATGATCCCAGACATTTTTCCAAGGAATTCTCACAGCTGGCAGCAGGTATCTTTGCAGCTAACGGCATCAAGGTTTATACCTTCCCGGATCTGCGCCCTACTCCTGAGCTGGCTTTCATGATCAGAAGACTGGGAACAGTTTCAGGAATTAACATCACAGCATCACATAATCCCAAGGAATATAACGGCTACAAGGCTTATTGGGACGACGGATGTCAGGTTTCATCAGATGTTGCTGACGGAATGACAGAGAAGATCAACGCTGTTGACATCTGGAGCGGCATTAAGAAGTCTGATTTTAACGAGGGCGTTAAAGCAGGCAAGATCATTGTTCTCGGTGAAGAATATGACAGAGAATATCTTGATAAGATCGAGGGTATGGCAATTCATGAGGGAGATGAGCTGGATCTTTCCATTCCGCTGGTTTACACACCTCTTAACGGCTGCGGATCAATTCCTTTCAGACAGATGCTGACAGACAGAGGCTTCAACAACTGGAAAATCGTTCCTGAACAGGAAAATCCCGATCCTGATTTTACTACAGTTGGATATCCCAACCCTGAGGATCCCAAGGCATTTAAGCTCTCAGAGCAGTACGGAAGAGAATTTGGAGCTGAACTGTTAATGGCTACTGACCCTGATTCCGATAGATTTGCTATCGAGATCAGAGATGACAAGGGCAATTATATTCCTCTTAACGGCAATCAGACAGGATATATTCTTGTTAATTATGTCCTTGAGGGAAGAAAAGATGCAGGCACACTTCCTGCCAAGGGAGCAATGGTTAAGTCTATCGTTACTTCAACCCTTTCAACCATAATGGCTAAGGCCTACGGCGTAGAGATGTTTGAGACCCTTACAGGCTTCAAGAACATCTGCGGTAAGATTCCTTACCTCCATGAGAACGGATACACCTACCTCTTTGGTTATGAGGAGTCTGTAGGTTATGCTGTATGCGAGGATATCCGTGATAAGGACGGAATCTCAGCAGGTATGCTTGTTGCAGAGGCTGCAGCATATTATCGCAAGCAGGGCAAGACCCTTTGGGATGTTCTTCAGGAGATTTATGCCAAGTACGGTTTCTTTGCTGAGGATGAGCCCAACATGGTTCTTGAGGGAATCCCCGGAGCACAGCGTATTCAGCGTATGATGAAGTGGTTCAGAGAGAACCTTCCTACAGAGGTTGCAGGAGCCAAGGTTGAGAAGGTTATCGATTATATTGAAGGCTTCGAGGATATTCCACCTCAGAATGCCATCAGACTGTTCCTTGATAACGGCAGCTGGTTTGCTGTAAGACCTTCAGGAACAGAGCCCAAGATCAAATTCTACTTCTATTCCAACAGGGACAGCAGAGAGAATGCTCTTGAGACCAATAAGAAGATCAAGGAAGAGATTTTTGCACTGATAAATAGTGTTGAATAATTCCTGAGGTTTGTATATGATTTAAGGCATTGGAAGTAATATTCCAATGCCTTATTTTTGTAAGTAGTGTTGGTGGGAAGTAATAAATGAACAAAGATAATACGATTTTCTCAAGGAGCATGAAGAAGACACATACTATCTATATGCCTGACATGCTCCATTATCATAATGATTTTCTCATTGCTGCCTTTGGACTTGGCGGCTACAAGCTGGATATTGTTCCGGAATATTATGAATTTCCGGACAATATGCTGTCTCTTGTTAATTCCGGATATTGCACCTGTGCAATGGATATCATCGGCAATCTCATGGCTCATATTGAATCAGATAATACGGACAAGGAGCATATGGCTATCCTTGAACCTCAGGCGGGAGGCGCCTGCAGAGCAGGTAATTACTACGACCTGATCATTCAGTGTGTCAAGAAAAGCGGATATAGGATTCCGGTTCTGTCATTGAATTTCAGAGGCTCTGAAGCTCATCCGGGCTTTAAGATCGGTCCTAAGATGCTGTTCGGCGCCATTGCAGCGGTATGTTACGGCGATCTGTTGATGACACTGTATCAGCAGACAAGACCCTATGAGAAGATTCACGGGCAGGCTAAATGTATCTACGACGATTGGAATAAGAGGATTTCCGCTGACATAGCAGCGGGCAAGAACCTCTTTTTCAGGGAAAAAAGATATCAGGAGATCATAGACGATTTCCTCAAGATAGAACGTTTTTCCCGTGACGAGAAAAAACTCACCAGAGTTGGTATTTCAGGAGAGATATACATCAAGTGCTCACCCATAGGAAACAGGCATTTGGAGCAGTTCCTTGCTGACAACGGCATGGAATACAGAATGGAAGGCTTTTTGAATTACTGTACCTATGTCATGTTCACTGAAATGAAGTCCGCGGAACTTAACAACGCTTCCAAGGCTGAGCTTACGATTTACCAGAAGATAATCGATTATCTCAAGGGAATGCAGCACAAAATGAGTAGTCTTCTTGAAAAGAACGGCTTTTATGCGGACGGAAGTTTTGAGGAGATGAGAAAAAAGTCAGTGGATATTCTCAGCGAATATTACAACATAGGCGATGGTTGGCTCGTTATGGCAGAGGCCATGCACATGATAGAGCAGGGCTATGACAAGATACTTATCGTTCATCCCTTTGGCTGCCTTGTAAGCCATGTGGCAGAGAGAGGCGTACTTAAGAAGCTTCGCCAGTTATATCCCCACGCCAACATCAACACTATAGAATACGATTATGACCAGTCCAAGACCCTTAGAGAGAGCAGGATTTTACTGGCTACGTCTTGAAGACATTAACATCATTTACAGGAGGTAATGAGACGTTTTGAAAGGAAGCAGGAGTATGAAGACAAGAGCCTGCATAGCTTTGCTGGCAGGTATATTAACTATTTCGGGCTGCGGAAGGATAGAATATCCGGCATTACCCGATGATGCCATTGCATTTGAACTCGGAACCTTTGAAGACACGGAGAGTGATGACGCTCTGTTTGGAATGATAGAGTACAACGGCAGATCCTACATTGGCTACGGAACGATCAACAATGCTTTTAATACCAAATATATCGACGGCTGTGTAGGCTATGTCATTCAGGATGAAAACAGTTCATCTGTTGCTGACCCGGATTACAAGAATGTGAGAATATATACGCTTAAGGATGATACTGATAATAATTTCCTCATGGAATTCGATGATTCTGTGGAGCTTATGAATCAGCCTTTCTTTTACAGAGCAATTGATACGAAGGGGAAAGAAATAAAGGTGCCCGATTATATTGATGAATTGGGATATGAATTTTGGAATTGAGAGGTATGGATAATTGAACAATAAGTCATTTGATTCAAAGAGAATTGCATTGGGGTATGCTAAGAGACCCTGGCTTCACAAATCGGTAATAGAGCAGCTGAAGGTAGATTTAGGTCTGGGCGAAGACTATGTATTTGGAAACGGTCTTGATGTGGGCTGCGGAGCAGGACTTTCTACCAAGGCCCTTAGGCTTATCTGTGATAAGGTAACAGGAACGGACATCGCAGATGCCATGGTTGAAGTATGCAAGGAGCTGTATGCAGAGGATTCTGCGTTATCTTTCTATGTTGCAGGGGCAGAGGAGACTAAGATTCCTGAAGAAAAGTATGATATCGTAACTGCTGCAGGCTGCATCAACTGGGTGGATGAGAAGAGATTCATGGCAAATATGGCTCAGGTTCTTAAGAGCAATGGAGTCATCGTTATTTATGATTTTGGAATCACCGACAGAATGGCAGGAAATGGCGCCTACACACAGTGGTATCAGAACGAGTATCTGAAGAAATTCCCCAAGCCACCAAGGAAAGAGAACAAGTGGACTCAGGAGGATCTTCCCGAAGGCTTCCTCATGGAGAAGCAGACTGAATATGACATGGAGTATTCCTTCGACCTTGAGAAATTTGTGGATTTCATGCTGATCCAGTCAAATGTTAATGCACAGATAGAAAACGGAAACATCAGCACTGAAGAGGCCAGAGAATGGATGCTGGAGACACTTGCGCCTATTTTTGGCGGAGAACAAAAGAATCTTATCTTCTACGGTTACAGCTGGTATATAAGAAAAAAGTGATGATGTACTTTCGGGGGAAGGAGAAGGAAGATGTTACCAACAATAGATGAGGCACTAAAGGAACTTGAGATAGCAGGACAGCTTAATCCCGGCCCCTGGGTCAAGCACTCCATGAATACCGGAATCGCAGCCGGAAATATCGCTGAGAAGGTGCCGGGGCTGGATCCTGAGAAGGCCTATATAGTAGGTCTAATGCACGATATAGGCAGAAGGGCCGGTATAACCGATATCCCCACACATGTTTATGACGGCTATAAATACTGCATGGAAAAGGGCTGGGATGAAGCAGCAAGAATCTGCATGACTCATTCCTATCTTTTGATGAAGGATGAGTTTGATTATGAACCGGAAACCCGGCATGAGAAGGCAATAAAGGCTTATATCATGGACTGCGAAGCTGATGATTATGATAAGCTTATTCAGCTGTGTGACTCCCTGGCGGTGGATTATGGATTTGTAATCCTTGAAAAGAGATTCGTGGATGTCACAAGAAGATACGGAATCATGGAAGGTTACATTAAGGGCTGGGAAGTGGCCTTTAGTATCAAGGAATACTTTGAAAGCAGGATGGGATGCTCGGTTTACGATGTACTTCCCGATATTGGAAAGACAACTCTTTTGACACCTAAGCCCTGGAAGCCTCCGGTAAAATAATAAAAAAAGTAGTTGACTCGGCCCTTGGGGCTGCCTTTACCATATGAACATACAATATGACAACAGGAGGAAAACATGATGAAAATTGGTAGTTCAAATGATTCGGCAGCAGTAAAGGAGCAGTATGCTACTTCCAAAGGATTGGATACGAGACTGAATTTTCATGATAAGTATTCCACTAATAAGCTGGGATATGGTAATTGGACTGTATCCAATTATGAAATAAATGAAGGCATGAAGGTTTTGGAACTGGGCTGTGGCACAGGTAGTATTTGGTTAGGGCGCGACGAATTATTATCAAGGTTCGGTAAGCTTGTTATGACTGACTTATCAGAGGGGATGCTTGCTACAGCTAAAGAGAATCTGGGAGAAAGAGAGAATATAGAGTACAGACTGGCAGATATACAGAATCTCCCCTTTGAAGATAACTCTTTTGACATGGTTATAGCTAATTCCATGCTGTATCACGTGCCGGACATCAATAAAGGAATCAGTGAAGTGCGCAGAGTACTTAGGGCTGATGGGGCGTTTTACACCACAACTTTAGGTGAGAATAACTTTACTGACAAGCTTGCGGAGTGGTTTGAGCTTGGCGGTGAAAGTTTTAAACCGAACCATAACTTCACAATGCAAAATGGTGAGGGTATTTTAAGATCGGCTTTTGAAGAAGTTGAAACAAGGATCTATGAGGATTCACTTCATATAACGGACATAGATGATCTGGTAGGATATTTGTGCAGTCTTGCGTCTTTCAAGGCAATATTGGATGTTCCTGTGAATAAGATTACTGAGATACTTAAGGGACATGCAATTAATGGAACCATTGATTTACCAAAAGAGTATGGAATGCTCATCGCAAAAGGAACTAAGCATTGAAGGGGGATTGTATGTTACCTACAAGATCAGAAGCAGAGAAACTTTTGGCTGAAGCAGAAAAGTGTAATCCCGGGCCCTGGGGGAATCACAGCCGTGTGGCTGCTCATTGTGCTGAGAGAATAGCTTTAGGATGCGGTGATATGGACCCTGAGAAGGCTTATATCTTAGGACTTCTCCATGACATCGGAAGAAAGTTTGGAGTAAGACATCTGGGGCATGTCTCGGACGGCTATTCATATATGATGTCCCTTGGATATGATGAGGTGGCAAGAATATGCCTTACCCACTCTTTTAACAACATGAGAATAGATGAGTATATCGGCAGGGCGGATACTTCCGAGGAAGAATACGAACTCATCGTTGCAGAGCTTGGTAAGATTTCACTTGATGAATACGACAGGCTGATCCAGATCTGTGATGCACTGTCGGGTAGTGAAGGCGTCGTGAGCGTTGAGGATCGCATGAATGATGTGAAACGTCGATATGGCAGTTTCCCTCAGGAGAAATGGGATTCCGTCATGGCTCTGAAAACATATTTTGAAGAAAAGACCGGTAAAGACATATATGCTCTTGTTGAAAAAGAGAGCTACGCAGTCAGCTAAAACAGCGTTACTTTACAATGTGGCAATTTTATGCTAGTATATCTTAGTTGCTGACATAATGTCCGCAATTGTTACAGAAACTACCCTTTACTCGGATGTTGGATACTCCAACCGCATCTGTGTACCGGGCGGATTTCAGGATTACAGATTTAAAAGGAGAAAAACATGATTACAAAGGAAAAGAAAACAGAAGTTATCAACAAGTTTGCCAGAAAGGCCGGAGACACAGGTTCACCGGAAGTTCAGGTAGCTATCCTTACAGAGAGAATTCAGGAGCTCAATGAGCACCTTCAGAAGAACCCTAAGGATCACCACTCAAGAAGAGGTCTTCTTAAGATGGTTGGTCAGAGACGTAGCCTTCTTGGTTACCTCAAGAAGAAGGACATCGAGGCTTATCGTAAGCTCATCGCTGATCTTGGTCTCAGAAAGTAATTCATGAAATTGAAAGGCGGGATAAAGCTGATTGGATGATCGGCTTATTCCGTCTTTAATTTTTTATATGAATCAGGGATTCAAAGTTATAGTTAATAGTGCGATTTCGTGGTATTAGCTATGACCTTGAAACCTATGCTTCATATAAAGTACCAAGTAATATCAACATGACAAAGCCTGCACACGCACCTGAAGCGCAACATGCGGATGATGGACCGCGGATGAGCAGGAGAGATTAAGGAGAAAAAAATGGTAAAGACTTATTCAATGGAACTGGCCGGCCGTACACTTAAGGTTGAAATCGGCAAGGTAGGAAAACAGGCTAACGGCTGCGCATTCATGCAGTACGGCGACACAACAGTGCTTTGTACAGCAACAGCATCAGCTAAGCCCAGAGACGGAATCGACTTCTTCCCTCTTTCAGTAGAGTATGGCGAGAAGTTCTACGCTGTAGGAAAGTTCCCCGGCGGTTACAACAAGAGAGAGGGCAAGCCTTCTGAGAACGCTATCCTCACCAGCCGTGTTATCGACCGTCCTATGCGTCCTCTTTTCCCTAAGGATTACAGAAACGACGTAACTATCGAGACGATGGTTATGGCAGTTGATCCTCAGTGCAGACCTGAGCTTGTAGCTATGCTCGGCGCATCAGTTTCAGTTTCTATTTCAGATATTCCTTTCGATGGCCCTTGTGCTATGACACAGATGGGTATGATCGATGGTGAGCTTATCGTTAACCCTACTCAGGAGCAGTGGAATACAGGTGATCTCAAGCTTACAGTTGCATCTGTAGGACAGAAGGTTATCATGATTGAGGCAGGTGCCAACGAGATTCCTGAGGAGAAGATGAAGGAAGCTATCTACAAGGCTCATGATGTGAACCTTCAGCTTATCGAGTTCTTCAAGGGTATCGTAGCAGAGGTTGGTAAGCCTAAGCACGAGTACACAAGCTGCGCAGTTCCCGAAGAGCTTTTTGCAGCAATCAAGGAAGTTGTTCCTCCGGAAGAGATGGAGAAGGCTGTATTCACAGATGACAAGCAGACCAGAGAGGGCAACATTGCAGAGATCACAGATAGACTTACAGAGAAGTTTGCAGACAACGAAGAGTGGCTTGCAATCCTCGGTGAGGCTATTTACCAGTATGAGAAGAAGACCGTTCGTAAGATGATCCTCAAGGATCACAAGAGACCTGACGGCCGTGAGATCAAGCAGATCAGACCTCTGGCAGCTGAGGTTGACCTTATTCCAAGAGTACACGGAAGTGCTATGTTCACTCGTGGACAGACACAGATCTGTGATGTAGTAACTCTTGCACCTCTTTCAGAGGCTCAGAAGGTTGAAGGCCTTGACGCTTTCGCAGCTGACAAGAGATATGTACATCAGTACAACTTCCCTGCTTACTCAGTAGGTGAGACCAAGGTTTCAAGAGGACCCGGACGTAGAGAGATCGGACATGGTGCCCTTGCAGAGAGAGCACTTCTTCCTGTTCTTCCAAGTGTTGAGGAGTTCCCTTATGCAATCCGTGCCGTATCAGAGACCTTCGAGTCCAACGGTTCAACATCAATGGCTTCAACCTGCGCATCCTGTATGTCACTTATGGCTGCAGGTGTTCCCATCAAGAAGATGGTTGCAGGTATCAGCTGCGGTCTTGTAACAGGTGATACAGATGACGATTTCGTAGTACTTACAGATATCCAGGGTCTTGAGGATTTCTTCGGAGACATGGACTTCAAGGTAACAGGTACTAAGGACGGTATCACAGCTATCCAGATGGATATCAAGATCCACGGTCTTACTAAGCCTATCGTTGAGACAGCTATCGCACAGTGCCGTGAGGCTAGATTCTTCATCATGGATGAGTGCATGAGCAAGGCTATTGCAGAGCCTCGTAAGGAAGTATCCAAGTATGCTCCTAAGATTGTTTCAGTTCAGATCGATCCTGAGAAGATCGGCGATGTAGTTGGTCAGAGAGGTAAGACCATCAACGAGATCATCGCTCGCACAGGAGTTAAGATTGATATCACAGATGATGGTAAGGTATCTGTTTGCGGTGAGGATGCAGAGATGATCCAGAAGGCCGTTGACATGGTTAACATCATCGTTTCAGACTTTGAGAAGGGCCAGATCTTCACAGGTAAGGTTGTAAGCATCAAGGAGTTTGGCGCATTCGTAGAGTTCGCTCCCGGAAAAGAGGGCATGGTTCACATCAGCAAGATCTCCAAGGAGAGAATCGATCACGTTGAGGATGTTCTTACACTTGGCGACACAGTTACAGTTGTATGCCTTGGCAAGGATAAGATGGGCAGAATCAGCTTCTCAATGAAGGATGTAGCTCAGCAGTAACCTGCTCTATTCTGAGGTAACAAACAATTGGCCGGCATGCAACTGCATACCGGCCTTAATATTGAATAGATTGAGGTTAATATGAGTAATACAAAAGAAACAATTAATGAAATAAATAAGAGACGTACCTTTGCCATCATTTCCCACCCTGACGCAGGTAAGACAACACTTACCGAGAAATTTCTTCTCTACGGCGGAGCCATCAACATGGCCGGCAGCGTTAAGGGTAAGGCCACCGCAAGACATGCGGTATCTGACTGGATGGAGATTGAGAAACAGAGAGGTATTTCCGTTACATCTTCAGTTCTTCAGTTTAATTTTGAAGGATGCTGTATCAACATTCTTGATACACCGGGTCACCAGGATTTCTCTGAGGATACCTACAGAACACTTATGGCAGCGGATTCTGCTGTCATGGTAATAGATGCAAGTAAGGGTGTTGAGGCTCAGACCAGAAAACTCTTCAAGGTCTGCGCCATGAGCCATATTCCGATCTTTACCTTTATCAACAAGCTGGATCGTGATGCCATGGACACCTTTGATCTTCTCGATGATATCGAGAACAACCTTGGTATCGCCACATGTCCTATGAACTGGCCTATCGGTTCAGGTAAGGGCTTCAAGGGTATCTATGACAGAAGAGAGGGACATATCGTAACCTTTTCAGAGACCCAGAAGGGAACCAAGGAAGGTAAAGAGACCATCATCAGCCTTGACGATAAGGCTGCCATTGACAGCGAGATCGGACAGGATGCTTACGACAAGCTTGTAGGTGAGATCGAGCTTTTGGACGGAGCAGGAGCTGAGTATGATCTTGAGGCTGTAAGAGCAGGGCAGCTCACACCGGTATTTTTCGGATCTGCTCTTCAGAACTTCGGAGTTGAGCTCTTCCTTCATCACTTCCTCAAGATGGCTACACCTCCCACAGGCAGAACTTCAGCTGACGGAGAGGTTATTGATCCTCTTGAGAGAGAGTTTTCTGCATTTGTATTCAAGATCCAGGCCAACATGAACAAGGCCCACAGAGACAGAGTTGCATTTATGCGTATCTGCTCCGGAAGATATGATGCAGACAAGGAAGTTAAGCATGTACAGAGCGGCAAGGTAATGCGTCTTTCCCAGCCTCAGCAGCTTATGGCTGATGAGAGAAAGATCTTAAGCGAAGCCTATGCCGGAGATATCATGGGTGTATTTGATCCCGGTATTTTCTCAATCGGAGATACTGTTTGTATGCCCAAGGAAAACATTGTTTATGAGGGAATTCCTACCTTCGCTCCCGAGCATTTCGCAAGGGTAAGACAGGTTGATACCATGAAGCGTAAGCAGTTCGTCAAGGGTATCACCCAGATTGCTCAGGAAGGCGCTATTCAGATTTTCCAGGAGTTCAATACCGGACTTGAAGAGATCATCGTCGGCGTTGTCGGTGTTCTTCAGTTTGATGTCTTGAAATTCAGACTTGAGAGCGAGTACAATGTAGACATAATACTTGAAAGTCTCCCTTATGAATATATCAGATGGGTAGATAACGAGGACGTGGATATGTCTGCGCTTGTGGGCACTTCCGATATGAAGAAGATCAAGGATATGCACGACAGACCGCTTCTTTTGTTTATTAACGAATGGAGCGTCGGCATGACAATGGAGAGAAATAAGGGGCTTGTTCTCTCCGAATTCAAGAAGAACTAAATTCTATTTTTTGAGGGGAAAATATTTGCTTAAAAGGCATTATGGATTTAAAAAAGTCACTGCCTTAATGAGCAGTGTTATTATTGCTGTCAGTGCTCTGACAGGCTGCGGGGAAGCATGGAATCAGTATCTGGAGGATATAGGAGTCAAGAATCCCGATGAATATGAAGAAGGGGTGATTTCTTCACATGAACAGTCCTATGTTGTATCCGAGGATATTCCGGCTGATTCGGTTGCTGTAACCTACGAGGGGGACAATGAGGATGCCGCTGCCATGGCGGAGACGGCTTCCGGGATGAACGACGGAGCTGTACTATCCCAGGACAGGGAACGGGACGAGGATGTCGGTCACGCAGATTCTTCCTTTATGTCCAGCTACAGGAAGCTTAAGGATTCCGATACGGATGAGAAGCTCAAGGCTGCCAGGGAGGAAATTGGCATCACTGAGGCAAATCTTGAATCTGTAAAGAGGCAGCAGGAGGGCAATTATGCCTATGAGAGGCTTACCGATTCCGGCAAGACTCTCTATGCTGAGCTTCTTCTTATTATGCAGGGGATGGGAAAGGATATTCTGGTGTCAACCACCAGCGATGATGCCATCGAATTGGTTTTTGACTATGTAATGACGGATCATCCCGAGATCTTCTATGTGGACGGATATCAGTATACCAATTACACCCTGGATAATGTTATTACCAAGATCACCTTCACAGGCAATTACCTGTATGACAAGGATGAAGTGGATAGAAGGCAGCAACTGATCAACGAATCCGTTAACGCTTGCCTGGCCGGCGCACCTTCTTCTACCGATGACTATTATGCGATCAAATATGTTTATGACTATATCATAAACAATACAGAATATGATGTGGACGCCGGAGATAACCAGAATATCTGCTCAGTATTTATAGACGGCAGAAGTGTCTGCAACGGTTATTCCAAGGCGGCGCAGCTTATTCTTAACAAGCTGGGTATTCCCTGCACACTGGTTACGGGGACCGTTACAACCAAGAATTCAACGGGAGTTCGGCACGCCTGGAATCTGGTTCTGTGTAACGATGCGTATTATTACATGGATGTAACCTGGGGAGATGCTTCTTATCAGACTTCTTCGGGAGAGTCGGCGGATTCCACCAAGTTCCCTTCCGTGAACTATGATTATCTCAATGTTTCCACGCAGGAGATCAGCAGGAATCACCAGATCTCGGATCTTATCTATATGCCTACCTGTAACAGCATGAAGGACAATTATTATGTCCGCGAGGACGAATATTTTACCTATGCTGAACCAGCTCTGGTGAGAGATCTTTTTGAGAGGCGTTATGCAGACGGAAGTGAGAATGTGACTATCAAATGTGCTTCCGACGCTGTGTATGATGCACTTTTTCAGATGCTTATCACCGAGAGGGGAGTGTTTGATTATCTACATGATGAAACCGGTACGGTTTCTTATACTACATTTGCCGATACCAAAACTATGATATTCTGGCTGTAATATGTTATACTATTTTTGTATGTTTATACATTCTTGATACATACAATACTTATGCGAGGTACTAATAATGGGAAAAGAATTAGCAGAGGTTGGAACAGTTAAGATTGCAGATGACGTAGTTGCAAGAATCGCAGCTCTGGCAGCTCTTGAGGTTGACGGAGTATCAGCTATGGCAGGCAATTATACCAGCGATGTTCTTGAGAAGGTCGGCAGGAAGAACCTGAACAAGGGTGCCAAGGTAGCACTTGCAGCTTCTGAGGTTAAGGTTGATCTTGCACTTATGATGGTTTACGGCTACAATATTCCGGCTACCTGCCAACAGGTTCAGACCAGAGTTCAGGCCGCCATCGAGAATATGACAGGGCTTCAGGTTACCGACGTCAATGTAAGGATTGCCGGCATTACAATGCCCAAGTCATGAACCGTAACAACCTTTTTTACTGATTAGGAATGGAAAATATGATGAATAGAAGTATGCTGCGAGAGAAGATATTTGAGCTTCTTTTTCGCGTAGAATTTAATCCGATTGAAGATATGCCCGAGCAGGAAGAGCTGTTTGCCACAACAGGTGACACTGAGTTCTCCAAGTCAGATGCGGATTATATCAGAGATAAATATGAGAAGATTGCCGAGAAGCTGGAAGAGATCGATGCAGCTATAAATGACAAGACTTCAGGATGGGACACCGGTCGCATGGCCAAGGTGGATCTCACCATAATAAGACTTGCTGTGTACGAGATCAAATATGACGAGTCCGTACCCACAGGAGTTGCTATTAACGAGGCGGTAGAGCTTGCCAAGAAATATGGACAGGACGGTTCACCCGCTTTCGTAAACGGAGTGTTAGCTAAATTTGCGCAGTGAATATACAGTCACACAGGTTAATGCATATGTAAAAAATATGTTTGCTCAGGATTTTCTCCTCAGATCAATAACGATCAAAGGAGAGGTGAGCAATTGTAAGTATCATTCCTCCGGTCATATCTATTTTACGCTTAAGGATGCCGGAGGGGCTATTTCCTGCGTCATGTTTCGCTCGGATGCCGAGCGGGGCGGGCTCAAATTTCGAATGAAGGAAGGCCAGCAGGTTAAGGCATCCGGTTCGGTTACCGTTTATGAGAGAGACGGCAAGTATCAGCTCTATGCAAGGCAGATTGAGCTTGATGGCGCCGGTGCTCTCTATGAAAGGTATGAGGAGTTAAAGAAAAAGCTAGAGGAACAGGGCATGTTTGCGCAGGATTACAAACAGCCTATTCCGGCATTTATAAGAACTCTCGGCGTTGTGACCGCTCCCACCGGAGCAGCAGTTCGCGACATAATCAATGTGGCGACGCGGCGAAATCCGCATATTCAGATTATTCTTTATCCTGCCATTGTTCAGGGTGATCAGGCCGCTGAGAGTATTGTCAGGGGCATAGAGACCTTAGCTTCCAAGCAGGTCGATGTTATCATCGTTGGACGAGGTGGAGGTTCCATAGAAGATTTATGGGCTTTCAACGAGGAGATAGTCGCACAGGCTATTTTTGACTGCCCCATCCCTATTATTTCAGCAGTAGGACATGAAACAGATACCACGATTGCAGACTTTGTGTCGGACCGAAGGGCACCTACACCTTCAGCAGCGGCAGAGCTTGCGGTTTTTGAATACAGAAGATTTGTGCAGGATCTGGAGGATTATTCAGCGATCCTGTATAAAAATATGGATAGGATAATTAGCGGGTACAAGTACAAGTCAGAGCGCTTCTATGAGACGCTTAGGCTCCTTAGTCCCGCAGGTAAGATAAAAGAGCAGTATCTTCGCATGGATCAGTTAGAAGATACGTTGAAGGCGCTTATGGATAGGCGTCTGATATCCTTAAGACACAGGCTGGACCTGGATATTGAGAAACTTAAGGGACTTTCTCCTTTGGACAGACTAAAAGGCGGATATTCCTACACCACCGATGACGAGGGTAGGAACATCAGAAACACAGGGGATGTATCCAAGGGAGATGATATTAAAGTATACGTCACCGACGGCGTCATAGAGGCAACAGTTACAGGGAGCCGTCAAATAGACAGAAACTGAGGACGACCATATGGCAACCAGAAAAAAAGCAGTTGAAGAAGAGCAGAGCTTCTCTGTAGAAGAAGCTTTCAAGAAAATAGAAGAGAAGATAAGAGCCCTTGAGGATGAGGATATTACTCTGGAGGATTCCTTCAAGGAATATCAGGAGGGAATGAAGCTGTTAAAGAGCTGCCACGAAGCTATTGCAGTGGTGGAACAGAAGGTTCAGAAAATATCCGAGGACGGAAGCCTGGAGGATTTTGAGTAAATGGCAGATCAGATTTTTGAAAAACAGCTCCTGGACAGAGCATCCCACGTAGAGGATGTACTTAAGAGATTTTTACCCGCCGAGGAGGGCTACGCAAAGAGAGTTATCGAGGCTATGAATTACAGCCTTATGGCTGGAGGCAAGCGCCTGAGACCCGTAATGATGCTGGAGTCCTACAGGCTTTTTTCCGGCAATGGAGATGAGAGTGTGGTGGAGCCTTTTATGGCTGCCATTGAGATGATACATACCTATTCTCTGGTGCACGATGATCTTCCCTGTATGGACAATGATGAGTACAGAAGGGGAAGGAAGACCACACACGCAGTATATGGCGCTGGAATGGCTACTCTTGCGGGAGACGGACTTCTTAATTTTGCATTCGAGACAGCGGTGAAGGGAGCCCTTACAGGAAAGGAACTGCCTTCCTACGACGGAGAGAACAAGAACAGATTTTTATCAGCTCTAGAAGTCCTTGCAACCAAGGCGGGAATCTATGGAATGGTGGGCGGACAGTGCGCTGATATAATGGCGGAGAATGCCGATCTTGGCAGCGCCGATATGAAGGATGTTCTTGCTTACATTGACGAAAACAAGACCGGAGCCTTAATAGAATCCTCACTTATGGTGGGAGCTATTCTTGGCGGCGCTGATAAAAAGCAGGTCGATATGATGGAGAGAGCCGGCAGCAACGTTGGAATCGCATTCCAGATTCAAGACGATATTCTGGATATTGTCGGCAATCAGGAGGAACTTGGTAAACCCATAGGTTCCGATGAGAAGAATAACAAGACAACCTATGTCAGTCTCTATGGCATGGAAGAGGCCAGGAATAAGGTTAAGCAGATGTCGGACGAGGCCTCAGCCATATTGTCGGAGCTGGGCTTTGGAGACAGTTTCCTTGACGGGCTGTTTGAGTATCTTATATACAGAAACAAGTGATTACAGGGGAAAGGAGCGAAAAAATGCTTCTTGATGAAATAAATAAGACCGGTGACATAAAGGAAATCCCACAATCCAAGTACCCCGAGCTGGCACAGGAGATCAGGGACTTTCTTATTGAGCATATATCGGTAACAGGCGGACATCTTGCTTCCAATCTTGGAACCGTGGAGCTTACCATGGCTCTTCATGTGGCTTTGGATCTTCCCAAGGATAAGATCATCTGGGATGTGGGGCATCAGTCCTATACACACAAGCTTCTTACGGGAAGGAAGGACAAATTCGATACGATCAGGCAGTTCGGCGGAATCAGCGGTTTTCCAAAGAGATGCGAAAGTGATACAGACTGTTTTGACACAGGACACAGTTCAACATCTATCTCCGCAGGCCTTGGAATGGTTAAGGCAAGAGATCTGCAGGGAGATGATTATGCGGTTGTTTCCGTAATCGGAGATGGGTCGCTTACTGGAGGTCTTGCCTATGAGGCGCTGAACAATGCAGCCAAGCTGGAGACCAATTATATTATTATTCTGAACGACAATGAGATGTCCATTTCGGAGAGCGTTGGAGGAATGAGGAAATACCTCGATTCTGTCCGCACAGCAGAAGGATATCTTAATCTTAAATGGGATGTGTATGAGCAGCTTCGTAACTCCAATCCCAAGATGGTAGATGGCATCAGGCGAGCCAAGAACAGTTTTAAACAGCTCTTTATTCCGGGGATGGTTTTCGAGAACCTTGGAATAACTTATCTTGGCCCTGTAGACGGTCATAATACCGCAGCACTTGTTAAGACCATCAAGGAAGCAAGGAAGGTCAAAAAGGCTGTCATGATCCACGTTATGACCAAGAAGGGCAAGGGCTATGAGCCTGCGGAGAGACATCCCGCAAGATTCCACGGCACGGAGCCTTTTATCGTGGAAAACGGACTTCCGAAAAATCCAAGGACCACAGCCAATTATCAGGATATTTTCAGCACCGTTATGTGCAAGCTCGGTGCCAGGGATGAGAAGGTGGTTGCCATCACAGCAGCCATGGCTGACGGCACAGGACTTAAGAGATTCAGGAATATGTATCCTGACAGATTTGTGGATGCCGGTATTGCCGAAGAGCATGCCGTTACCTATGCGGCGGGACTTGCTACGGGTGGATACAAGCCTGTTTTTGCTGTGTATTCGTCATTTTTGCAGAGGGCATATGATCAGATACTTGAAGATGTATGTCTGCAGAACCTGCCGGTTACTTTTGCAATAGACAGGGCGGGACTTGTCGGAAGCGACGGTGAGACCCATCAGGGTATCTTTGATCTGTCCTATCTGTCCTCCATGCCCAATATGACTATCATGGCGCCCAAGAACAAGTGGGAGCTGTCGGATATGCTTAAATTCGCAGTTAACCTTGGATCACCGGTTGCAGTCAGATATCCCAGGGGCAATGCCTATGACGGACTGTCTGAGTACAGAGCACCGATAGAACTTGGCAAATGCGAGCCTATCTATGAAGAGAAGGATGTATGCCTCATGGCTGTCGGCTCCATGGTCAAGATAGCTGAGAAGGTCAGAGATATATTAAAAAATAACGGAATCAGATGTTCACTTGTAAATGCCAGATTCGTTAAGCCCATCGACACAGAGTATATACATCTTGCATCCAGAGATCACAAGCTGTTTGTGACGATGGAGGAGAATGTGGCAAGCGGCGGCTTTGGCGAGAAGGTAAGAGCCTACATCGATGAGCACAGACTTGATGCAAGCGTTCTTCAGATTGCTATCCCCGATAAGTTTGTTACCCACGGAAGTGTTGACAGATTGAGGGAAGAACTTGGAATAGATGCTGATTCCATAGCAGAAAAAGTTTTGAGAGAAATACAAAGGTGATATATGGCTAAGGATAAAGAAAGACTGGATGTCCTTTTGGTTGAGAGAGGACTTGCACCTTCAAGGGAGAAGGCCAAGACTCTTATTATGGCAGGTGATGTTTTTGTCAACGGCCAGCGTGAGGACAAGCCGGGAACCACATTTTCCGAAGAAAAGATCACATCGCTGGAGGTAAGAGGAGAGAAGCTTCCCTATGTCAGCAGAGGCGGTCTTAAGCTGGAGAAGGCGGTCAAAAATTTTGATTTTTCTTTAAAAGATAAAGTGTGCATGGATATCGGAGCCTCCACCGGGGGCTTTACAGACTGCATGCTGCAAAACGGCGCAGTCAAGGTATATTCCGTGGACGTAGGTCACGGACAGCTGGACTGGAAGCTTAGAAGCGATGACAGAGTGGTCTGCATGGAGAAGACCAACTTCAGATATATGGTAAGGGATGATATCGGAGATGATCTGGATTTCGCATCCTGTGACGTTTCTTTTATATCACTTACCAAGATTCTTCTTCCTGCCAGAAGACTTCTTAAGGACGGCGGAGAGATGGTGTGCCTTATTAAGCCCCAGTTTGAGGCCGGCAAGGAGAAGGTAGGTAAGAAGGGCGTTGTACGAGATCCTAAGGTTCACGAGGAAGTTGTTCACAGAATCGTGGATTTTACTAAGATAGCAGGTTTTAAAGTTCTGCATCTTGATTTTTCTCCGATCAAGGGACCTGAAGGGAATATCGAGTACCTTGTACATATTCAAAAAGACCCGGAGATGAATCTGCAGGTTGCAGAGCTTACCGAAGCTGAGGGCGAGAAGCTTCTTCGGGAAATTGAGGCGGAAAAGACCGGTTTTTCCCATACTGAGGGAATGGAAGAACTGATAACAAGAACTGTGGCAGCAGCCCATGGAAATCTGGATGTATAAGTATGGAACACTTTTGCATAGTTACCAATAAGAGCAAAGATGCGGACCTTTCGGTTACGCATTATATCAGGGATTACCTTAAGGCTCATGGCAAGACCTGTGATATAGCGGAGGATCTGAAGAACCCTGCTGATACTACAGGTGCCAGGAAGTTTATGAGCACTATCCCGGAATCCAGCGACTGTGTGATCGTGCTTGGCGGAGATGGTACAATGCTGCAGGCGGCAAGAAGTATTGCTTTCCTGGATATTCCAATAATCGGCGTCAATCTTGGCACCATGGGATATCTTGCGGAGGTCGAAAAAAGCGGCATTGATGAGGCTCTTGAACGAATTCTCTCCGGTAATTACCATATCGAAGACAGGATGATGATCAAGGGCAGTATCGGCGAGAAAAAGGACTATGCCTTAAATGACATTGTAGTTACCAGATGCTCGGCGATTCAGGTAATTAACTTTAATATCTACATCAATGATCTTCTTCTTGCCAATTATCATGCAGACGGAGTGATAATCTCAACGCCCACAGGTTCCACCGGTTACAATATGTCTGCCGGCGGCCCGATAGTGGAGCCATCAGCGCACATGATACTGGTAACACCTATATGCTCGCATACCCTGAATTCCAGGAGTATGGTGCTTTCTGCGGATACCAAGATATCTATTGAGATAGGCCCCGGAAGAGATAACGGTGTTCAGAATGTCATAGCTTCTTTTGACGGAAGCGGAGTGATAGACCTTAAGACCGGAGACAGGATTGAGGTCATAAAGTCTAAGAAAACAACAAAGATAATCAAACTTAACAGAGTCAGCTTTATTGAGGTACTCGGTAAAAAGTTTGATAAATGATAGAAGGATAGAAGGAAGGGAAACTATTAATGAAGAGGAACAGACATGATAAGATCATCGAAATTATCGCCAAAAATGTAGTTGAGACTCAAGAGCAGCTTGCCTGCCTTCTTAAGCAGGCAGGTTATGATGTAACTCAGGCCACAGTGTCCAGAGACATCAGACAGATGAAGCTTACCAAGCAGGTAACAGAGGACGGAAGACAGAAGTATGTATATACTACAGCAGACAGTGATGTTATGCAGGATAAGTACGTCAGCGTTCTCAAGGCCGGATATCTTAGTATGGACACAGCTCAGAATCTGATTGTTGTAAGGACCGTTTCAGGTATGGCTATGGCTCTTGCAACAGCCATAGATGCGCTTGATTTTCCGCAGGTTCTCGGATGTATTGCCGGTGATGACACCATCATGGTGGCGCTTAAGACCAATGAGGATGCAGTGGAAGTAATGGAACATATGCAGAAAATGATAAAGGAAAACTAACCTTTATTTTTCAATAAATTTTGCTTTTAAAAGCAAGGCGGGGGAACTCATTTTCTAGAAGGATGAGGTTTATATGTTATACACTTTACATGTGAAAAATCTTGCTCTTATCAAGGAGCAGGAGATCGAGTTTGGAAAGGGGCTGAATATACTGACCGGTGAGACCGGCGCAGGTAAATCTGTGGTGATTGGTTCAGTTAATCTGGCCCTTGGAGGAAAGGCTGACGGTAGCCTTATAAGAACCGGGGAGGAATACGCATTGGTTGAGCTGACTTTCGGAATCGAAAGTGACGCTCAAAGACAGCTTCTTGAGGAAATGGACATTCCCATAGAAGAAGACGGAAGTCTTACAATCCAGAGAAAGCTGATGCCAAATAGGAGCGTGTCCAAGGTTGGCGGTGAGACCGTAACAGCCAGACAGCTCAAGGAAATCTCTAACATTCTTATAAATATCCACGGACAAAATGATCATCAGGAACTTCTTCACAAAAGGAAACACTTGGAGATTCTTGATGATTATTGTATGGATGGATTAAAGGACCTGTTTGATAATCTTTCCGATGAGTACAAAAAAATGAAGGACATCTCCGAGAAACTCTCCGAGACCGAGATGGATGAAACATCAAGGATAAGAGAGCAGGAACTACTGGAATTTGAAGTTCAGGAAATCTCGGATGCTGCGGTGGTTATAGGCGAAGATGAGAAGCTTGAGAGCGCCTACCACAAGATGGTCAACAGCAGGAAGATCTCCGAGGCAGCCTATACGGCAGCAGCCATGACGGGCTCAGGGGATTCCGAGGAGAGTGCCTCAGATATCATTGGAAGAGCCGTAAGGGAATTGTCATCGGTTGCTTACTATGATCAAGAGCTCCAGGGACTTCTGGATCAGCTCTCAGATGTGGAGAATCTTCTCAGTGATTTCAACAGGTCTTTGTCAGGCTATATCAAGGATCTGGAGTTTGACGATGAGGAGTTTCAGACCACAGAGGACAGACTTAATCTTATCAACCATCTGAAGGATAAGTACGGCGGAAGCCTTCAGTCGGTTTTGAAGGCCCTTGATGAGAAGCAGCAAAGACTGGATACGCTGTCAGACCTTGATGAGTACAGAAGCAAGCTGTCAAGAGAATATGAGGCCTCAAAAGAGGAAGTTTTGAAGCTTTGCAAGAAGATATCCGACATAAGGAAAAAAGGCGCCGCATCCCTTAAGGATAAGCTTAAGGAGGCACTTATTGACCTTAACTTCCTTGATGTCAGATTTGAGATTGATGTTAGAAGTGATGAGGAAAAGGTATCTTCCAGAGGGTATGATGATGTGGAATTTATGATTTCCACCAACCCCGGCGAGGAGCTTCGACCTCTTGAAAAAATAGCCAGCGGCGGTGAGCTGTCCAGAATTATGCTGGCACTTAAGACTGTCGTTGCGGACAAGGATGATATCAGCACACTTATTTTTGATGAGATAGATGCCGGTATCAGCGGCAAGACGGCATGGAAGGTATCCCGCAAGCTGGGAACCCTTGCCAAAGATCACCAGATCATCTGTATTACCCATTTGCCACAGATTGCCGCAATGGCGGATACTCATTTTATGATTGAGAAGGGGCTTGATGAGGGCAGAACCGTCACAGGAATATATGCCCTTGACGAAGATGCTTCCACAGGCGAACTCGCAAGACTTCTCGGAGCAGAAAAACTCACTGAGACTACCCTTGAGAATGCAAGGGAAATGAGGCGAGAGGCCATGGAGGCCAAGGCTTAATTAACGGAGACTTAAGAAGATGACTATAGATAATGATGATCTTATGAACAGCGTTATAGCATCCCTTGGGAGGATCGATGCGATTCCTTTGGAGGAGATGCCAAATATTGATCTGTATATGGATCAGCTCACCACCTTTATGTCTGAGCGCCTTAACCGCACCACAAGGCACCCTGACACCGACAAGGTGCTGACCAAGACCATGATCAATAACTATGCCAAAAATGACCTTCTTCCGCCACCTGTCAGGAAGAAGTACTCCAAGGATCATCTTATTCTTTTGATCTTCATTTATTACTATAAGAGCATCTTGTCCATCAATGACATTCAGACACTGATCACTCCGCTTAAGGAGAGATTTCATGTCAGCGACGACGAGCTTAACTTAAGTAAGATCTACAACACGGCCTATGATCTTCAGAACGAGGAGCTGGAGCCCCTCATTGAGGATCTTAAGAAAAAATACGACAGGTCACTTCACACCTTTGATGATATGGAGCTGTCAGAGGAGGAGAAAAAGAGAATGCAGATGTTTTCCTTTGTATCTCTTTTATCCTATGATGTCTATGTGAAAAAGCTTCTTATCGAGAAGATCCTTGACAATATCAACGAGAAGGATGCAGAGGAGAAAGCAAAGGCCAAGGAAGAATTGAAACAAAAGAAAAAGAACTGAGATTAATAAAGGAATTTTTTAATGGGAATAAACGATACACTTAATGCGCAGCAGAAACAGGCGGTTTTCCAGACCGACGGACCGGTGCTGATACTGGCGGGAGCAGGTTCCGGCAAAACAAGAGTCCTGACACATCGTGTTGCGTATCTTATTGATGATTGCGGCGTTAACCCCTGGAATATTATGGCAATCACCTTTACCAACAAGGCAGCGGGGGAGATGAGAGAGAGGGTAGATAAGATTGTAGGCTTTGGTGCTGAGAGCATCTGGGTCTCCACCTTCCACTCCAGCTGCGTAAGGATTCTTAGAAGGTATGCCGACAGACTGGGCTACGACAGCAATTTTACCATCTACGACACAGATGATTCCAAGACTCTTATGAGGGACATCTGTAAAAAGTATCAGCTTGAGACCTCTACGCTTAAGCTCAAGCAGATCATGAACAGCATTTCAAGGTGCAAGGACAATCTGGTTACTCCGGACGAGTATTTTTCCGTATCCGGGAACGATTTTATCAAAGCCAAGATTTCCAAGGCCTATACCGAGTATCAGCTTGCTCTTAAAAAGAACAACGCCATGGATTTCGATGATCTTATCATGAAGACGGTGGAGCTGTTCAAGAACAATCCGGACGTGCTTGATTCCTATCAGGAGAGATTCAGGTACATCATGGTGGATGAGTATCAGGACACAAACACCGCGCAGTTTGAGCTTATAAGGCTTCTGGCGGATAAGTACAGGAACCTGTGCGTTGTGGGCGACGATGATCAGAGCATCTACAGATTCAGAGGCGCCAACATCAGGAATATCCTTGATTTTGAGAAGGTATATCCTGAAGCTGTGGTGATCAAGCTGGAGCAGAATTACAGATCCACTCAGCAGATCCTGGATGCCGCAAATGCCGTTATAAGAAACAACTATGGCCGTAAGGACAAGGCTCTTTGGACCGATGAAAAGGACGGAGAGAAGGCCAGGCTGATGCAGTTTGACACCGGATACGACGAGGCAGAGTTTATTGCTTCGGATATAGGCAAGCTCAAGAGAAACGGCAAATTATCCTACAGCGATTGCGCTGTTTTGTACAGAACCAATGCACAGTCGAGACTTCTGGAGGAGCGCTTTGTTCACGAGGGTATCCCCTATGATATCGTGGGCGGCACCAACTTCTATTCAAGGCGTGAGATCAAGGACATTCTCGCATACCTCAAGGTAATTGACAGCGGCAGGGACGACGTTGCTGTAAAAAGAATAATTAATGTTCCCAAGAGAGGTATCGGCGGGACAACTATCGATTACGTTCAGAATTATGCTGACGAGAGGCAGATAACCTTTTTTGACGCCCTCTGCGAAGCAGATCAGATCGTGGCTGTATCAAGAAGTACAAGCAAGCTGACAGATTTCGTTACGATGATAAGGGCCTTCAGAACCAGACAGAAGATGATGTCTCTTGAAGAACTCATCAAGGATGTGATCGATACTATAGGATATATGGACTATCTGAAGACGCTGGATGATGACGATGACAGCGGCGATAACGACAGAGCCCAGAACGTGGACGAACTTATTTCCAAGGCAGCAGCCTATGAGGAGAACGAGGAGACAGAGCTTCCTTCCCTTACGGGATTTTTGGAGGAAGTTGCTCTGGTTGCCGACATCGACAGAATAGGCGAGGACAACGAGAAGGTTCTTCTTATGACCCTTCACAGCGCCAAGGGACTTGAGTTTGAACATGTTTATCTTGCGGGCATGGAAGAGGGCGTTTTCCCCAGCTACATGACTTTGCAGAACGAAGATGCAGATCCTGAGGCCATTGAGGAGGAGAGACGTCTTGCTTATGTGGGAATCACAAGAGCCAAGAGACACCTCACCCTTACCTATGCAAAGAGGAGAATGGTTAGAGGACAGACTCTTTTTAATGATGTCAGCAGATTTGTAAATGAGATTCCAAGGGACCTTATCGAGAAGACCTCCAGAGCTTCGTCGTTGCCCTCTTTTATGATGGATGATGACGATGACTCTATAGATGAGTACGACGGCGTTGAGTACACCTTCAAGGGAAGAGGGGCCTATGAGAGCGGCATGGAGGGCTATGGAGCAGGCAGCTCATCCGGCAGTGGTTCCGGCGGCAGATCCGGCATAAAGAGTACCTACAAGCCCGGCACAGGATACACCGGCGGCAGTTCACCGCTTGCCAATACCTACAAGATCAAGGCTAAACCGGCACCGGTGAAGCCAAGAGCTGTTCCTCAGGACAAGCCATACATCGCCTCAGCTGCCAAGACTTACACCAAAGGTTCATTGGCAGGCCTTTCCAAGGGAATGCCAACTACAACTTCTCAGCCGGATTACGGCGAGGGAGACAGAGTTTCCCATGTGAAGTATGGCGTGGGAACGGTTACTGCCCTTGAGAAAGGACCAAGAGATTATAAGGTTACGGTAATGTTCGATGACTGCGGGCAGAAGGTTATGTATGCTGCTTTTGCCAAGTTACAGAAACTGTAAGGGTCATTAATGTGGTATAATTATAATGATATTGACATATTAACAAATGGAGGGGCTACAAATGGAAGTAAAATCTAAGATTGATGACATTATTGAACTGACACGTATCAACGAACTTCTTGATAAGAGGGAAGCCGCTAACGCCAAGAAGCCTTCCAACGTGATCCTGTGGATCCTTGCTGTACTTGGATCGATTTCGGCTGTAGCAATCATTTCATACCTCGTATACCGCTACATGACACCGGCATTTGAAGATGATTATTATGATGACGACTTCGACGATTTCGATGATGATTTCGACGATGACGACTTCATGAAGGAAAGTTAAGAATTAAGAGTGAAGAAAAAAGATATAATCGAGGGAATTGTTAAACGCGTAGAATTCCCCAATAAAGGAATAATTGAAACAGAAGAAGGGAAGGTCGTTGTCAAGAACGTCCTTCCCGATCAAAAGGTATCGGTTCAGATACAGAAAGTTCGTAAGGATAAGGCAGAGGGGAGACTACTGGAAGTCCTGGAGGAGCCTTCGGATTCCCATGAGAGTCCCTGCATACATTTCGGTAAATGCGGCGGCTGCAGTTATCTGACGATGCCCTATGTTAAGGAGCTTGGTCTTAAGGAACAGCAGGTAAGGAAGCTCCTGCAGCCTGCTTTTGAGAGGCAGCAGGAGAGATGGACCTGGGAGGGAATCAAGACAAGTCCCATTAAGTATGCCTACAGAAACAAGATGGAGTTCACCTTTGGAGATGAAGTCATGGGTGGACCCCTTTCTTTGGGTATGCATAAGAGAGGTGGCTTCTACGATATTGTTACCGTAAGCGGCTGCAGAATTGTGGATGATGATTACAGAGCTATTCTATCTGCTACTGTGGATTACTTTTCTCCTATGTATGACAGGAAGGAGATCAGCTTCTATCACAGGATGAAGCAGGTAGGATACCTTAGACACCTTCTTGTGAGAAAGGCAGTAAAGACCGGAGATATTCTGGTAGACCTTATTACTACAACTCAGGAAGAGCATGATCTTACAGGATTCAAGGATGCCCTTTTATCATTGGAGCTCAGTGGTAGAATCGTGGGTATTCTTCATACCAGGAACGATGCCTTAGCTGATGCGGTTATTGATGAAGGAACCGAGATCCTCTATGGACAGGACTTCTTCTATGAGCAGCTCCTTGGTCTTAAGTTCAGGATCACACCTTTTTCCTTCTTCCAGACCAACAGCCTTAGCGCCGAGGTTCTGTACCAGACAGTAAGAGGCTACATTATATCTTTGTTTGATCAGAAGAAGATCAGGAAAGATGGCGTCATCTATGACCTCTATTCCGGAACCGGCACCATCGCCCAGCTTCTTGCACCTATAGCCGACAAGGTAATCGGCGTCGAAATCGTCGAAGAGGCCGTGGAGGCTGCCAAAGAGAATGCAAGGCTCAACAACCTTGATAACTGCGAATTTATTGCAGGCGACGTGCTCAAGGTCCTGGATGACATTGAGACCAAGCCGGATATGATAATCCTTGATCCGCCCCGTGACGGTATCAATCCCAAGGCTCTTAGCAAGATCATAGGCTACGGCGTTCCATATATGATCTATGTTTCCTGCAAACCTACGTCACTGGCCAGAGATCTGGAGATATTACAGGACAATGGGTATGCTATTTCCAGGGCAGTTGCGGTGGATCAGTTCCCGTGGACGAGTCATGTTGAAACCGTCGTCCTGTTAACGAAGACGAGCGGCAGCGAAGGCTGAGTGTTACAGGCGCGGTTGTTCTGGCGAGCCCCGTATTTTGGGGCGAGAGCAGAACTTCATTGTGAAATAGTGGTGGGACGCCACCACTTAACCATGCGGGTTTGAGGACTATTTAGAAGGAAACTGGTCGACTAAATCGAAGCAAAAATTATGTACTTTTAGCGGACAATGAACTTTTGGGGATAGGATTTCTTTTTCCTAAGGTGTATAGAGAAACGCTGGAAAGTATAGATAATGGTAAGTATGGTGAAGAAATGCAGAAGCTTTTCAGAGAAACACCTTATGCTGCAGTGGATGCAGAACGTGAACTGTTTATATGTGATAATTGTGGTAACTGGAAGGTGGATGCAAATCTATTATTGTACGCACCGAATGATATTGAGCTTTTAAAGAGGCGGTCGTATGGCGAAAAAACTGTTGAAGAACTTGGACACGAGCCTTGTGTAATGCGTTTTGATTTGGAAGAAAATTATCATTTGATAAGGGAATATAGTCATATTTGCAGTAAGTGTGGGAATGTTATGAAGAAAAATTCTGACATTATCCCAAGTATGCTACCGTGCCCTAAATGTGGCACAGAAAATGAAGTGGCGAACTTAATGCAGTGGGATTAATGCTTCTTGACTATTCCTTCCTTATAAGTGATGTATGGTATACCGCTTCGGCGGACAAATACTATATGTCCAAATAAGGAGGTATCGCAATGAATGCAGAAATGGCACGTCAGATTACGGAGCTGCGACATAAGGGACTTGGGTATAAGTCCATAGTTGTTGGAACTTCTCGTGAGAATGTCAGGTACTATTGTAAGACACATGGCCTTGATGGATATGCAGAGCAGGTAAAGATGCAATATAGGGAGCAACGCAATACTCCCGATGACTGCAAGTATTGTGGAAAGCATCTTGTAAGAAAGCCTCATTCCGGGAAAAAGCTCTTTTGCTCAGATGAATGCAGGAGAAGATGGTGGAAAGAGCATCCTGAGGCAGGTAATAAATCTGCTGACGCTTATTACAATCAAGTCTGCACCTATTGTGGTCGCTTCTTTTCATCATATGGGAAGAAGGGCCGGAAGTATTGCTGCCACGACTGCTATATCATGGATCGGTTCTGGTCGGATGGTGATAAGGATAGAGTAGTAGCCAAGAGTCCTGATAGGAAGACAATAAAGATTGCGCTTTAAACAATAAACTGCCTGTTAATAAGAATAGATTTATGGAGGGTGTCAATATTAAATTGACACTCTCTTTTTGAATGGCTATAATTGTGTCATAAAAATTTTGGCACAGGAGGTGAATATGATAACCACTTTGGAAAATGCTCTGAAAAGGATTAGTGAACTGGAAGTGGAAAATGCTAATCTGAAAGCTGAGCTTGAGGAATACAGAGGTCGTAAGTTTGCTGGCAGACAGAAACATGATACAGCTTGGACACAGTCATATAATGACTTTGCTGTCAAATTTGAAAGTGGCATGACGATCATGGAGATTGTAGCAGAAGGCAAGATAAGCAGGAGAACTGCATATCGTTACAAGGCTTATTATGATGCTTTACGTCAGACTGAAGCCACGTTGGAAATTAGCAACCTCAGACTTGGTGATTCAGGAAAAAAGGAGCTTGGAAGGATGCTCAATGGTGATGCGACTCGTGAGGAGTTTCAGAAAGAACTTAAGGAGAAGTATAAGAAATGAAAATTCTTGTAATACCTGATATCCATTTGAAAAGCTGGATTTTTGATAGAGCAGAAGAGATAATGCGCAGTGGAAAAGCTGATAGAGCAGTGTGCTTAATGGATGTCCCTGATGACTGGGATAAAGAGCTTGATATTGCACGCTATAGAGATACATTTGACCGGGCAATCAGATTTGCAAAAGAGTATCCTGATACTCTGTGGTGCTACGGCAATCATGACGTTAGCTATCCGTGGGGCAAGCTCGAAACAGGTTATTCTCCGTATTCGGAGCGAACAGTTATATCCAAACTGGAGGAGCTGACTAATGCGCTGCCAGATCCTTCACAGATAGCTATTATCCATAGGATTGATAATGTCCTTTTTTGCCATGGTGGGCTGACAGAAGACTTTGTGAGCTACTTGAATGAAGAACTAATTGATGCTGATATAGATGAGATTTTATCTGTTATAAATGAAGCCTCACCAAAATATCTTTGGAATGATCAATCTCCACTCTGGTTTAGGCCACAGCACAGAAATGTTGATGCTTTTAGAAAAGAGACATTTATGCAGGTTGTAGGGCATACTCCAGTTGATAAGATCTATGAGGAAAATGGATTTATCTCAACGGATGTATTTTCTACTTATCGAGACGGACGGCAAATCGGTGAATCTGCGATGGTAGTGATTGATTCGGTATCGAGGGAGTTTGAGAAGATAGAAGTGTAAAGGGGCGCGAATGATATATTTTACAAGTGATTTACATATGGGGCTTAAAGGCATCATAACTATGCAGAACAGGAACGAAGGTGTGCTCAGGTATGATGTTGGTGTGGATGCAAATAACTTTTATCCTGTGTCGGTGAAACAGATTATTGAGTTCTTTGGCAGTTGTTCGGAAATTCCGAATAACTGATTTGAAGTATGTTATGTTGTCACAATCTTTGCATAATAATTGTGACAGCTCGTCAGATAAGCTATACAATTTATCTGACGAAAATGGTGAGAAATCTTGCAAATTCGTCAGATAAACTATATAATTTATCTGACGAAAGGAATGTAAGATGAGAGAAAAATATCAGATTGAAATAGAAAAAAGAATAGAGAATTCCGGCTCTGGCTATGCTTTTTCGGCTATAGATTTTATTGATATTGCTGGAACAGATCCTACCAACAAGGCATTATCGAGGCTTGGTGAATCTGGAACAATCAGGCGGGTTATAAAGGGAATATATGACAAGCCGTCTTACAGTAAGTTATTAGGAGAGTATAGTGCTCCTAATATTGAGAAAGTAGCAGAAGCTATTGCCAGAAAACATAACTGGACTATTGCTCCTTCAGGAGAGACGGCTTTAAATTATCTGCATTTATCTACACAGGTACCTAATACCTGGAGTTATATAAGTGATGGCCCATATCGTAAATATGAAATCGGTTCGTATCAGGTTGAGTTTAAGCATTGTGCCAATAAGGAAATATCTGGTAAAAGTTTCATTACGATAGCTGTCATTCAGGCAATTAAGTATATAGGTAAAGATAAAATACAGCAGGAAGATATAGAAAGATTATCAAATGTGCTGTCGAAGGCGGATAAGGAAATTATACTTTGTGAGGCAATAACTACGACAGCGTGGATATATAAAGTAATAAAGGAGATATGTATTAGGTGAGAGAACCTTCTGGGAGAAACTTACAATACTTCATAAGATGGCTAATTTTCCGCAAGGAAAGGTTCTGCCTAGAAGATATGCAAGGCACTTATATGATGTTTATAGTATGGCAAATAGCTGGGTGAAAGAATCTGCCTTTGCTCGTAAGGAATTGCTGCAGAAAGACGTTGTATTCAAGCAGAACCGGGAATTACACCAGAGAAAGAGAAGGCTATCACAGAAGCGCTTAAGCATTTTAAGATGATTTGACGAAAGAGAGGCATTCTTTTATAGAGTGCCTCTTAAATTTTGCTCGGGAGTACTTGGTTGTAGCTATTGTATATGTTGGAAAGCCCTGCTATTCTATGATTATTTAGTGCGCAATTTATAATGGTGAAAGGTGAGTAGTATGGAACTTCGAAAGATTAACTTACAAGATGTAGAAGCACAGTGGGAGTATACAACGAATTTACCGGAAGACGAGAATGGTTTAACCAATTCTTATCGTGGAGTTTCTTTTGATGAGTATAAAGAAAAAGTTCTTCCTAAGCAGATTTCTCATGAAAACCCGGTCGATATGCCTGACTGGTTTGTACCTGAAACCTATTACTACTTATGGGATGAAGATAAACTAATTGGTGAGTTTAGGATAAGACATCACCTTACCGACGCTCTTCGTGAAGGCGCGGGTCACATAGGATATAGCATTTCAAAGGAGTATCGTGGCAAGGGATATGGAACGGAAGGGCTTAGATTAACTCTTTTAAAGGCAAAAGAGATCGTGCCTGAAGATGAAATCTACCTGCGCGTCAACAAGGATAATATCGCATCCCAAAAGGTAATGCTAAATAACGGAGCCTATAAGGTTGGCGAAGATGATGAGCATTTATTTATGAGGATTTTGAAAAGATAAGATTTGAAATATTGGAATATTCTAGAGAAGTTTAATGGAAGAGCTGTTTTTATACATGTACCAACGATAAAGCATGTTGATGAGAGCTTTGCTCAGACCATGAAGAAGGCAAAATTAACGGAGATTTGAATAAATGAAATACAGGGAAATGACGGTAGATGACCTTCAGTATGTAGTTGAGAAAAACATTGAATACTACAATACTGTTGAAGAGTGCTGTTGGACATATGAAAAAGCATATAAGAGAATTCATCAGGTCTTAACGATGGAAGACTCTATGTGCATGATCCAAACAGATCAGGATGATAATATAACCGGATATCTTATGGGATATTTTAAGGAATATGATGATATACGAGGCTATTTTCTCGAGGAAATAGTGATATTTGTGGGGCATCAGGGAAAGGGCTATGGAACAGATTTTCTAAAGCATTTAGAAAAAGTAGTTAATGAGAATGATGCCTCAATAATAGAACTGAACAGCGTAAACGATGATAGACACATAAATTTTTATAGTAATTTAGGTTTCTACCCTGTAAGTAATTTTGTGATGATGGGGAAGTTTATGGAATGAAGGAAATTATAAAGGAATATGACAAAAATGATAGCGTTTGAGATAATGCTTGATCAATAAATCCAGTTTATGAAGGAGACAGAAAATGGAAGACTGCATTTTTTGTAAGATAGCTTCTGGTGAAATACAGGGGCTAAGAATATATGAGAACGATGAAACGCTAGCATTTATGGATATAGCAAAGGATGTCGATGGTCATATCCTGGTTATTCCTAAGAAACACTGTAAGAACATTTTGGATTGTGATGCAGATACGCTTTCTGCCGTTGCGAAGACCGTAAAAACGGTTTCCAATCATCTGGCAGATCATTGTGGATATGACGGTATTAACCTGCTTAATGCCAGTGACGAAAGTGCCGGACAGTCTGTACCTCATTTCCATATTCACATAATCCCCAGAAAAAGAGATGATGGAATAGATGCGTGGCCAAAATTTGAAGGGGCGAAGGAAGATATTCAAGCTGTATTCGACAAGGTAAGGGTTAACACAGTTACTATAGATGGTGATGATGCTACTTGGAATCGTAACATAGAAGAGCGTAATAAAAGAATCGAAGAAGGAAATGGTGGATCAGACTTTTATGTGGATGAAGGCTTGCTAAATAAGTTACTATCTATGTTTGAAATACCTGAAAAAGCTGAGATGGATGTTTGGTATGAATTGAATCGTTAAAAAACTGGAAAAGTGGAGAATGATAATGAAGCACAAGAGACTTAATAGAGATGGTTGGGGATTCCAGTATTATCCATATTATCAGATGAGAATTGACTGCGAGAGCTTTCATGGATTGGTTTGTCTCATCAGATTTACTGATGGAGAAGCAAATTATTGGGAAACTCCTAAGGCAGGTAGAATACAGGTTACTGGAGAGGACATGACCTGGCTGGAACTGATTCCAGACAATACCAGCAGAGTTATAACTGTAAAGTATTTTCCGGATGATACTCACGACGTGGAAAGAGCAAACTATCCCGAGAGTTTTTACGCTAAGTATCGTCCATCAATCTGGTACGTAGATATCATTGAAGGTCTTGAATATGATGAAGATGGTATAGCCGTTTTCATAGACAAATATCTGGATGTTATCTTTACTCCTGAAGGTGATGTGAAAATCGATGATCGCGATGAACTGGATCAGGCGCATGACACAGGAGAATTGTCAGATGAACAATATGAGGATGCGCTTAAGGAATGTGACCTGATATTAAATGAACTTTGCTCTGATATAGCAAAAACCAACGCATGGTGCGCAGAAGTAAGAGAAATTGTAGAAAAAAGATTAGCCGCGGGTGAAGCTATAACAAAATGCCGTGAGGTTTTGCAATTAGAAAAGCAGGGAGAGAGTGCATAAAAATATTAGTTGTTTCGTTGAAATCCGCAAGGAAGGACGCGCAGTATTGGGAGAATAGCAAGGATAGACAGATAATAGATTAAGCCGGACAAAACGGAGCATAAACAGACAGGATTTCTTTTGTAGTTCCGTGTAGTATTAGTTATATTGTTGCCGGTATTTACAAGGGCGGCGATGTGCCGGAAGGCATGACCGTTTATGAACTTCCGGATTTTGACTGGGCGATTTTCGATTGTTCCGGACCTTGTCCTAAAGCGCTTCAGGATGTAAACACAAAAATCTGGAAAGAGTGGCTGCCGGGTAACCCTGACTTTGAGTTCCCGGGTCGTGTTAACATTGAGTGGTATGGCGACGGAGACCCGAGTGCTTCGGATTATCACGCTGCAATCTGGATTCCTGTAAAGAAGAAATAAGCAGGAGGGCGGGAAGAATGGATCAAACCGTTATTGCTGAGGAATCTGGTCAAATTGGGATACGGTCAGGAAGAAGTCGTAAAAAGGGAGATAGACAGTGTTCTTAAGCTCATCAAAGAGGATGGCGGATTTGGGTGCATTAGCACCAACAAAAAGATTAATGATCCCAGGAAACCGCATAAGAGTTGCGCTCGACTGACGGTTGAATACCTTTTGCTGGTTGCGGAACTATCGCTTAAAAGTTACAGGCCGGAATGCGCTGATGCCTTGGTACATTATTTTGCCAAAAGAAACATTTTCTACCGGACAGACGATATGCAGACGCCCATGGTAGATGTGATGTTAGGGACCTTCTTTCCGCCCGATCCCATAAAAATCGGAGCACATCAGATTGTATATGCTCTGCGTGTACTGGGATGCGAGCCGGATTCGGAAGCCATGCAGGCCGGATATAAAGTGTTGAATCAGCATAGGCAGCAAAATGGAAGATATATGCTGACAGCATCAAAAAGCGTACCTGCATTCAAGGTCGGAAACGTCGGAGAAGAGAATAAGTGGGTAACACTATATGCCTATATGGCGCAGGAATGAGAAAATGGCGGGAGTATGCTGAAAATGAATTTCGTGACAGGGGAGATTTCTTTTACGATAATCCAGAGATTGCGGAAAAATACGGACTGGTCACCTGTATGGACAGAGAACCCATAGGATTTGTTACCTGGGATCCGCGTAATCGACTTGAGTATGTCGAAATCGGGCAGAATGGAATCAGGGAAAAGTATAAGAGACAGGGATACGGACACAGGCAGCTGGAAGAAGCAGTTCGCAGGATTAAAGAGTATGAAGGTTTGAAAAGGATTATAGTGTGTAGGAGAAACAGGAGGTATCTGATTGCATCAAATAATACTTCGAATTTGATAAACTGCCTGCGAAATGTGCAAACAGCTACATTTATTGTCCCGAAAAGGAAGATTATCGCACGAATATTTATTCCGTCGGAGCAAAGGGAACCGGTGACGGAGGAGCATTCGTAACCATAGAGGATATCGTGAAGTTCTGGAACGGTCTGATCCGACATGAACTGCTCTCAGAGGAAATGGTAACGGAGATGTTTTCCAAGCAGAGCGGAGACGGGAAGGATCCGGAAGAGGGATACTATGGCTACGGAGTATGGATCATCGATAATCCCGAAGGACAGGATTATGTATATATGCAGGGAGTCGATGACGGAGTGAGTGCAATTTCCGAATACAATCCAAATAACGGGATGATCACAGTCATGCTCAGTAATTATGGTGATAATGTGTGGTCGAGAATGAGGAAGATCCGAGAGGAAGCGTATGTCTAGGCGGAAAGCGGAGAAGGCTATGAAGACGGTAGATATTCTGGGAGCGAACCGGTTTGATAATTATACAAAGACACGCGACGGCAGCAGAGCAATCATCATACATGACGGAAAGATTCTTCTTACGCATGAATCAAACTCCGGTTGGTGGCTGCTTCCGGGTGGAGGAATTGAACAAGGAGAAAGTCCTGCGGACTGCGTGATTCGCGAGGTCGAAGAAGAAACGGGCCTTATCGTCCGCTTGACAGAGCAGTTTTTGACGATGCACGAATATTACGAAGAATACCGTTATACGGGGTATTTCTTTGTCTGCGAAGTAACCGGAAAAGGGCAGATGAGACTTACCGATGTTGAAAAGCAGCGCGGAGTACAGCCGGAATGGATTCCGTTGCAGGATGCAATCGAACTGTTCTCAAAACATGAATCATACGCGGACATAAGCGAGGAAAAAAGAGGCTCATATCAGCAGGAATATATAGCGCTTAAAGACTATATGAATCATGAGTCCGAAAACTCTGAGAGACAAATATTTGAACGCTTCCCGGGGGTGAGCTGTGCTTACAGGGATGCAGCGGGAAGAGAAACTTTAAAATATGACGGGGTTGCCGACAAAGAAAGCGGTATTCCGGTGGATGGCGACACCGCTTTTCCGGCCTGTTCGATATCAAAGTTTGTTACTGCCATAACCGTGATGAAGCTTCAGGAACAGGAGCTTTGCAATATCGACGAACCTGTCAACCGCTATCTTCATCAGTGGAAGCTGCTTGCTTCTGACGGAAAAGAAAGCAATGCAACCATAAGATCGATTCTTAATCATACCTCCGGGATAGTTGATGGGGAAGATTCTTTTTACGGGCTTCGCCGTAACGACCCTCAGGTCAGTGTATTGGATGTTTTGGAGGGCAGAACTCCATATAATAAGCGACGCACCGCATCGGAAAAACAGCCCGGAACAGAATTTGAATACAGCGATGCGGGCTATTGTGTGCTGCAATTGATGATTCAGGAGGTTATGCAAGCCGACTTTGAAGAAGTCGTTACCAAATATGTTTTTTCGCAGTTAGGACTTAAGAAGACGTTCTTTGCTTCACTTAAGACTATAGAACTTCGGGAAAAAGAACGGAATTTGGCTGCAGGATATGACGGTGAAGGTGTATTAATCCCCGGTAAATACCCGCAGATTCCGGACCTTGCCGCTTCAGGCTTATGGAGTACGCCTTATGAACTGATGATGATTGCAAAAGAATTTAATGAGGCGGTAAATGGCAGGAACTCGTTTTTGAGCAGGGAATCTGCCCGGGAGATGATTAAGCCGACAGAAGATTTTTCGTGGATTGGCCTTGGTCTGTTCCTGCGAGGCAATGACACGATGGTGTCGCAGGGCTGGGGAGAAAACGGACAGAGCATGCTGAAAATGAATTTCGTGACAGGAGAGATTTCTGTTGTTATGACAAACCGAAATCCCGAGGTAGATCAGTCTGAGTCCGGAGTAGAGCAGCTTACGGCATTGTGAGTTTTTGCCCACTGTAAACGACGTCGAAGTCTGCTGTTTACTTGAACAATTAAAATCTGCAAAGGAGCATATCGAGATTACAGATAGAGATCATAAGTTGAGGGGTTAATTATGGAGCACGACTGCATGCAAGAGGCGTTAGCCAATTACAATATCAATGCGTTGGAAATAGAATTGCTGAGACACAATGAGAATCTGACCTATCGTGTAGGAAAGGACTATTTGTTGCAGATTCATGAGCCGGCAGAGGGGTTTACGGCAGATTTTTTTATGACGGTTTTGATCGTATCGAGATTTTGCCCAGAATGGTACGGTGGCATAAGGAAAACCTGGAACCGTATGTGCAGGGAGAGTGCATATATGCTGATGATTTTTATCTGTTGCACGTGCAGAGCACAGGTTAAGAAGCGTTATCATACAACTTAGAAACTTAGAAATTTTTGAAAAAACAAAAAGCCTGTTGACTCTTCCCTTAGGGAATCCCTTAAGGTGGTTTTATAAACAAATAAGGAGGTTCCCAAAATGGAAAAGAAAATGACATCAGGAGAAATGGCAAAGAAAGCGGGAGTATCACAGAAGGCAATACGTCTTTATGATGAAAAAGGGCTACTTAAACCCACCGAATACTCTGAAGGTAACTATCGTCTTTACGATGACGCAGCACTGCAGATTTTGGAAAAGATTGTGGCACTTAAGCAGATAGGGTTTTCCCTCGAAGAAATCAGAGATAATCTAAAGAGCGGTGAAGCCAGTGACATTAAGGGTGCGCTGGAAATTCAGCTTCAGAAGATGGAGGAAAAGAAATATCAACTGGAGAAGATCACTGACGCAATTAAAAGAACTTTGGCACGAAAGGAAGAACTTGACTGGGATGACGTTGCAGAAATCGTACAGTATGTAAGTGCTGACCAGTCTGCTGATGAGCGCCACTGGGATGCACTGAAGCATACAAGCGGAGAACTTGACTGGTATGTGAGAATCTTCAATTCTCTTGATCTTAAAGACGGAAAAAGAGTTCTTGATCTGGGATGCGGATACGCTAAGCTCTGGAGAAACAATTGGACTGACATTCCCAAGGGAACAAAGATTACAGGGTATGACATTCACGGCAGCTGGGCAGATGATTTTGCAAGGTTCATTCCTGAGAACAAAGATAAACTGCCTGAAGGCGCAGACATTAAGCTTGAATTTGCAGATCTTGAGGATGAGAAGACCTGGGATAAGATTGATGAAAATGGCGAATATGACGTAGTTATAGCTCATTACCTTGATTCTGAGATAAAAGATATCGAAGCTATCGTGGCACATGCCAGCAAGGTAGTCGCAGAGGATGGTCTGTTTTCTTTCAACGGTGCTAACGTGGCAAACTGGAACAATCTCTTTAAAGAAGCTATTGAAGCTATAGGAGAAGACTCATCATTCATAGATGAAACAATAGCAGGTCAGACAGAGAAGAGAAATCAGTATATATCCATGATGGAGAAATGTTTTGCAAGGGTGGAGTCAGTTCTTTTGCCTAATTTTTGGCATTACACTGAGGCAAAAGAAATCGTGGAGAAGATGAAGGATTACTACAGGGCTCATGAGAAAGCTATTGCCGGATATGAGAACAAGCTCCTTGCATATTTTGAAGATAAAATTGAAAAAGACGGTGAGTTTGTGCTTGAGGCAAGAAGTCAGTTCTGGCATTGCTACAAAAAGTGACCGGATTCAAGAAGAGTACAGAGAAGTTGAAAACCTTGTAAGGGAGTCCTCTGGAACGTGTATCGCCCGGGATGTAGTGAGCATTATGTTATACATGTCCTTAGGGATGATCCTGCTTTTGTAAAAGAACTTGATTTTGTCATGGAGAAAGACGGCAAGCTTATCGGTCAGAACATATTTATGAAAACTACTATTGAGGCAGATGATGGAAAGACTATCGATGTTCTTACAATGGGACCGATCGGCATCGCTCCTGAGCTTAAAAGAAAAGGATATGGCAAGGCAATCCTGGACTACTCTCTTGAAAAGGCTGCAGAAATGGGCTTTGGAGCGGTGCTTTTTGAAGGGAATATTGGTTTCTATGGACACAGCGGCTTTGACTATGCCAGCAAGTTCGGAATCAGATACCATGACCTTCCGGAAGATGCTGATGTTGAAGAGTTTGATAAGAACTTTCCGCCAAAAGAAAAGCTTAAGCTGCCCGGACAGATTTTTGAGTAAACTATAAGGAAGATATTGATTATGAGAGCTAATATAGATTTTAAGAATTATAATGACAGTGATTATGAGGCCTTGTGCTCTTTTCTGATTGCATTAAATGAGAACGATGACAGGCATATTAACTGGAACTGGGCAAGGCTGGAATGGATGATTGAACATCCTGAATTTGATAAGAGCTTAAAGAATTCCATTGGCCTTTGGACTGTGGATGGCAAAATCGTTGGCGCTGCTATCTACGATATGTATTTTGGCGAGGGCTTTTGCGGAGTACTTCCGGAGTATATAGATTTATATAAGGCCGTTCTGGAGTACGCCTGCAAAGAGCTTAGGGATGATTCCGGCTTTGGACTGGCAATCTGTGATGAGAATGCAGACGAATTAGAGATGGCAAAGAGCCTTGGATTTATACCCTCGGACCAGGATGAGACCATCATGGAAAGGAGTCTTTCTGATTCGCTTGAAGCAGAACTCCCGGATGGCCTTAAGCTCTTTTGTCCGGATCCTGTGAAGGATGCTTATGACCTTCAATGGCTTTTCTGGCAGGGATTTGATCATGGTGAGGATAAAGCAGAATTTGAGAGAGAAGAGGAGATTGTTCCAAGAGTCAGAAAGCATTTTAATAAGGACTTAGGTGTTGCAGCAGTAAATGAAAAGGGAGAAATGGTGGCCTGTTGTCTGCTTTGGTATATGGCAGGGACTGATTATGTTTATGTTGAGCCTGTCTGTACTTTACCGGCATACAGAGGGAAGGGCATTGCAAAAGCCTTGATATTTGAAGCGTTTCGCAGAGCCAAAAACCTTGGAGCAACCAGGGCTTACGTGATTTCCGATATGGAATTCTATGAGAGGCTTGGCTTCAGGAAGAAACATCATTATTCATTTTTCTGGAAAAAGGATGTCAAGTAAGGAGATACATGATAAAAATAAAGACGGAAAGGCTACTCCTGCATCCGATATCAGATGAGGAAATGCAGAAGATTATAGATGACGAGAACAATCCGGAAATGCAGAAGGCATATTCAGAGATGCTTCAAGGATGCCTTGATAACCCGGAAGACAGAGTATGGTTTGCAACCTGGAACATGGAACTTAAGGAATAGCAATCTTTCAATTTTGTTAGATTATCGATATTTAATTGTCATTTGTTATAAATCATTTTATAATTTCACTATAAAAAATGAAAATGGATGATATAAAATCCATTTTAATAGGGGGTATATAATGAAGACTTTTGAAGCACCACAGTTAATGGAACTTGGTATCGATTTTACAGCTGAAGGTGTTTTTGGCGGAAGTGGAACTCCTGTTCCGAATCCACCCAGCGCATGGCTTAATGACGATAACAACAATGGCGGATCTCATACAGACGTCAGAGTACACTTCCAGAATCCATTAAATCAGGTTTGTGAGAGATTCAGTATCTATATTGATTCAATAATACCAATTAAGAGCTTTGGAAGTTCTGAGTATACAATAACAAAAGAATCTGATACATCTTTTCGTATTGATGTTAATAGACATCTTAATGCTAACGAATGGACAGATTTCGTTTTCCAAGCTATTGTTGAAGGCGGTTCTATTCGTGAATCAGGTACAAGTGGTACAATGACTGAACTTAAAATAAGAGATGTACAGGCTATTAACTAATTATTTAAGATTTTTATTGGAGCACCACATATGAACGTGGTGCTTCTTTTTTACGATATGGGGAAGATAAGTTATTATTTCAACAAAATTAAAGAAGGAAAGCTAAAAGACAAGCTATTGATATTCAAGTGGATATATGGATATGCAATAAACCATATACCCGCTATTGTAATATACACTTTACTTGGCATGACCGGAATAATACTTGGTCTTTTTACAAGCCTTAATTCACGAGACCTGGTAGATATAATCACAGGACATCGCACAGGGGAACTTTTGCGCACATTTATGATCATGATTGTACTTACGGTAGTGAATACTTGTGTTTCGCAGATATCAAGTTACCTTTCCACCAAAATCAGTCTTAAGGTTAATAATGAGATAAAGGCGCAGATCTTTGAAGGAATATTACAAACGGATTGGCAATCTCTGTCTAAATATCATTCCGGTGACCTTGTTATGAGATGCGGAAGTGACGCTTCCAATATTGCATCAGGAATTTTGACACTCGTACCAAACCTTATAATCTATATTTTCAGATTTGCATCCGCTTTATATATGGTTTGCATATACGATTGGACATTTGCTATTTTTGCGCTTGCCAGCATCCCGATAACACTGATCAGTTCGCGCTATTCTATGAAGATGATGAGAAAGAGCGGAATGGGAACTATGTCAGCATCCGCCAGAATGAACGGTTTTCATCAGGAGACCTTCTCGAATATTCAGACAATAAAAGCTTTTGATATGCTGTCATATCACATAGACAGGCTAAAAGAAATACAAAAAGGATATTCAGAAGCTACGCTTAAGTACCAGAAGATATCAATGCTCAATACTTTTATACTGACATTTGTATCTATGCTTGTATCCTACTCTGCACAGGCATGGGGCGTATATAAGGTTTGGAGCGGAGCTATCACATACGGAACAATGACCATGTTTATAGGCCTTTCAAGTTCTCTTACAGGCTCAGTTTCTAATCTTATCAGTTTTGTACCAACATCTCTTAGCTTGTTTAACTCAGCTGACCGAGTTAAAAGCATACTGGACCTTCCAAGAGATGATTATTCCAATGCCGAAGAGGTTGAAAGATTTGAACAGGAGCATGCAGGTAAGGGAATAGGAGTAGAAGCCAGGGACGTGTCATTTGCTTACGAAGGTGCAGAAAATGTCTTTTCCAAGGCTGAATTTAATGCTAATCCTCATGAGACAGTTGCATTTGTCGGACCTTCAGGCGAAGGAAAGACAACTATGCTAAGACTTCTTCTTGCTATAATAAGACCCGGTGAGGGACAGGTGCGTATAACGACCGGTGATGGGGAACTTGAAGATAGTCTCTATGCAACAGCTGCAACGAGAAGTCTTTTTGCATATGTTCCACAAGGAAATACAATGTTCTCGGGAACTATAGCTCAAAATATGAGAAATGTAAAAAAGGATGCAACGGATGACGAGATCATCAAAGCCCTGAAAATGGCTTGTGCGTGGGACTTTGTCAAGAAACTTCCTGAAGGCATAAACAGTGAGATGGGAGAGCACGGCAGTGGCTTTTCAGAGGGACAGGCCCAGAGGTTGTCTATTGCCAGAGCAATCCTTAGACAGTCGCCTATACTTCTTCTGGATGAAGCAACCTCTGCTCTTGATGTATGGACAGAAAAAGAGGTCCTTAAGAATATCATGGCAGATGAATATCCTAGGACCACTATTATTACTACACATAGACCTTCAGTATTAAAACAATGCGATAGAGTATATGCTATCAGAAACGGCAACTGCTGTAAGTTATCTGATGAGGAAATCAGCGAGATGGAAAGCATCGCCTGAATACTTAAACTGTTGTACTATCGATTTGGGACTTTATGAATGCAGCTGCATCATCTGTGGTGTTGCAGCTGTAATTCCATACAGGATAGTCAGCGCTAACTTCCTGCGCGAAGCGAATAACGCTTAAGGACATCTCACTATTCCACATCGGAGAGATGATTCGGTTCATAATAGCCAGAGCTTTAGCTTCCGGCTGCATATGACTTACAAAATTCTTTGGATCCTGACGAAGCAGTACTATTCCTTTAAGCTCATAGTCTTTAGCATCATAGATTCCTGAAGTTCCACACCATGGCATGCCATACGCATATATTTTGCCATCATCACATTTTCCCAATAGATTCAAATCGCCATTGATCTGTCTTACGCCGTACAACCTATTCCAAAGCGCTGCATGTGTACTTTTGCCGATCCCGGATCCGGCAGAAAAGAGAAGAGCCTTGTGATCATACTCTACGGAAACCGAATGTATGGCAAATAAGTTATGGATTCTTGCCATATAAAGGAAAGCGTGACGAATAGCCCAGAATACTTCTTCCTTGGCATTATCAGTATCTTTAACAAAAACAGATACCTTCTGTCCGTCCGGTGATATATGAAGCTCGTCAACATGCTCCCATAACGGGAAAATGAGAATATATTCATCACATGTTTTTATGATGGATACCTCTTTATCACGAATGATCAGTTCACCGGATTTATGTATTACAGGTGCAATATGATAGACATAAATATTCTGGGTTTTATCAGCTGAGCAAGTGTATTCATCATCGGCAAAAGACATAAAGCTATCATCAAACAGTTCTTCCTTGCCGAACAGATTTACGCAGATACCGGCAATATTCATGCTGACATATTTTTTGAGTTTAAGCTTTTTATAAAAATCAGTATCTATAACCATTCCTGAATAACAAAGGGAATCCATAAAGCTTTGAATGGAACGCTTTGCGTCAGGGCGATCTGCCTCGTTTATCTCAAAGTATTCATAGCAACTATCAAAGATTTCTTCAATTGTCAGATCTTTGGAGAGTAAATTCCAGATAAAAACACCGGTATCATTTAGAAATAAGCTTTTCTTCCTATCTGCTGCGCTTTGACCATGCGTTAGCAGACAAGGAGTGTCGCCGATATATTCAAGAGTAAAATCGTTATTTCTTATCATAGGTTCCCCACTCTTAAGAAAATAAGGTTTAATATTAGTAATACCAGCATATTATAGCATATTAAAACCTGTTGCTTTGAAGTGTTTTCATAGGCTTTTATATAAAAAAGGAACTTGGCGGAAAAAATGAATGATCCGCAGTAATAATTAAGAAACAGATTGATACTTACCTGATGTAAAGATTACAATTAAGTAATATACATATCTAAGTTTGAGAGAAAACAGACAAAACACTTGATAAAAGGAGACGACTAATGAAAGAAATGCTTGAATGGCTGCATGAGATTGACCATTTTTCGGGGATGCTTATATAAAAATCTGGTGATTTGCACACTGATATCCGAGGTCATATGAAAACTATTACTAATGAACAGGCAAGACAATTTATCCTATTAAAGCAGGGGCTGATAGGACCATAAGTGACCGGTGATTTTACCTGGTTTCAGGGCTATGAAGAAATATATCAGAACGAACAGAAAGTCTATGAATGTGTATTTCATGGTGGACTGTTGAAATAAGCATGCAACATATGTGGGACAATGGAGAGCCTTTTGTAATCGACCTGGAATGCTTGGGATATAGTAATCCTATAGCGTCATGCCTTGACCTTTCGCTCCAGTGGGCGGGAACAGTTAATCAGAGATATAGCAGTGAGAATCTGGCATCTTTTTATAATGGATATTTAAGTGAATATGATAATGGTTTTAGATCATATAATAAACTATATGGTATAGCGTATACATGGGTAGAATGGCTTGAGTATAACATGAAACGTGCATTGAGATTAGAAGGCACCACAAAGCAAGATATTAAGTCAGGAGAAACGGAAACTATAAACACGATAGGAAGAATCAAATACCTTTACTCTTTGGAAACGGATATCTGTGATGTGTTCAATAAGATAATTGCAAGGAGAAAACTGTAATGGTTAAGCAGATAGTTAAAGATATAATGTTTTTGCAGCAAAAGTCAGAGCCTGCAACAGAGGCTGACAAAAGGGTTATTCAGGATCTTAAGCCTCAACATGGCAAGTACAAGGACTTTACAGCGCAGATAATCCAGCATGAAATCGACCATTTTTCAGGGATACTTATTTAGAAATATGTGATGAAGAAAAGGCATCGGGGAAAGGAATCATATGCAATTCTCAGATATAGATAACGGTAAGGTTTTTGATTGGGGAAATACTTCTAAAGACTATGCAAAATACAGAGATATTTATCCGGATGAATTCTATCAAAGCATTTTGGATCTGGGATTGTGCAGGGATGGACAGAAGGTGCTGGATATCGGAACCGGAACCGGTGTCCTTCCAAGAAATATGTATCGCTATGGCGCAAAATGGATAGGAACCGATATTTCGGAGAATCAGATAGAACAGGCAAAGAGACTCTCAGCGGAGAACGGGATGGAAATTGAATTCTATGCATGCCCCGCTGAAGAAGTAGATTACCCGGATAATACATTTGACGTTATTACAGTATGCCAGTGCATTTGGTATCTGGATGCAAAGGTGATAGCCGAGAGATTTGCACGAATGCTGAAACCGGGAGGAAAGCTGCTTATTCTGTACATGGGATGGCTCCCCTATGAAGACGATATTGCAGGAAAAAGCGAAGAAATCATCTTAAAGCATAATCCCAATTGGTCTTCCTATGGAGATACCGTTCATCCTGTCTTCGTTCCTAAAGAGCTGCTTGCAAGCTTTGACAAGGTACTGCAGAAGGAGTTTCGGGTTGACGTCTCATTTACAAGAGATAGCTGGCATGGCCGTATGCGTGCCTGCAGAGGAGTTGGCGCAGCAATGGATGAAACTCAGCTTAAGGCATGGAATGAGGAACATATTAAGATGCTGAATGAAAATGCTCCGGAAGAATTTGATGTTAAGCATTATATTTCAATTGCTGAATTACAGGTGAGAAAACAGCGATAAATCACAGCATTATTGACGATGACAGATTGGAGCTTGTAGGGAATAAAAAAGACAGGACCTTTTAGGATTCTTTCAGACCTCAGCGAAGAATTCCTAAAAAAATCGATTGAAGGAAAATAGAATACACATGAGGAATGATATATTTAAGAAACTTAGGAAAATAAAGAGAAATACAGCGAGAAAACTTGATAATATAATGCAGCATATTGGTACAAAGGAGCTGATTGCCATCTCATTGGGAATAGTGGTGATTGCCTTTGCTATCATCCTGGTTATGGCGTACATAAGTGGTGTTAAGAACAATTCTTTGAGTGAGAACGGTGGAGAAACCCAGATTGCAAACGAGGGAGCATCCGGTGACGCAGACATGCCTGTAGTAGAGATGGCAACCGAAGAAACCAAGACCGAATCTACTTCGGATACAACTGTACTTGTTAAAAAAGAAGGTGCTAAGAAGGGATATCTTAACAGATGCGTATTCCTGGGCGATTCCAGAACCGTAGCCATGGTTAACTACGGCTTTTTTAACGATGATTCCGCACTTGCACAGATTGGAATATCACATCCGGCATTTGCATCCAATATATTCATGAACAATGCTGGAAAAGAATATACTATGAAATCTTACCTGGAGTCTCATCAGGCTCAGGTTATATATATTCTTCTTGGTGTAAACGGAATCAATGATTCCAGCGAGGATCATTACAAGAATACATTTATTTCACTTATAGACAGTGTATCCGAGCTGGCGCCTAATTCCAATATTGTACTTGTGTCTATAGGTCCCGTAGATGATAACGGAATGTACAAAAACTATGTGCAGAACGCATTGATAGACAAATACAATGATTTCCTTTTGGAGACTGCAAAGGAGAAACACATTTTCTATCTTGATATCGCTGAAGTCCTCAAAGAATCTGATGGACAGGTAAAGTCTGAGTATAACGGTGGCGACGGACTTCATTATTCTGGGAAAGGATGCGAAGCCATATTCAATTACATAGTAGAGCACCCAGTGCCTGGAATATCTGATGAGGGTGAATATGTAGTTAAGTATGTTAAGCCTGATCCAAACAAGGTCAAGGCTACAACTGGTGATGAATCAGGAATTAACGACGGCAATCTTGGCGACCTTATGGACATGATGGGAATCATAGAAGATCAGAATGCTTCAGATGCTTCTTCTCAGAGTAGTACTGTGACAGAAGACGAGGAAGCAAAGAAGAAAGCGGAAGAAGAGAAGAAACAGGAAGAGGAAGAAAAGAAGAAGGAAGAAGAGCAAAAGAAAGCAGAAGAAGAAGAAGAAGAAGAAAAGAAGAAACAGGAAGAAGAGCAGAAGAAAGAAGAAGAAAAGAAGAAGCAGGAAGAAGAGCAGAAGAAAGAAGAAGAAAAGAAGAAGCAGGAAGAAGAGCAAAAGAAAGCAGAAGAAGAAGAAAAGAAAAAACAGGAAGAAGAGCAAAAGAAAGAAGAAGAGAAGAAACAGGAAGAGGAAGAAAGAGAAAAGCAAGAAGAGTCCTCAAATAGTGGATCCACCGAAAATAATGAAGGAAATGGCGATAACGGTTCAGAGGCCGGAAATGAAGCATCCACCAGCCAGTCTGAAGGATCCGGCTAAATATTTTTAAGATTTTTCTTGAAAAGAATTTTTAATCATATTAGCCTTTTCTTAGGACGTCCAAATCTTTCCTAAGAGGAGGCTTTTATCATGAATAAAGAACAACTTCACGCATTAATTTCAGAGAGCACCGGAAATGAGAGCAATATCTGTCAGATCTATGCGATCAAAGACGGGGATAAAGTATATGATGATTGCTGGCATGGATTTAAGACTGAGGATGCGATGAATGTAAACTCCGTAACAAAAGGTGTTATGGGACTGCTTGCGGGAATTGCGCTGGACAAAGGCTATATCAGGAATTTGGATCAGAAGGTGATGGATTTTTTTCCGGATTACACTGTAAAGCGCGGAGAAAAAACTATCTATGATGTCACGATCAGGCACCTGCTTACAATGACAGCGCCCTATAAGGGTAAGTCAGAGCCCTGGAAAAAGGTGTGCACTTCACCGGACTTTACTCTTGCAATCCTGGATTATCTTGGAGGTCGTAATGGGATCACAGGAGAGTTTAGGTATGCAACACTGGGCATTCAGATACTGGCAGGAATAATCGAGAGAGCCACCGGAGAGAAATGCATTGATTTCGCTAACAAAAATCTATTTGAACCGTTGGGGCTTCCGAAGCGAATACCACACGGTGACAGTTCCAAAGAAGATCAGTTTGATTTCTTTATGAACAAGAATCCAAGGAAATATGAGTGGTACTCTGATCCACAGGGCTGCGTTACCGCAGGCTGGGGATTATGCATGTCGGCAAAAGATATGGCTGTGATCGGCGCACTTGTTCTTAACGGCGGAAACTTCAATGGGAAAAGAATCATTTCTGAAGAATATTTGAATGACATGCTGGCACCTCACATTAAGCTGGGGGAGCGCTTTGGCTACATGAACTATGGTTACTTATGGTACAAACCCTACGATGACAGAGATGTATATGCGGCGATTGGTGACAGCGGAAATATAATCTATGTAAATAAAGAGAAATATGTATCTGTGGGAATAACAGGTACATTTAAGCCAAGGATCTTTGACAGGGTGGAGTTCATAGAGAAGAAAGTTTTGCCGGTTGTTGAAAATGCATTATAGGCTTATATAAGCATAGGAAGAGTTGGTGAGTGTATGGGAAATGAGAGCGGAACATGGATCATGTATGGTGTGGACTGGAACGACCCGGAATGCATCCATACAGTACAGGAAGCAATAGACTACATAAATGAAATTGGCTTTTTGCCATTATTCAAAAATGACATTCCCGGATTTTCTCTTGAGGAGAGAACCGTGCCGGGGTATTGGTGGTGCGGTGATCAGGAGGTTGACCCATGGGAATGGCGTGAGATAATTGCCCGTAGCGGTGAAGTGGCATACGGCAAGTTTTTTGCTAAGAAAGCGGGCTTTATATCTAAGAAGTGGCTTCCATACTTTGTTAATCTCCGCCGTGATGGCTATGATTTCGATGCGCTCTGGGATGATGAGAAAGCCTCGAGACGCCAGAAAAAGATAATGGATCTTTTCGAGGCAGAGGCTGAGCTGTATTCCAATGAAGTCAAGGCAAGAGCCGGCTTTGGAAAAGGAGGCGAGAAGGGATTTGAGGGTACAATTACGGACCTTCAGATGAAAACATATCTGTGCGTCAGGGACTTCAGGCAACGGAAGAACAAGAAGGGCGAATTCTACGGATGGCCTATAGCTGTTTATTCCAGGCCTGAATCAATCTGGGGCTACGAGCATGTGACGTCAAGGTACTGTGAAAAACCTGAAGACTCCGGCAGAGCTATTATAGACCATATGAAAGAGATATATCCGATTGCTACAGACTCACAGATAAAGAGACTGCTTATCGGATGAAATATCAGTGTAAAACAGACTTTATTTGTGCAAGTGATAAGGTCTGTTTTTTGATGGAGAAATTTAACCGGAAATGAATCGTTGACAGTGAACGCTCGTTAACTTATAATTGGTAACGATAGTTAGAAAAACTGCCTGTATCTATGTAGGAGAGGCCATATGCCAAGAACAAACGCCAAGGAACCCTTGATAAAGGCTGCAAGAGATCTGTTTTCCGAAAAAGGATTTGACGGAACCGGGGTGGATGAGATAGCAGAGTCAATTGGGATCAAGGGACCGACGATATACAAGTATTTCAAAAATAAAGAGGACCTTCTAAAAGCAGTGATCGATACTGCGGAGGATGAATATCTCAAAGGCATGGGGGCGAATGACAATCTGCCGGACAGAATTAATTCCGGAGAGGATCTTAAGGCATATGCTTTGAGATCTTTGGATTTCACCCTTAAGAATGACACTGCTAAAAAGATGCGAAAGCTCATAACCATGGAGCAGTACAGAAATGCTACTCTGGCTAAGCTTACTACCAGGCATCAGCTCACATATCTTCAGGATGTATATACATCAATTTTCCAGAAAATGATGGACCGGGGGCAGATGGCGAAGGGGGACGCAGCGATAATTGCGCTGGAATTTATATCCCCCATTACAATCATGGTCCAGCTTCTGGATAGACAACCAAGAAAAAAGAAGGAAGCTCTTCAGATTGTTGAAAAGCATATAGACATTTTCTTAGAGAAATACGAATTTATTTAAAAATGAGGGAGGAGAATAACATGAAAACACTGATTATTTACACATCACAGACAGGTTTTACCAAAAGGTATGCTCAGTGGCTTGCTGACAGAGTAGGCGGAGATCTTCTTGATCTTAAGGAAGCACAGAAGAAGGGGAATGACTATTTTGACACCTATGATGCGATCTGCTATGGCGGTTGGGCAATGGCTGAAAAAATTGTAAAGGCCAAGTGGTTTCTTGAAAAAGCAGAGAACTGGAAGAATAAGCGCCTTGCTATGTTCTGCGTGGGAGGAACTCCTAATGGCGAACCTCAGGTGGATGCGCTTCTTCAGAATGCTCTCACTGATGAGCAGAGGGACTATATCAAGCTCTTCTATTGCCAGGGCGGAATGAGCTATGAAAAAATGAGTGCCCCCACCAGGATCACAATGAAGATGTTTGTATCTGCCATCAGAAATAAAAAGGATGCTACTCCGGAGCAGAAGGCCATGTTCGATAGGATGGCATCATCCTATGACATATCGGATATAAGATATATAGAGCCTATCGCAGCCTACCTTGCAGGCATGGACGAGGAAAAGGCTGTATGAAGAACAGCAAGGATATAAGAATATTGGATGGAACAATGCTAAAGATCATAGCTATGGTAGCTATGGTCTTTGATTATAGGAAAATAACTGTGGCATGAAGATATGAGCATTTATGATGACATATCAGCAGTTTGAGGAGGGCAAAATGATTCTATTTGTGGACGCTTGTGTTAGAAAAGATTCGAGAACAAAGAGACTTGCAGAAGCTCTTTTGGAAAAGCTGGGTGAAAATGTGGCCCGCGTATCCCTTGAGGATATTTCCTTTGGCGTAACGGATGAGACATATCTAAAAAAGAGAGATGATCTGATTTCGAAAGGGGCTTTTGAAGATGACATGTTTGCATTAGCCAGGCAGTTTGCGGAGGCAGATGCCATTGTGATAGCGGCGCCTTACTGGGATTTGTCTTTTCCTGCAATGTTGAAACAGTACATTGAGGCTATAAATGTGCTTGGGATCACTTTTGAATATACACCTGAGGGATTTCCCAAGGGCCTGTGCAAGGCAAACAAGCTTTATTATGTCATGACAGCAGGCGGGAACTATGTCCCGGAGGAGTTTGGATTTGGCTATATAAAAGCTCTTGCCCAGAACTTCTATGGAATTGAAAATGTAGAGCTGATCAAGGCAACCGGCCTCGATATAATTGGAGCAGACTCAGAAACGATAATAAATGAAACTATTAATAATCTAAAATAAGAATATGCCATTATGACGTTGATGGAAGTTGTAGAAGGTGAATGAGCATGAGAGAAATAGAACCGAATGAGATAAGTAAGCTCTACGATTGTATTTGTGAGTTATCAGAGCATCACAATGATGTATCTGTGAATTTCAAAGGCTATTATCCTTTAAAGCCCTATGAAAAGACTCTGGAATCATTTGAAGCTGCATTAAGGAATCAGGAATCTTATATAGCAGTCACTGAAATCGAGAACCGGATTATCGGCTTCTGCAAAGTCGATATTAACGGTGAAAGCGGCAAACTGGACTACTTGGTGGTAAAGGAAGAATTCAGAGGAAAAGGGTTCGGTAAAGAGCTCATGGACTGGGCAATGCAGATGTTTGATCAGAATAATGTCAAGCATCTGGAAGTGAAAGTAGTCGATGGAAATAAGGCGATTCATTTGTATGAAAAGTATGGTTTCAAAATGAAGTCTCACATATTAGGAATTGAGCGTTCAATTTCAGCTTAACCGACCAACCATGTTGTGGACAAAGGGCAAGCCCTGCTAAAGCAGGGTGGCTGGATACTAGCGCCTCTGGATCAGAATCCAGGAACAGCTGATGACACTCCTAAAGTCGCTCAATTGGATTATACGTGCCAGTTGCAGTTGACTTTGTTGAAAAAACACTCGGTAACTCAATGACTGAATTTAGGAGTGCCAATGATAAGGGGTGCCAACACTTGATAATCAATTGGATAGCTGTAGGAGTGCCTAAAACAAGGGGATGAGCACTTATACATCAATGTGTTTGTCTGACAAGTGTTGATCTTGCCTCAAATGACAGAATTTTACCTAAAAGCGACACTTGTATAGCATATTTCTCTAACCTCGAGTGTTTCTGAATGCCAAAGTAGTAACTGACAGACACTTGGATTACAGGATAAGACAACTATGAGTGTCGGAATTGTGAGGTTCACCATACTAATCATCCAGTGACCTGCCTGAAATGTGAAATGGTACGGTTATGACACTTCCTCTGACGCTTATTCTTTTGCCTGAGGGAACTTCGATATTTCTGTATTCAGCCAAAAAAGTGAATCTAAAGTAGCCGTTAGCCTTGGAAGTAAAAAGGATCTTGGATATATCGATATTGCAGGCAGGACTTATTCCCTGCTCTGTATCCTTACGATAGCTACGAAGAGTGGGCCAATATCTGTAGGTGGCTGCGTCGTAATTTACTTCAGCGCAATCTGCATGGGTAAGCATGTTTTTTTCGTCGATTGTAGAACGTAGCCAGTAGGGCACGTATTTATTGCCATATTTCTTCAAAGTAGCGTTGTCATAAGTAATCTCACCTTTTTTACGATAGCCATATTTCGGATTTCTGATCTCAGCATGATCGAGAGCAAAGAATTTATCGTTATTAAGTGGGGCAAATTCAGTAGAACCGAGCTGGCGATCATCAAGGCTCATATTTTCCTTGCAACTGTTCACAATGTACTGGGAGGACTCATCCAGATTCCTATATAACGTTGCGTTGAGAAAAGATCTTAATGTGCTTTCGCGCCATTTTAATCCCCCTTTATACTTTAAACACTTATTAAACAGTTGCTGAGTGACTAAAGAAAACGGTAAAGCGTTCTCTAATAAATGGAAAAACGTATGAAAATATATTTATCAACACATAAAACTGTCGAGTCTTCCCTTTTGCTATGGAAATATTCGCAGAATTAGGCTTTAATATAATAATGACCATTTAACAGAGATATTACTTGGCTTAGGGGAGGACATATGGCACAGCAGAATATTTACGACAACGATACGTTCTTTGAGGGCTACAGGAAACTACGAGGTAACGAGGGAAGTGCCAACAATTTATTTGAGATTCCCGCTCTTTTTCCCTACTGCCGGATCTTACTGGAAAAAAGGTACTGGATCTGGGCTGCGGATTTGGCGAGCATTGCATAGAGTATGTAAATCGAGGTGCTTCGGAAGTTGTTGGCCTTGATATATCAGAGAAGATGCTGGAGGTTGCTGGGGAGGAGAATAGCGATCCGCGAATAACCTATTTAAGACTTCCCATGGAGGAGCTTGATAAAGTAGAGGGGCAGTTTGATATTGTGATCAGTTCCCTTGCCTTTCACTATGTGGAGGATTTCTCCGGAGTAGTAGGGATGATTAATGAGAAATTATGCGATGGCGGGTTCTTTATCTTTTCCCAGGAGAATCCCCTTACCAGCACCCATGGACAGGGACCAAGGTGGACCAGGGACGAAGCCGGAAATAAGATCTACGTCAATCTATCCAACTACGGAGTTGAGGGGGAGAGGGAGACAACCTGGTTCGTGGACAATCTGAAGAAATATCACCGCATGTTCTCCACCATAGTGAATACTCTGGTGGACAACGGTTTTAGTGTCGAGAGGATGATAGAGCCGATTCCTGATGACAAGATTCTTGAGAAGTATCCGGATCAGAGGGACCTTTTTCATAAGCCGGATTTCCTGATAGTCAAGGCAATTAAGAGGAAGTGATCAAAAACTTGTTGACCTTGCCCCTGGGGCATAGCTTACCATGGCCATAGTGACAGTTACATAATTCATGGAATAAGACAGCAAAGGAGAAAACTCATGGCATCATGGATGGTACATTTAAGAATTGCAGACAGGATCCTGGATGAGATTCCGGGGCTGGATGAAGAAGCCTTCGTGTTGGGAAATATAGCTCCGGACAGCGGAGTTCCAAACGATGACTGGACAGTATTTACACCTTCCGGGGTCGTGACCCATTACAGGACAAAGCCCGGAGTTAAGGAATTCATTGATATTGACAAATTTGTGAGCGAGTATTTTACGAAGGAACTGATAAGTGAATATTCTACTCGTGAGTACTCTTTTTTCCTTGGTTACCTTACACATCTTCTTACAGATATAGAGTGGATGCAGATGACCCGTTCAGAGGGAGTATCTGAAGAAAATGCCACCAAAGAGAACATGTCTCTGGAGGACTTTATCTGGAAGAACAAGGCGGACTGGTATGATCTGGACTTTCTGTATCTGGAGGAACACCTTGATTTCAGAGCCTTCCACATATATGAGGATGCTACGGATGTAACCAATGTCTTTATGAAGGAGTTCCCTGTGGACGCTTTCGCAGACAGAAGAAAATACATCTGCGGATTCTATCACAGTGACAATCACGGGGATCTTCACAGGAATTATCAGTACCTGACCAAGGAGAGGTCAGCAAGATTTGTGGACGAAACTACTCAGGTTATAATGAGAAGACTTGCGGACTTCACGGCGATCGGACACTGATGTGCATGATGCTATCCGTGAGCTGACAAGAGTATTACATAATAATCGGAGAAAAAGTATGTTGGAAATTAAAGAGAAAAACCTGGACAGACGGGAGTGGTACAAGGATTCTGACAGGGATTTTACCTGTGTATATCATAAGGATGAGCATTTTGAAGGGGGCATCGGCCTTATAACCTTCACAGGAGTGGCAAGGGATGAGGTGGATTCGCCGGAAGGAAGGCTGTGCATCGCAGACCGCGGCTATCAGTGGCTGGAGCTGGCACCTAAGGATGGCAACTATACTCTGACAGCTATGTTCCATGAGGGAGAATTGTTTCAGCACTACGTGGATATCACTCTGAAAAATGAGGTGGATCCCGATGGGGACGCCAGATTCTATGATCTTTTTCTTGATGTGGTTATTTCTCAAAAAGGAATTCCCCACACCATAGATACCGAGGAGCTCGATGAAGCTCTTGCTTCAGGCATTGTGACTCATGAGCAGTATGATATGGCAGTAGAAACCGCAGATGAGGTGGTGGCCTTTTACAAAAACAATTTTGAGAAACTATGCAAAAAGCTGTTTGAGTACAAGAGACTTCTTGAAACATCCTAAGGCGCCATCTATAATAGGACTAAAGCTTTTTTGGGGGAAGGTTTTAGGGGGAATGTTAAGCGCAGGTTTGACTAACATCTTATATATGGTAGGTGGCCTTGCAGGATTGGTCATCGTATTATATTGCGTGATAAGGAGGCAACTGTATCTAAATTCAGATACAGTCCTCTTTTCAGTCTTTTTGCTTTTTTCCTGGATTTCAGCTATCGCTGCCTTCGGAATTTCACTTTCCTTCTTTTGTTCCAAATTCATATGTGCGTGGATGATGATCCTGGCGGTATATTATGCATCGCGGACTGTTCCTGATTCGGTTAAGCTGCTGCGAGTATCAGTGCTTGCTATATCAGTGGCAGATTTTTTGATATGCCTTTCTGCTCTTTACCATGCCACGCAGACTCTGTTCATAGGAATATCTCCGGCATCCGTTGTGACAGGGTGCTTTAGAAACGGAAGATTATGCGCCCTCAGAAATGCCAACAGATTTGGCTTTGTGTGTGCATCGCTCCTGTTTGTTTCTATCCTTGGACTTGTGTCAACGAAGGGCGTGAGAAAGATCTATTACATCGTAGCTGCGTTTCTTGGATGGTTCTGCCTTGGATTAACCGGTTGCAGGACAGGGGCTATCGGAGTGGCAGCAGCTCTTGGCATCGTGACATTTTCGTCAGGCTACAGACGCTTTTGCGGCGATAAAAAAGATTGTGTAATATTCCGATATTTATCTGTCACAGCGGCTTTTTTGCTGGTCATGATCCTTGTAGCAGAGTCTTTTTTACTTCCAAAGGATATTTATAAAGGTTTGTTGGATATCTTTTCACAGGGAAAAATGATTGAACTTCGTAGCAGAAGGATACTGGATGATGACGGAACCTTTTCAAGCAGGACTTATATATGGGCGAGCTGCATCAGGTCCTGTTTCAGGAGCATAAGACATTTCTTGTTGGGAGTATCCACACTTAGTAAAGAGACCATAGGAGATTCCTACAGCGGACATCATGAGATCATGGAGGCTCATGCTCACAATACGTTCCTTGAGATTATGAGGATACATGGATTCTCGGGGCTCCTTATATGGGTAGCTCTTATCGTTACGTGGGGAATAACTGCGGTAAAGAGTCTTTTTGACAGAGAAGGGTCTCTGGAGGTTAGCTGTCTGGCTGCCTGCGCCGCAGGAATACTGATCATCGGCATCGCAGAACCGGTGCCCCTTATTTATTCTTCGTCAATGTACCTTACAATTCCGTTTTTTATGATATGCGGCCATTTCGAGAGGCTTCGGAGGGAAAAGGCATGAAGAGAAAGTCAGCTACTTTGGTATATGGAATACTGTTTGGAGTGTTTATTGGTGCCACTGCTATTGAAGGGGTAAAGCTTCATGGTGTGACCAAGGCGAGCTCGTCCTTTGTATCTGATGAGAGTGCGGCTGACCCCTACGAGGGTCTTGTTGGGACAGTGGAAGGAACGACTGCGGATATGCTCGTTCCCGGTTACTGGCTTGTGGGGGCCGAGGATGAGGTTCTTTTTACCGGGGATGAAATAGAGGACTTCAACGACAATAATCCAGCCTATGTTGAATACAGGCCGGAAGGGAGCTTCAGTAACAGAAAGTTATATATGTATGATCTCCCTGAGAAAATTGACGGCGATGTAGTGGCTTCCTTGATGGCACCGGAGCTCATTGATGAACTCAGGGAAAATGGGCCTCTTTATGCAGAGGGCAAAGAAGTTGGAGAGGATTACTTTGATGAGATCAGAAGTAATATGGGCCTTGACTGTTTGCAGGAACAAGTCATACCTTTCTATGGAATATGCGTAGTAAGGAGTGACGGGCGGACTCTGCCCTGTGATGATTTCATTGCCGCAGATCCGGAGGAAATGTATTTTGATGAACTGATAAGCTCAGAATTCATGCCGGGTATTCCTGTGGTCATACTGGCGGAAAGCAGGGACGGAGAGTGGTTTTTTGCTATAAACGGATCCTACTGCGGCTGGGTTCATAAGGATACGGTCGCTCTGTGCGATGATAAAACAATGTGGTATGAAGCATCTCACCCTGAGCAGTTCCTGATGGTTACGGGAAGTGAGATCATACTTGAGAGAAATGCACGAAATTCACAGGCCTCAGGCCTGATTCTTCCCATGGGAACTAAGATAAAACTCGTTTCTGACGGGGATGATGGTGAATATGACAGAATGGCCTGGGGGTGCTACCGCGCGGAGGTGCCCTGCAGGGGTGATGATGGGAAGTTGTATTGGGAGAGAGTCCTCATTCCTGTCTCCAAAGATGTTTGCGCAGGCTACCCTGAAATGACATCTAAAGCAGTACTGGAGCAGGCTTTTAAGTTTCAGGGGAAGATATATGGATACGGTGGTACACTGTCCTCCAATGACTGTTCCGGATTTGTCCGTCAGGTCTATGCCTGTTTTGGATTTGAACTTCCCCGTAATGCCAAGGCCATCGCCAGAACCTACGACCTCGGAAGCATAGACTGCACCAAAATGACTACTGCCAAGAAGTTGAGCGTCCTGAAAGAGATGCTGCCGGGCTCTCTGGTATTCATGGAAGGCCATATCATGATGTATCTTGGAACCAAGGAGGGCATCCCCTATGTTATCAGCTCCTGCGCAACCTGCATAGAACCCGGGCATGATACATCGGATATTGTGGAAGCCTACGGAGTATTTGTTTCAGGAATGAACCTCCGCAGAGCTAATGGCAATACCTGGCTGGAGGATATGAATTATATTTTGTGGAGAGAATATTGAGATGATAAAAGACATTTTCAGACCACGTGTAAGAATTCTTTGGGCGGTTCTTGCGGCTTTGTGCTTTCTATACTCGATAATGGTATATCTTGTTGGCAGCGGAACCTTCTCTTTTATAATATGGCTTGGGGGTGTAGCTTTCTTTGGCCTATGCTTTTTCCTTGCGGGGAAGAATAGGTGGAAGAAGGCTCCTGTTGCGATTAAGGGCGTTTCTTATGTGCTTCTGACAGCTGTAGCGCTGGTTTTTCTCCTGTGTCAGATATGTATCTTATCTCACTTTTTTGATAGAGGTGAAAAGAACCTTGATTATATTATAGTTCTGGGGGCTCAGATGCGTTCAAGTGGTCCCAGTGTCATCTACAGATACAGACTGCAGAAGGCAAAGGAATATCTTGATGATAATCCGGGGACCATAATTGTTACCACAGGAGGTCAGGGCCGCAATGAATCCATGAGTGAGGGAGATGGAGGCAAAGACTATCTTGTTTCTCTCGGGGTATCTCCGGACAGAATCCTGGTTGAGAATACTTCCCTTGATACTGTGCAAAACATCGAGAACGCGATGGAAATAATCAGGAGCAGATATCCGGAAGACAAAGATCTCAGGATTGGTATAGTCACCAATGGCTTTCACGTATTCAGAGGAGTGCATATCGCAAAGAAGATTACCGATGCCCGGGTGTGCGGTATAGCAGCCTATATGCAGTTTCGGTTTATTCCCAATAATATGGTAAGAGAGTGCTTTGGAATCCTGCGAGATCTCCTGGCCGGGAAAATGGTACTTGCAAAAATATTAAAATAATATTAAACTAATTTGGCGATTTGCTTGATTAAAGTGTTAAAATATAGTATAATTTCTGCTTAAGTGGTAGAGAAATACTTTAACGATGCAAATTGTTAAATAGACACTTAAGATTTATAAGAGACTATGGGATGTTTCTTGCCGCTACGGTGGAGAAACATCCTTTTATATTTTATAATATTTCGTATAAGGAGTAATGAAATCATGAAATTATCACAGATGCCCTATGAGCATGTGGACCTGGATCGGGTCAAGGCATTTTTTGAGCAACTTATTACTGATAGTAAGAATGTAGGAAGTGGAGAAGAGCTCTTTGAACTTCACAAGAAGTACTATGAATTCATAGGCGATGTTTATACTAATATCAAACTTGGCAGATTCAGACATGATATCGATACCTCTGAAGAGTTTTACACCAAGGAGAATGATTACATCGATGAGATCTCACCTGTGATCTCAAATCTCAGCAATGATTACAGCAAGGTTCTGTATGAATCACCATACAGAGAGTACCTTGAGGAGAAGATCAGCAAGGTTGCATTCAAGAATATTGAACTTGCAAACAAATCCATCGATGAGAAGATCCTTCCCCTCATGCAGGAAGAGAACGCACTTATCAGCAGATATGACAACATTATTGCTTCCGCCAAGATTCCTTTTGACGGAGAGGAGTACAACATATCACTCCTTCGTAAGTGCCTTACAGCCGAGAACAGAGACACAAGACAGCGTGCATGGAAGGCTCTTTCCGAATACTTTGAGTCTGTTACCGATGAGATTGATGATATTTATGACAAGCTTGTCAAGAACAGAACACAGCAGGCCAAGGAACTTGGCTATGACAGCTATGTAGAACTTGGCTATAACAGAATGGTTAGAAATTCCTACAGAAGAGCTGAGGTTGAGAACTTCAGGAAGCAGATCAAGGAGTCTTTTGTTCCCCTTGTATGTGAGATCCAGGAGAAGAGAAAACAGCAGATCGGCGTAGATGAGCTCAAGTACTACGACAACGATGTTTTCTTTACAAACGGCAACCCTGCTCCCATCGGCAATCCCGATGAGATACTTAAGGCCGGACAGGAGATGTATTCAGAACTTTCTCCCGAAACAAAAGAGTTCTTTGATTTCATGACCGAGAACGAGCTCTTTGATGTCCTTGGCAGAAAGACCAAGAAGGCCGGCGGATATATGGACTTCCTTCCTAAATATAAGTCTCCCTATATCTTCGCCAACTTTAACGGAACCAGCGGAGATGTGGATGTAATTACCCATGAGTGCGGACATGCATTCCAGGGCTATGTGACCAGAGACGATGAGATCGTTGAACACAATGACATCACAATGGAGACTGCAGAGATTCATTCTATGTCAATGGAATATTTCACCTACGGATGGATGGAGAAGTTCTTCGGAGACAGGAAGGATGATTACCTCAAGATGCATCTTCAGGATTCCATCACCTTCATTCCTTACGGATGTATGGTTGATGAGTTCCAGCATATTGTATATGACAAGCCCGAGATGACACCTGCCGAGAGGAAGGCTGTATGGAAGGAACTTGAGAAGACCTACAGACCATGGCTTGACTTTGACGGAGATCCATTTTTTGATGAGGGCGGCTTCTGGCAGAAACAGGGACATATTTTCTGGTCACCTTTCTACTACATAGATTATGTACTGGCAAGCGTAGTGGCTATGCAGTTCAAAGTATGGATGGACAAGGACTTTACTGAGGCATGGCAGCATTACCTCGAGCTGTGCAAACTTTCAGCCAAGGATTTCTATGAACCCATGCTTGATAAGGTAGGACTTAAGAGCCCCTTCAGGGACGGAACCATCGAATATCTTGCTGATGAGATGAAGAAGAAAATTTGATAAAAAAATAATTATAGCTACCTATAATTAATTAGTTGTTGCATTATTTGATGCGGCAATTTAAAATGGTAAAGTGATGATACATTTAGGTATCAAAGTAAAAAATAAATGTAATAAAAAGTATTGTTAGGTATGTACACATATTCTTATAAGAAATGTGATTACATATAAATAAAAAAACGGGAGGCAAATATGAAAAAGAAAGCACTTGTATCTCTGCTTGCACTTTCCATGGTAGTTGGTTCATTATCAGCTTGCGGAAAGCAGACACCTGCAGAGACAACACCGGACACTCAGGTTACTGAGGAACAGCCAGCTGACACAGCTGCAGATGCAGCAACAGAAGCGGCTGAAGAAGTAGTTGAAGAAGAGAACGTATCAACTGCTGATGAGCCTTCATCAATTCAGATGATCGAAGGTAAAGAGTATGGAGAGGATAAGGATTATGTATCTCTCTATGACAAGTTTGGAAAGCAGATCACAATCAATGATGTAACAGAGGATGAGTCCACAGGACTTGCATACCTCAATGTTGACGGCGAGAGCTATGAGCTCGGTCTTGACTTCCTTTCAATGGCAATGGTTTACAACACCACTACAGAAGGAACAAGCTTCGCTACAGAAGATGAAGTATACGCTGAGTGGTGGAAATACTACATCACACGTTGGAATCACCTTCTTCCTGAGATTCCTCTTTACTCAAACGAGTACTATGATCTCTACAACGCAGCTATCAAGGGCGTAGACAAGTTCCCTACCAACCCTTACTGGGATCCTGCAAGAGCACTTATCGACTGGACTTCAGAGAAGGATGACAACTCAATCATCCTGGGAAGCTCAACAGACCTTTCAGGTAAGTTCAGATACGCAATCTTCGGTGCAAGCTCACCCGGATCAGCTGACCTTGACATTCAGAACCTTACAAACGGTCTTGAGACTGTAGCTCCTACCAAGGAGGGTGGTTATGTTGTTAACGATACTGTTGTAGACAGCTTCGATGATACAGATAACGATGACGGATCCAAGACATACACAATCAAGATCAAGGATGACCTTGTATTCTCAGATGGTTCACCTATCAAGGCTAAGAACTATCTCTACAGAGTACTTGCATTCTCAACTCCTGTAGCTGCTGAGGCTGCCGGCAAGGATCACAGAGCTCTTATGAACTTTGTTGGTTTCGACGCATTCAACAAGTACGACGGAACAAACGATGGTGTTGATGACGCATCTAAGATTATGAAGGGTGTTCGTCTTATCGACGATTACACATTCTCTGTAACAGTAGATCCTCAGTACCTTCCTTATTTCTATGCAATCACATACGCTTCACTTTATCCATCACCCAAGGAGCTTTGGCTCGGTGATTTTGATATCGCTGATGACGGTGAGGGTGTTTACATTGAGGATGGCTTCTATGAGAAGAACGGTGACAGCTTCAAGATGGCTGCACACATCACAGAGTCTTCCAATAACACAGATACCAAGTATCCTTACTCAGGTCCTTACGTAGTTAAGTCCTTCGATGCAGGCGACAAGTCAGCAGTTCTTGAGATCAACGAGAACTTCAAGGGTAACTATGAGGGTGTTAAGCCTTCAATCCAGAAGGTAATCTACAAGAAGGTTATCGCTGAGACACAGCTTGAGGACTTCAAGGCAGGCGGTGTAGACGTTCTTGCAGCTATCACAGGTGGTTCTGCAACAGACGAAGCTATCGCACTTGCTGATGGCTCCGACGGCGCATATGTTTACACACACTATTCAAGAGCTGGTTATGGTAAGCTTGGCTTCCGTAACGACTTTGGTCCTGTACAGTACACAGCAGTTCGTCAGGCTATCGCATTCTGCATGGACAGAGCTACATTTGCCAAGGACTTCACCGGTGGTTACGGCGGAGTTGTAGACGGACCTTACTATGCAGGTTCTTGGATGTACAAGCAGGCTGTTAGCCAGGGCATGCTCCTTGATGCTTATGATACATCCGTAGATTCAGCTATTGAAGTTCTTGAGAACGACGGTTGGGTATACAACGCAGAAGGTGGCGAGTACACTGAGGGCGTTCGTTATAAGAAGATTGCAGGCGATGTTGCTACAGAGAAGGATAAGAACTATCAGTCAATCGATGGTGCTTACAAGACTGTAGAGGTTAACGGTGACTACTACATGCCTCTTGCACTTAACTGGTACGGTACTGTTGACAACGAGTTCTCAGATCTCCTTGTAACAGGTTTCGAGCAGAACGACAACATTGCAGCAGCCGGTTTCGTAGTTCAGAAGACAACCGGTGACTTCGCTCCCATGCTTGATGAGCTCTATCAGCAGCAGGTATACGGCTACTACAGCGGAACACCTCTTTACACTTGCTTCAACTTTGCAACTGGTTTCAACTCAGCTGTATATGACTATTCATTCAATATGACAATCGATCCTAGCATGTACGATGACAATTCTCAGTACTACATCAAGGACAAGGCAGATATTTATTGGAACAAATAATTTCTACTTCCATTATTTGTAGAAATGTGTTAATATGAGTAACTGACTTATGGTCCACGGTCATGATGAAGTATATCGTGACCGTGGATTTATGTTGGTTTAACGAGTTAAAGATTTAAATTGATAGATTGATTATGACTTCGAATATTTCTGCCCGGATCAGGGTAGTTTATATAGAAAGATATTTTTAGGAGGTTTCATCAAATGGGAAAGTATATCCTTAAGAGAATTGGCTATATGCTGGCTGTTCTTGTAGTATTATCCTTTATACTATTCCTTATATACAATCTGGTTCCAAACAACAGAGCTTACACAGATGCAAAAGCAGAGATGACTACAATGAAAACTCGTCTTCGTAATGCCAGTGAAGCTGAAAAAGAGAAGATGTTTGAGGATTTGTATGTGGAATATCAGCGTAAGTACGGTACTGATACCAAAAACATGGTTGTTAAGTATCTTAGATGGATAGGCTTCATGCCAAACTATTACGGAGAGTACTCCGGACTTATTCAGGGAGATTTCGGTTATTCTTATGAGCTTAAGGATGACGTTATTAACGTTGTTAAACAGCCGATGAAGAATACTGTTTTCATAAATATTTTTGCAACTATCCTGGCACTTGGAATCACAATCCCTCTTGGAATTGTCTGTGCCGTTAAGAAGGGAAGCAAAGGCGATCAGGTAATGCAGGTGGTAACCATCATCGGTTATTCACTTCCTTCCTTCGTTACAGCTATCCTCTTCGTATGGATCTTCTGCTCACTGCTTGGAATATTCCCTCCCAGTGGTATGAAGACACCGGGAAGTAACTACACAGGATGGAAGTGGTTCACAGACAGAATGTACTACATGGCACTTCCTCTTATTACTATGACATTCTGCTCACTGGGTTCTATGACAAGATACGTTAGAGCTTCTATGATCGATGCTCTTTCCCTTGACTGCATCAGAACTGCAAGAGCTAAGGGTGTTACAGAGAAGGCAGTTATCTACTCCCATGCGTGGAGAAATGCTCTTATTCCTATTGTTACACTTGTTGTAGGATGGTTCCTTGGTATTTTCGGCGGATCACTTATGTTTGAGAATATCTTTGGTATCAACGGAATGGGTAAGCTGATGATCCAGTCACTTCGTACACAGGACTTTGACGTAGTTGTACTGTTACAGCTTTTCTATGTTGCTATTTCTCTTATAGGCAACCTGATAATCGATATTGTATACGGACTTGTTGACCCCAGAGTCAGAGTAAGCGCCTAAGGAGCATGGAGATTGAGATGAAAAAGAAGAATTTTTTTAGTCGTATGTGCGGTTGGGTACGCAGAGCATTCTTCGGCGGAAGCAGAGAACTTGCTAATTCCGTGGATGTTGAAGAAGTAGTAACCCCAATTCAGCAGATAATCAGAAATTTCATGGAACGCAAGCTCGCTGTTGGAGCATTATGCGTGGTTATAGGTATGTTCTTGCTGGTATTTATCGGACCGCTTTTCATGCCAAAATATTATGATTCTTATACTGAAGTTACACAGAAAAACGTTGCTCCCACACTGAGCATGATGAAGGTTCCCTCAGAACTTAAGAATGATATCAAGATGATCGACAGCTATGGTTCATTCTCAGTAGGACTTTCAAATGCAGGTAAGGTTTATGTTTGGGGAGCTACACAGCTTGGAACAACCGGTATCAATATCGGTGAGATTCCTGAGTCTGTACAGAATGACAAGATTGCTTATGTAGCAGCAGGTATCGACCATATCATCGCCATCAGTGAGACCGGTAAGGTTTATGGCTGGGGTTCCAACAAGCATGGCCAGTATGTTACAACTGATAAGGAAGTTCTTGAGATGCTTGAAGAGGCTGAGGAGTCAGTCAGCGATGAGGACGCTGCTCTTCTTGAAGAGGCTGGTGTTTCTGCAGCAGAGGAGTCTTCTGAGGAAGGCGCCGAAGTAGAGGAAGCAGCTGCTGAAGAAGTTGCAGCCGAGGTTGAAGAAACCAAGGAAATCGATAAGGCTGTTTCTGTAGGAGAGAACATCATTCCTATGCCTACAGAGCTTGTAACAGGAACAATTGATGTTGCCAATGTTAAGAAGCTTGTTTGCGGATATCAGTGTACTGCTATCCTTATGAACGACGGTAAGCTTTATATTTGGGGTAACACCAATGCTTATCAGAATATCAACAGCTTTGTTGATAAGGATGGACTTATTGACATCGACTTTACACTTAACTATATAGTTGGTCTTACCGAGCAGGGTACATCTGTTTACACAGGTAAGAGAGGCCTTTACGATCAGTATCGTGCCAACATCAATTCTTCCGCCAAGGCTTCCAAGAAGTTCTTGAACGGAAGAAAGATCACATCAATTTATGCAACAAACAATCACCTTTGCGGTTTGTTGGATGACGGAAGCCTGTTCTTTGCAGGTAACTTCCCTCAGGACTCAGTTCCTATGCCTCAGCTTCATGAGGGTGAGACAATTGAGCAGCTTGCTGCCGGAACCTATCACTATACAGCTCTTACTTCTGAGGGCAGAGTGCTTTCATGGGGCGGTTCAACACTTAACCAGACAGATGTTCCTGCAGATGTAAACGGCAAGACTGCTAAGATCTTTGCCGGTGCTTTCCAGAGCTACGCTGTTGATTCAAATAATGCACTTGTTGGCAAGTGGGGACTTAAGGGATACTTATTCGGAACCGACGGATACGGCGCAGATATCTTCCAGCGTATTATCCAGGGTGGTAAGATGACCATGACCATCGGTGCTGTAGCGGTTATCATTTCTACAATCATCGGTATTATCGTTGGATGTCTTTCCGGATACTTCGGAGGAGCTGTTGATATCATCCTCATGCGTGTGGCAGAGATTTTTGCAGCTATTCCTTTCCTTCCTTTCGCACTTATCCTTTCAGCTATCATGGCTCAGATGGATATTTCAGAGAATGAGAAGATCTTTATCCTGATGGCTATCCTTGGTATCCTTACCTGGACAGGTCTTGCACGAATGGTTAGAGGACAGGTTCTTGTTGCCCGTGAGAATGAGTATGTTACGGCTGCCAAGGCTATGGGTGTAAGAGAGGGACGTATTGCTTTCAGACACATCCTGCCTAACATCGTATCAATCATCTTCGTTACACTGACCCTGGATTTTGCAACCTGTATGCTTACAGAGTCATCACTTAGTTACCTTGGATTCGGTGTTACCTATCCCAGACCTACCTGGGGTAACATGCTTAATGGTGCCAACAATTCAACCATTATCAAGAACTACTGGTGGCAGTGGGTATTTACATCATTATTCCTTGCAGTTACCTGTATTTGTATAAACATTGTAGGTGATACGCTTCGAGATGTAATGGATCCAAAATCTGACCGTGATAAATAAGGGAGTATAAAGATGGCTTTATTAGAATTAAAAGATTTACATACCTTTTTTAGAACAAAAAAGGGCATAGTTAGAGCTGTCAACGGTGTTTCCTATTCGGTTGATGAAGGAAAGACCATTGGCGTAGTAGGTGAGTCCGGATCCGGTAAGAGTGTATCTGCCATGAGTATTCTGCAGCTTCTTGACGGTAACGGATATATTGACAGCGGTGAGATCCTTTTCGAAGGAAAAGACCTTACCAAGCTTTCAGAGAAAGAAATGTACAAGGTTCGTGGTAACGACATCTCAGTTATTTTCCAGGAGCCTATGACAAGCTTAAACCCTGTATTTACTGTTGAGAGACAGGTTAGTGAGCCTTTCATCATCCACCAGGGAATGAACAAGAAAGAGGCAGCTGAGAAGGTTATCGAGATGCTTAAGGACGTTAAGATCCCTAACCCTCATATCGTTGCCAAGCAGTATCCTCATCAGCTTTCAGGTGGTATGAGACAGCGTGTTATGATCGCTATGGCTCTTGCCTGCAAGCCCAAGCTTCTTATTGCCGATGAGCCTACAACTGCGCTGGATGTTACAATTCAGGCACAGATCCTTAAGCTCATGAATGACCTTAAGACTGAGTACAATACATCAATCATTTTCATTACTCATGACCTTGGTGTTATCAGACAGATCGCTGATACCATCGCCGTTATGTACTGCGGACAGGTTGTTGAGCTGACAGATGCTGAGACTGTATTCCATGTTTCAGAGTACTCACATCCATATACTGAAGGACTTATGGTTTCCATTCCGAGACTTGATACTCCTTCCAACCAGAGACTTGATGCTATCCCGGGAGCAGTACCTCATCCTCTTAAGCTTCCCAAGGGATGCAAGTTCGCACCTCGTTGCAAATATGCTACCGAGAAGTGCATGAACGAAGAGCCACCGCTTACCAAGGTACGCGAGGGCCAGTTAGTAAGATGTTTCTATGCTAGAAAGGAGGATCGTCATGCCACAAAATGATAAAGTCCTTCTGAAGATCACAAACTTAAAGCAGTATTTCCCCGTTGGTAAAAAGGGAATGTACGTAAAGGCCAACGATGGCATTTCACTTGATATTTACGAAGGCGAGACCCTTGGTCTTGTAGGTGAGTCAGGATGTGGTAAGTCCACATTTGGACGTACACTTCTTCAGCTTTACCGTCAGACAGACGGAAGAACAATGTACTATGGTTCTTCTCTGGATGAGCTTGCACCTAAGTATGTAAAGAAGACTGTTTCTAATCTTACCAAGCTCAAGAAGAAAATGAATGAGTATCAGGCTGATTATGAAAAGGCTCAGAAAGAGTACGATGCAGCCGATGATAAGAAGAAACTTCAGCTTCACACTGACCTTATGGCCAAGAAGAAAACTGCAGAGGATGCATACCTCAACATCGTTAACCTTGTTGGTGGTTTCATCGTTGCAGATGATCTTGCTCCCATCGAGAAGATCTATATGGAGAGATACAATGCCTGTGCTCAGCTTTCCAAGGACATTGGCAAGTATCAGTCAGCTAAGCTTGATTATGACGAGCTTGAGTACGTTGTAAACAAGAAGGGCGACAAGGCAACAGATTCAGAAAAGAACAAGCTTGCTTCTCTTAAGAAGAAGGCGGATTCTTTCGAGCAGTCCATGAAGGATGATCAGAACATCATCGCCGGTATCGATAAGAGAATCGAGGAACTTAGACAGAACTATAAGAGCAACGCTGAGTTTGATAAGCATGAAGCTTGCAGAGACGAGGGTATCGACCTTGCAAGACTCTCCTACAACGAGGTTCGTCTCATAAGAGATCAGCTTCAGTATATCTTCCAGGATCCATATTCATCACTGAATCCCAGAATGACTGTAGGAACCCTTATCGGAGAAGGCCTTAAGGCTCACAGCTACTGCAAGAAAGACAACGAGAGAATGCAGGACATGGTTATCAAGATCATGGAAGAGTGTGGTCTCGCAGGCTATTTCGTTAACAGATTTGCTCACCAGTTCTCCGGTGGACAGAGACAGCGTATCGGTATCGCACGAAGCCTTGCCGTTAACCCTAAATTCGTTGTATGTGATGAGGCGGTTTCAGCTCTTGACGTTTCAATTCAGTCACAGATCCTGAACCTATTGTCAGATCTTAAGGAGCAGAAGAACCTTACATACCTTTTCATCACACATGACCTTTCCGTTGTTAAGTATATCTCAGACAGAATCGGTGTTATGTATCTTGGTAACCTGGTTGAGCTTGCTACTTCAGAAGACATTTTTGCTTCACCTGCTCATCCTTACACCAAGGCGCTTTTGGAATCAATTCCCACAACAGAGGAGAAGAAGGATCTGGTTGTTCTCGAAGGAGATATCCCCAGCCCTGTTAACCCTCCTAAGGGATGTAAGTTCCACACAAGATGTAAGTACTGCACAGAGATCTGTGAGCATGTAGTTCCCGATTGGGAGGAGATTTCTCCTAATCACTTCGTAGCTTGTCACCATAAGCTCGTATAAGGTAATTGTATGTGGTGGAATAGAAAAGTAGACAGACTGTTCAAAGTAAATAAGGACAAGAAGGAGAGTACTCCCGATATCTATGACGATGAGTACTATGATCCAAATGAGGACAGGATAGAGCCTACGGTGGGAGATAATCTTGAAAAAGGTGATCTCTTTGCCATGATAGTGTCGGCCTGGATAACCATAGTACCCATAAGCCTTGGTATTCTTGTTGGAATCGTACTGCTGGCATGGCTGTTGCTTGGTCTGTTCTGATAAGCTTATAAATAGACATAATAATACCCCGAAATTCCTGATATGGAATTTCGGGGTGTTTTGTTATCTTGGATCAGATATTATCAGCTATTGTCGATTATTGTACAGAGGTCTCTTCTGCGGCTGTTGTAGCTCCTTCAGCGGCGCTGAGATAATCTGTTACGCCTGTTACGAGATAAGTGCCTGTATCGGCGTTTTTTTCAAGTTTAAGGGCTATTGCATAGTCCTGAGGTGCGGAAGCCTTAATAAGGTCTTCATAGGTCTGCAAAGCTACGAGAAAGACATCATTTAGTATCTTGGACTGAGTGGCTTCTTCGCCCTGCTCGGCGTAGAGAGTGGCAATCTCTTCTTCGTGTTCGGAAGAGTAGGCGCCTGCGGCCTCCATTACCTTCTCGGAGGTGGAGCTGCTCTTGATGATATCTACAGGAAAATCAGTGGTTATTGTTGCGATGGCTGTGACAGAACCGTCATCATTGGCGGTAACTTCTTTGACCTCATAGCCTGTTACCATGTTGGAAAAGAGGTTGCAGAACTCATCCAGTTCGCTTAAGGTCTCCGCAGTAAGATCCGAAGTATCCTGACCTGAGAGAATCTGTTCTGCCAGGTATCCGGAATCGAAGAGCTTGACGAAGGTGCCGGATGCAACCTCATCGGTACAGTAGTCATTGATTCCTTCGGTCTGACCTGAAGCAACTACCTTGAGGAAATTGTCGGCAGTATCCTTGGCAGCATTCTTGTCTGCGGAAGATACACATCCCGTGAGAAGAGATATAGATAAACAGACGCCGGTTAAATAAGCGCCGATTTTGCCAAATTTGACCATAAAAAACTCCTTTAATGTTCAGTAATTATAATTCTTGCACAAAGCTTAGTATAGCATAAATGAGACAATTATCCAAAGAGTATCGCAATTGCAACAATTTGATGTTAAAATATGGTTAAGTGTTTTTATTTTAATCTTTGTGTCAAGGAGGGTTTTTAATGAGAGTTCTTTTTAGCGAAGGCGTTGTTAAAGAGGTCACAGCTGTTGAAGTTAAGCCGCTGGACTTTGGCGATGGTCAGATCAGCGGAACAGAAATGGATTTCCTTCTTAGTACCGGTGACAGTATCAAATATATCTACAGCCAGAATGTGGCGATAGAAGAGTCCGGCCAGAGAGCCATTGATTTTGTCAGAGCACTGTACACTAACGGCATTGCAGATTTCTCACACGAGCCTGTTGAGATGCTTTAAGAATATCAACTGAATATTTATATAAAAGGAAAAGGTCCTATGCTCATTCAGCACAGGACCTTTTAATACTGCGTATCTTCCATGGTTTTCTCCGTTTTATTTGAGAAAGATCATCTTTTTCCAAGACAACCCTGGTTTTTAAGTTCGATTAACAAATCAAAAACAACCCCCAATGGCAAACCGGTGATATGAGCAACCTTCTCCGGATCCGGATAGTACTCATCTTCACAGTCGCGTCGGATGCAGTCCATGATTTCCATCTTAACATCACATGTAGCTGTCATACACTGTCTACCTCCTTTCCTGAATAGTCTAATAATTAAGTCGCAGGTAAATCCTGCTCTCTTATATTATATCGTAAAATCGGATAAAAAGTTAATCTTTTTGTAGAAAAAAATTAAAAAATTTATAAATTCATAATATTAAAAAACCTCCGGCAGGACACTTAATTAGTCTCTGCCGGAGGCGGTGAAATTGATTAAATAATGCCAACAAAAGATATTAATTTAATTAGTCTGCATATCCTTAAGCTTATTGGCCTGCTGGAAGATATCTCCCAGGATGCCTTTGAACTCATCAAACTTGGCAACTGCTGCGTCAGAGGAGCGTACGCCCTCATTGGAGAGTGAAGCAACCTCCTGACTGGTAGCTGACAGATTGGAGATACTATCGTTGATCTCTGTGGTTGAGGATGCGATGGATTTCATGCCTTCGCCGATCTCAGCAAAGCGTGACAGCATCTCTGTTACATTTTCGTCAATGCAGTTGAAGTTCTCACCAACGGATTCGATCATTTCGTTCTGCTCGGTAACGGAGTTAACAGTATCGTCGATGCTGGCCATTGCCTTTTGTACATCTTCATTGAGTTCGTTGATGATGTTGGTGATTTGAGTGGAAGCTGTATTGGTTTCCTCAGCAAGTTCTCTTACATCATTAGCTACAACCGCAAAGCCCTTGCCGGCTTCACCGGCTCTTGCAGCCTCTATGCTGGCATTCAGTGCAAGAAGATTGGTCTGCTTGGATATTGACATAATGGAACCAACGATCTTCTGAACTTCTTCAACCTTATTGATAACAGCCTGTGTGGCATCAACGGTAACCTGACTCTGTTCTGATACGTTTTTGGATTTTTCCTTGAGGGCTTTTATTCCCTTTACACCTTCCTCAACAGCTGTTTGTGCATTTTCGGAAGCTGTTGTCATATTCTTGCGGTGCTGCTCGGTGGCATTTGTCTCTTCCTGAATCTCCTGAACTCTCTGGGCCTGGGCGGTGATGGCTTGAGCTGTGCTCTCCATACTGCTGGCGATGTCCTGCATACCTGAATGCTGGGATTCGATGATCTCCTGAAGGGACTGCATGTTGTCCTGAGAGGAATTGAACAGATTGGTTATGTTATTGGCAATCTCAGCCATCTGATTACCGGTGTTCATGGTCTTTTCGGCACTTTCGTTGATCACGGCGTTGTTTTCTTCATTGAATCTTGTAAGAAGTGTTACCGTATACAGGCATGCTATGAAGGCCAGAGCCAGAGTGATAAAGGCCGGTACATGAAGCATATCAAGCGTATGTGTTACGAAGTAGGCTTTCAAACAGGTAATAAGGAAAGAAAGTATAATTGCAGCAATACCTGCCTTACATAGCCTAACATTAAGATATATGATACTGCAGATCAGAATCGGCAGACCAAAGGCGAAATATACCAGGTTATCTTCGGCTATCAGGAGGATGAAATAGAAGATTGTTGAACCTCCCATTATTAGAATGGCTCCTCTTTTGATCGTAGGAAATACCATGTTCCCTGCAAAGACCATTATTCCGGCGATGAGGATGCCAATGAAGATGGCTATTTTTCCTCCGGTAAAGCCTTCACGGAATCCGTTGAAGATATTGATACCCAGACCACACATTAAAATGACCACGGTTACATAGAAACTGCTTCTGTTTGCGCAACGATATTGTTCAGCGTTCATAAAGAGTCCTTTCTGCATAAGCGTAAATAGCACACATATTTTCTTAGTATAAATTTTATCACATTAAAGAATACACATTTATTAAAAAACGATTATATATACATCAGAAAAGTAGCTGTACGTTTATCATTATTTAATTTAAATTTACACAATATTAAGACTATATTTGAAGGCAATAATGTAAAATTGAAATAGGATTTTGTGTAACAATTCACAAAACTGATACAAATATTCAGAATAAGGAGCAAGGATTATGAAGAAAATGAGTATTAGGGCAAAGATGTTGTTGTGCATACTCCCGGTTGTTGCAATAGCGATGATTCTTCTGACCTATATTGCAAGCAAAGAGCTGTCATCGCAAATCCAGGTGCAGTCAACGGAAGCGATGAATGCAACCACGCTTGCCGCATCAAAAGAGATGAATGGAAACCTGGAAATTGTCAGAACAACGGCTGTAAATATCGCAGCAATGGTATCCACATCTTATAAGTTTGTGGATATGAAAAGCTACGGAGCCACTCTTTCCAAAATATTGAATGAGAATGACTCCATGCTTGGTTCGGGACTATGGTTTGAGCCAAATGTTTTTGATGAAAATGAAAAATATATTGGCCCCTACTGGTACAAGGAAGGTACTCAGATAGTAGAGACCTGGGACTACAGCAATGCAGAGTATGATTATCTTAGCCAGGAATACTACACTAATGCAAAAGCCTTGTCAGAAGGACAGGCAATCATAACTAATCCTTATTATGATCCGACTTCAGGAAAAGTCATGTCCAGCTGCTCTGCTCCTATTTACGATAACGGAGCATATGTTGGTTGCGTTACAGTTGATATGGAGTTAACTGATATCGCCAATATGGTTAAGGCCATCCAGTTTGGTGAGACAGGAAAAGCTATGCTGGTAGACTCAGTAGGAACATATATTTCCTGCGATAATGAGGACTATGTTATGAATGGCGTAAATATCTCTGCGGATGAAAATGCCGAGCTTGCAGCTCTTGCTGAGATGATCGTTTCCAAGAGTGATGAAGATCCTCAGATGGCAGCCTTCATGGAGAACGGAACCAGAATAATCATAGACTTTGTAAATATCCCGGAAGTTAACTGGAAGCTTATTACCAGAAAGAACATAACAGAGCTGGAAGCTCCTGTTAATTCAGCTGTTCGTAAGCTTACTATCATCTGCGTAATAGCACTTTTGGCAGCCGCAGCAGTTATCTGGACATACGTAATGAGCATCGCCCGCAATATCAATAATGTTAAAAAGTTTGCAGGCGAACTTGCCAGCGGTGACTTTACCGTTGAAAAGATCAAGAGTAAGACTCAGGATGAACTTGGCCAGATGAGTGAGTCATTAAATAACATGTTTGAGAGTAACAAAGATGTTATCACCAAGATCTCCGACGGATCCGTACAGGTATCCGAGACCTCTACAGGTCTTGCAAATATGGCAAACGAGCTGTCCAGTCAGTTCAACAGCATTCAGGGCAATATCTCCGGTGTAAACGATGCCATGATGTCATCAGGTGCCGCAACAGAGCAGGTTAACGCTTCCGTTGAGGAAGTTAACGCATCTGTTCATCAGCTGGCTGCCGAGACAGAGAAGACCAGCAGCGAAGCTGCAGAGATCAAGGCAAGAGCTAAAGAGATTGAGAAAGAATCAAGACAGGCTCACGACTATGCTATTTCCATTGCAGAGCAGAGAGAAGCTGATCTTATTGAAGCTAACGAGAAGGCCAAGATCGTTGATCAGATCGGTACACTTGCCGATACCATCGCAGAGATCGCAGATCAGATCAACCTCCTTTCACTTAATGCAAGTATTGAGGCTGCAAGAGCAGGAGATGCAGGCAAGGGATTTGCGGTAGTTGCTTCTGAGATCAACAAGCTTGCCAGCAGCACATCTGAGGCGGTTGAACAGATCAGAGAAACAATCGACGGCGTACAGGGAGCTTTCGGAACCCTTTCAAGTTCTTCAGGCGAACTCCTTGGATTTATCAAGGATACAGTTACTCCTGATTATGACAAGTTCGTAGGACTTGCTAAACAGTACGGTGATGACGCTGATTCCTTCGGCGGATCCTCCGAGAACATCGCTCAGATGGTTGAGAATATCAGAGCATCTATGGAAGAAGTATCCAAGGCTATTCAGAACATTGCAGAGTCCACTCAGGATACGGCAGATTTGTCAAGCCAAGTGAACGATTCCGTAATGGCTGCGGCAGATGTTGTTTCCAATGTAAATGACATGTCCTCCAAGCAGGAAGCTATCGCAGGAACTCTGGAAGAGATCGTAGGCAAGTTCAAGATCAAATAAGTAATGGAATTAAGATAATAACAATAAGTTTGCTCCTAAAAATATTAAGGGCCGGTTCGTTTCCGAACCGGCCCTTATAGATTGCATTGGTATTGCTGGTGTATTACAGTGTGTCCATTCTGCGGATATATTGAGGCCTTCCGGACTCTCCATGGACATTCTGGGCATGAATGATCTTGGCCCATTTATCAACCACGGCGTTCTCAACGCGGATTCCTTCTTCAATCTGGGCATAAGCCATAATGATGGAATTGCGTACAACAGCGCCTTTCTTGATGGTAACACCACGGCCTATGATGGAATTTTCAACGGTGCCTTCAATCACACAGCCGTTTGAAACAAAGGAATTGGTGACCTTGGAAGTATCGAGATACTTGGTGGGGCAGGAGTCGGTGGTCCTTGTGTAGATGGGCCATTCTGCTCTGAAAAGGTCACTTGCAATGTTGTAATCAAGAAGCTCAAGAGAAGCATTGTAATAGTCATTAAGACTGGTAAGTGCTGCAAAGTAGCCTCTGTGCTGGAAGCCTCTGATATCCATTTCCTTGCACTTGATGTTGACGATGTCAGCAAGAGTGTAGATGGAGGATTCCCAGGCAGCTTCTTTGATAAGATTGATAAATACCTCTTTGCTCATGCAATAGGTATCCATAAATACGTTTTTCTCCTTGGCGGTACCAAGGTTCTTCTCAAGGGATTCAATACCCTTTTGCTTGTTCATGTTAAGAATCTTGCAGCCTCTGAAGTATTCTCTTGCATTATCTACCTTCTGGTAGAGAAGAGTTACATCGGCGCCTGAGGCGATATGAGCATCAAGAACCTGTCTGTAGTCCTGCTTATATACCATGTAGCTGGGAGCGATGATAACGTAGTCCTGATGCATTCTCTGAATAATATCGATATTCTCAAGGAATGCCGAAATATCAGTGTTGTAAATTGAACGGGTAGAACTGTTCTCTGAGAAAAGAAGCTGTATCTTACCGCGCTTGGAGTTGATGTTGTAATGTCTTCCGGATCCTACATGTTCTGCGATGGATCTGGGACGGGAGCGTACATATACCTGGATACGGTTGATGTCGCTGTTACTCATATTGGAGATAGGGAAGTCGATGACCCTGAATCTTCCAAGGAATGAGAAGGAGCCGATAGGGCGGTAATCATGAAGACCCTCTACATATATGCTGCTATCTGCGGAGGATACAATGCCAAATGCTTTTGGTGCCATTATTTGTTACCTCCTTTCACATTTTTTGCAACAAGCAGAATGTTCTCACTGTTTCGCTGACCGACCTTGGCCTTGGCGCCTATTCTTACATTCTCTGCCACAAGTGCTCTTGTGACCACAGCGCCTTCTTCAACGACTACGCCGGGCATGAGTACGGAATCGGTAACCTTCGCTCCGGGAGCCACTACAGCGCCGGTAAAGAGAACTGAATTGGTAACCTGACCTTCAACGCGAACGCCTTGAGTGATATAGGCATGTTTAACCTTGGCATCTTTTCCGATGTACTGAGGAAGAGTGGACACATCCTCGGTGTAGATAAGCCAGGAGGAGTCGTTAAGATTGAGCTCGTTCTTGGGATCCAGAAGATCCATGTTAGCTTCCCAAAGGGAGTCGATGGTTCCCACATCCTTCCAGTAGCCGGAGAACTCATAGGCAACAAGCTTCTTACCTTCGCCAAGCATCCTGGGGATGATATTCTTACCGAAATCGTGATCGGAGTCAGGATTATTCATATCAGCAACAAGCATCTTGCGAAGATTCTTCCAGTTGAAGATATAGATACCCATTGATGCCAGATTGCTCTTGGGCTTGGCGGGCTTTTCTTCAAACTCTACGATCTTGCCCTTGCCATCGGTATTCATGATACCGAAACGACTGGCTTCCTTCATGGGCACGGGACGAACGGCAATGGTAGCGTCGGCGCCCATTTCCTTGTGGTAGGCAAGCATCTTTTCGTAATTCATTTTGTAGATGTGATCTCCCGAAAGAATAAGAAGATACTCGGGATTGTAGTTATCGATAAAATCGATATTCTGAGATATTGCATCAGCGGTTCCGCGATAGACATCAAGCCCCTCATCGGCTTTTTCGCGGGGAGTAAGAACATATACGCCGCTGTCCTTGGAGTCGAGCCCCCAACGTCCGTCCTGAGCAACATAGCTGTTTAAGAGAACGGATTCGTACTGCGTGAGCACACCGATTACATTGATGCCGCTGTTGGCACAGTTACTAAGTGGAAAGTCGATTATACGGTATTTCCCGCCATAGAAAACTGCGGGCTTGGCCACTTTTGTAGTCAGGTCTTTCAACCTGCTGCCACGACCGCCTGCCAGAATCATGGCTAACATTTCAACTTGAGCCATATTTAGTTTCCCCCTGTTACTTTTTTTAAAAGAACTCTTGTGAAAATATTCTATGTCTATGATAACACATATTTAGCGGTTATGAGCGGATTTGCGCCTATTTTTTGTGACTATCGGTATAGTGATAATAATTAGCGGAATTTTATAAAAATATAATATAATTACCCGTTTAATTTTGCTAAAATATACTTGAGTGGGAGTATGTCTTTATGCACCTGAAAGGAGACTTTTTATGCTGGCTACACTTATTCCTTTGTTCGACGCCAATATGTCTGTATGCGCATATTCTGTTTTTGCGCGAAAGGAAAACCACTTTCTGAATCCGAATTATGAAGGTACCGCCAGATATGACGGAGCCGGAACAGTCCATGAACTGGAGGTTGTCAGCAGCATGGGCGTAGCCACTTTGTCCGGAGGAAAAGAAGTCTTCGTTCCCATCAATCAGTTTTCAATATTTGCGGAAATATCCCTTCAGTGTACAGTGCCGGCAAATAAGGTAGTGCTTTTGATGGATAACACCATCACACCTGAAGAAACCTATGTCAAAAGAGTAAGAGAACTCAAGGAACAGGGCTACAAGCTGGCTATCAGAAAACTCCCCATCAGCAGTTTCGAAGCATATAAGAATATCCTCAGTAAGTGTGATTATATCTTGCTGGATCATGTGAAGATCGATGTGTCCAAGGCAAGAATGTACTTCAACAAAGTTTATCCGGGCATCAAGCTGTGCGCTGTCAACGTTGATTCCCAGGAGGATTACAAGGAACTCAAGGATGACGGAGGGTACGATCTGTACGAAGGCAGCTTTTTCAGAATGCCTGTCAAGGACTCCGAGACCGAGGTCAATCCTCTTAAGGTTAACTATATTGAGCTTTTAAATGTTGTTAATGCACCTGACTTTGATCTTACGGATGCTGCCGATGTTATCGGCAAGGATCCTGCGCTTGTTATCTCACTTCTTGAGATGGTTAACAGAATGGCACTTAATTCTGAGATCACATCCATCCGTCACGCGGCAGCAATGCTGGGACAGAGGGAACTCAAGAGATGGATCAATACCGCCGTTACCAAGGAGCTGTGCGCTGACAAGCCCAGTGAGATCACAAGACTTGTAATGATAAGAGCTAAATTTGCTGAAAACCTGGCAGAGAGCTTTGAGCTTGCCATGATGGCGCAGGAACTGTTCATTATGGGACTGTTTTCAGCTCTTGATATTATGCTGGAAAAAACCATGGAAGAAGCACTGAGTATGGTACAGGTATCCAAGAACGTCAAAGATGCCCTTCTGGAAGGAAAGGGTGAATTTGCACCTGTCCTTGATTTCATCAAAAGATATGAGGATGCGGATTGGACGGAAGTATCCAGGCTTATGGTTGTGGGCAATATGGACATGGATAAGGTATATGAGGCATATCTAAATGCCCTCAAGTGGTATCGCGATCTGATTCCTCAGGGATGAGAGGAAGGGTAAACTTCCTGATCTTAAGGTGTTTTTATGGACAGTGTTCAGAACTTTGGGAACTTAACCTTTAATCTTGCTGCTGTAATTATCAGTGTTACCTGTATTTTTTATACTATTCTGATGAAGAACAGAATGAGGACGAAGAACACGATTTTCCTCTGGATCCTCGTTATTGTTGCTGTTGATGCCATCACAGGTATATTTGGTGACCCGATAAGGACCGCAGATATTCCGTTTGCCACAAGGTTTTTTATTTTTCATCTGCTTCAATTTGTGTATTTCTTTACACATTTCGCTATAGCAGCCATTTTTGCGCTGTATATTCTTGCTGTATGCAATGTCGGATACAGATTTTCCAAAAAAAGCAGAAGAATGCTGGCACTGCCTTTTGCAATCATGGAAGCAATGGTAGCCACCAATCCCGTCTTTCATCTGGTCTATACTGTGGACAAAAACCTGGCATTTCACAGGCAGGCCGGAGTATATATCGCTTATGCGGTCAGCGCATTCTATGTGCTTTTTGCAATAGCGGCTCTCTTTGTCTATTGGAAAAGCCTTAATAATCTCAACAGAATAGCAGTGATATATTTCTTCGTGCTGGTTATTCTGGGCACCATTATTCAGATGGTGAATTTCAATATCAGATGTGAGCTTATGTGCGAAGCCATAGGTCTTATGGGACTTATGATAATGCTGGAAAATGACGACGAGAAGATGGATTCCGCCACCAAGGCCTATACCCGTAACGTTTTTATCCAGGATACCGGTAGCTACTTCAAATACGGCAGGAATTTTACGACTTTCGCAGTTCATATTAGAAATGCTGATGTTTACAGAAAAATAACGGGCTACGAGGAATTTGAGAGCCTTTTGTCGGTGGTAGTTTCTTTTTTGACAACTGTTGAACCGGGGACAGATGTGTACAGAGCCGATATCAACTGTTTTTTTGTTGTGTGCCAGGCGGTAGACAGGGAAAGAGCCGATCATATTTCTCAGATGATACTGCAGAGGTTTGGCGACGAATGGATCCACGGATCCACCAGTGTCAAACTTAAGGCCTTGATTCTGCAGGCCAGATCTCCGGAAGAATTTGGAAGTATTGAGCATCTGTTCCTTCTGTCGGATACAACCATGGAAACTGAGTCGGACAAAGTGCTAAGGGGACACGACCTTGACTTCCTGTTAAGAAGAGCTGATGTGGAAAAGGCTGTCAGAAGAGGAATCCAGAACGACGGCTTCAGGATATATTACAAGCCCATATATACCAGGAGCGAGCTTAGTATCTGCGGTGCTCAGGCCAAGCTTCAGTTCGTGGATAAGGAACTCGGAAACATCGCGGAAGAGGAGTTTATGCCTATTGCCGAGCAGACAGGTATTATAGAAAAGCTCGGATGGTTTGCTCTTGAGGAAGTACTGTACTTCCTCGGAGGCGGTATTGCAGAGGAGATGGGTCTTGAATTCATAAGCCTTGGACTTTCCTCGGCGCAGGTTATTCAGTCGGATTTTATTGTGAGGGTCAGGTCTTTGCTCAGTAAGTTCGGGGTAAGGCCCTCGCAGATAGTTTTTGAAGTGACGGAGGCCTCCGCCACAGCGGATCAGAACGTTCTGGGAATCATTATGTCAGAACTTGCCTGGGACGGCATCAGGTTTTTAATGGATGATTACGGCACAGGATTCTTTAGCATGCAGAGCGCATCCCAGCTTATGTTTGAGGGTGTGAAGATAAGTGCGGATCTTTTGGAAAAATCCAACCAGATGGAGCAGAGCCGCATTATTATAGAAAACAGACTTAAGATGATGCATCAGATGGGCAAGAAGGTGATCCTTCAGAATGTGGACAACCAGGAGCTTCTTGATCTTGCGGATATAGCAGGGGCGGACTATCTGACAGGTGAGTATTTCTCTCAACAGGTCAGCAAAAATGAGTTTATCGCCATCCTACGCGCAACAGAGATGGCTCGCATGGAGGAGAGAAGGGCGAAGGCAGCCAACGAAGCCAAGAGTAATTTCCTTGCAAATATGTCCCATGAGATCAGAACCCCTATCAATGCCGTACTTGGCATGAACGAGGTCATCTTAAGAGAGTGCAAGGACGAGAAGATATTAGAATATGCCCAGAACATCGAGGGAGCAGGCAGAACTCTTTTGTCCCTTATAAATGACATACTGGACTTCTCCAAGATCGAAGCGGGAAGTATGGAGATAACCGAGGCGGAATATGATTTCAGCTCGGTACTTAACGATGTCTATAACATGGTTCACATCAAGGCGGAGCAAAAGGTCCTTAAGCTGATTTTTGATATAGATAAGAACCTGCCCAATACGTTGTTTGGCGATGAGATGAGACTTAGGCAGATCATAGTCAACATCCTCAACAATGCCATCAAGTATACCAAGGAGGGCACAGTAACACTGACCGTAACCGGAGATGAAGGCTTTGATGGTAGTATTCAGCTCAGGATGGATGTCACCGATACGGGTATGGGCATCAAGGAAGAGGATCTTGAGAATCTCTTTGATAAGTTCAAGAGACTTGATATGGAAAAGAATAAGACCGTGGAAGGAAGCGGACTTGGACTTGCCATTACGAACAGTCTGCTGCAGCTTATGGGAGGCTCCATCAGCGTTAAGAGTGAATATGGCAAGGGTTCCACTTTTTCCATGATCCTTCCTCAGAAAGTGGTGGGAGATGCCAGGATCGGAGATTTCAGGCAGAAACTAAGCGAGGCTTCCAAGGAAAAGAAGAAGTACAAGGAGAGCTTCACAGCGCCGGAGGCAAAGGTTCTTGTGGTGGACGATACGCCAATGAATCACGTTGTCATAAGAGAACTCCTAAAGCCCACAAAGCTCAAGATATCCACCGCCAGAAGCGGCGCGGAATGTCTGGAGAAGCAGCATAAAAAGAAATATGACCTTATTTTCCTGGATTATCGAATGCCTGAGATGGACGGCATAGAGACTCTGGCAGCCATGAAGGCAGATACAGAGAGCCCCAACCTGAATACTCCTGTGGTGGTTCTTACCGCCAACGCCATAACAGGTGCCAAGGAGAACTTCATGAAGGAGGGCTTTGACGATTACCTGAGTAAGCCCATTGAGAGCGAGAAACTGGAGGAATGCCTTATCAGGTTCCTTCCAAAGGATAAGCTCATTATGACCCGGGAAGAACTTGCTGACGGAGAAGAGACTGATACGGCACAAACGCAGAAGACTCCGGAAGTCGCTCCGGAGGAAAGGCCCGACTGGATGGATAAACTTGAAGAGATCGATCCTTCGGAGGGACTTAAGAACTGCGGAAGTGTTGACAGTTATCTTAGCATATTGAAGGTGTATTACGAGTCCTCCGATATGGCACAGAGAAACATTGAGACCACTTATGAGGAGAAGAACTGGAAGGACTACACAAGCTATGTTCATTCTCTTAAGAGCACCAGCAGAACCATAGGCGCCATGAAGCTCTCGCTCCTTGCAAAAGAGATGGAGGATGCCGGTAATGCGGGTGACATTGAAACCATTGAACTTCATCAGAACGAACTCCTTAACCTGTTCTCCATAGTGAAGTATTCCCTGTCGGAGATCCCGGAGATCGCAGGCGACAAGGATGAGGACGAGGATGACAAGCCGCCTATTTCAAAGGCACAGCTAAGGGATGCCTACAGCACCATAATCGAAGTTAGTAAGAGCTTTGACTATGACACCCTTCAGTTTGTTCTGGATTCAATCAAGATATACAAGCTGCCGCCTGATGATGCCAAGGCCATAGCCAGGATAGGAGAGCTTTCCTACAAGCTTTCCTGGGAGCAGATACAAAGTGTTGCATCGCAGCGTTTGAACATAGAGGAGTAATGACATGAAGAAAAAGATTCTGCTTGTGAGAAATGAAGAAACTTTTTTGGTAAACGCCATCAAGAATGCTCTTTTGAGCAATAGATTCGAGGTGACGGATTCTTCCTATGCACTGTCGGAGCTGGCCATCAAAAAGAATGATGCGGATCTGATAGTTCTGTATACGGATCAGGATTTCGAGGAGCATAAGGATGCAATGGTCTATTTCAAGGATCTGTGCATCGAGGAAAACATGATAATGCTCATAATAGGCGACAAGGATGCCTTCGACCTGGTGCATAAGTTCGTCCCGAAGGAGGATATAGCCTTCGAGGTTACAAGGCCTCTTGATATGGCGGATCTTATAAATAAGGTTGCTACTGCCACTGACGAGGAGTTCGAGCTGGCAAGAAGAAAGAGCATACTTATCGTTGATGACGATCCTACCTATATTCAGATGATAAGAGAGTGGCTCAAGGATACCTACAGAGTGGGCATGGCCAATTCCGGAACCCAGGCTGTGGCTTGGCTTGCTACCAACAAGGCGGATCTTATTCTCCTTGATTACGATATGCCTGTGCTGGACGGCCCCAAGGTAATGGAGATGCTAAGGAGCGAGTCTTTTTCCAGCTCTACCCCGGTTATGTTTCTTACGGGCAAAAATGACAGGGACAGCGTTACCAACGTTATCTCACTGAAACCTGCGGACTACCTGCTTAAGACTATCAGTAAGGACAAGCTTCTTCAGACCCTTGATGTTTTCTTCAAAAGCAAAAATAAAGCGTATTGAGAGTAAAAAGATATGATGGATACCAGTGGATACGGCAGTCTGGCATTCAGGATTGCCGCAGCAATTATAAGTCTGACCTGTGTTTTTTACACACTTTTGATGCGAAACAAAAGGAGTGCCAGGAGCAACCTTTTTGTTACTCTTTTGCTGCTTACTTTTATTGATTCCATAACCGGAATAATTTCATATCTGACACAGAATTCAGAACTTGCATTTAACGCCAAGTTCGTCATTTGCTATGGATGTAAACTGGTGTATTTTGTTACACATTTTGCGTTCATACCAACTTTTTTGTTCTATATCATCCTGGTCTGCGGAGTTATGTACAAGCTAAAGTTTCTGCAGAGAGTCATTATTGTTTTCCCTATTATTGTGCTTGAAATACTGCTTTTACTCAATCCCTTTATTAGTTTCATGTTTGTTCACGAGGGGAATCTTGTGTTTGTCAGAAGACCGGGAATTTATGTTGTATACGCAGTAGCTGTGGTATATGCTGCTTTTTCTTTCTATCTTCTTATGAGATATTGGAAAAACATAGGAACCGTCAAGAGGGTGGCAATGAGCTATTTTTCCCTTCTGGTTGTGACGGGAACTGCAATACAGATGTTAAATCCCCAGATCGTATGCGAGTTACTGGCGGATTCCATAGGCCTTATGGGAATCATGATCATGATCGAAAAGGACGATGACAAGGTGGATTCGGTCAGCGGCACCTACAACAGAAACGCATTTTTGTATGACCTTAACAATTTCTTCAGTCTGAAAAGAGAGTTTGTGGCCATCTGCGTAAGAATAAGCGATGCAGACAGCTACCGCAAGATCGTAGGTTTTGAGAATTTCCAGAACATCATCAGAGAGATTGGTGTATTCCTTGTGGGAATAGATGACAAATACGATGTCTACAGAGCAGAGGATTCCTGCTTTTATATTCTGTGTCCGGATATCAGCGATGCGGAAGTTGAGAGCATGACATGGCTTATCAACAACAGATTTAATGAGGGTTTTGATGTGGGAGAAGGAGCGACCATGATCAAGGCAAGGATCCTTGCGGCCAAAACACCGGGACAATTTAACAGCGTTGATGATATCTTTCTTCTTGCGGAGGCCGATATCGAGAGCGCTGACAAGAGTGTGTTTATTGGAAGTGATCTGGACTTCCTTGTTCGCAAGATCGAAATTGAGAAGGCCATTGGACGAGGCATCTCCGAGAAAAATTTCAAGGTGTTGTACCAGCCTATGTACAATGCAAAAACCGGTAAGATCACTTCCGCAGAGGCTCTTCTTACTCTTAATGATTCTGTGCTTGGGGCCATAGCTCCCGAGGAATTCATGGCAGTTGCGGATAAAACGGGATTTATTGAGGAGCTTGAGGTCAGGATGATTGAGGCTGTATTCAGATTCCTGGGCACCGGCGTTGACAGATCGGATATGCGCATAGAGTTTGTGCTTATTCATTTTATGTCCATCAAGACCATCAGTAAGTCGGTGGCTGATGCCATCAAGGACAATATGGAGAGATTTAAGATCGATCCTTCCCTTATTGCGTTTGAGATCAATGAGCATGATGCGCATATGGGTATAGATTCCCTTGAATATATCATGGATGTTTTCAAAAAGCTTGGTATCAGGCTGTTCCTCGGCAATTATACCTCCGGGTATATGGACTACAGAACAGGTTACAACAAGGGCTTTGACGGGATGATCATCCATGTCCGCAACATCATGGAAGGAACGGGGTATGAGAACGGTAAGATCCTGATTAATACCAGGGTCAGCCTCCTTAATCAGTTTAACAGCAAGGTCATTATTTCCAGGATCGATAACAAGGAACAATATGACATCGTAAAAGATCTTTCGGCCCACTGCTTAAGCGGTAATTACATTTCTCCTTCAATGACCAGAAATGAGCTGCAGCTGCGGTTCTGGCACGGGGAGAGAGTGGAATTTTCTGAGGACGGAGTTAAACATTTTGAAGAAGATGAAAATAACCTTTGATTATTAATAGATTTTGAAGTATGATGTTTTTGTTTACGGGGGAGAAGAGGAGAAATAATAGTTTTGATGGGAGAAAATTTATGGATCATTATGTCATGACCGTGCTGGCGGTTTTGCCTGCAGCGGTGCTTCTTTGGTTTATCTACAAAGAGGACAAAGTAGAAAAAGAGCCTTTGGATGTTCTTGCCAAGATTTTTGGATGCGGTGTCCTTTCAACAGCTATCGCAAGCTTATTCGAATATTGCGGATTCAATATTCTTTATCTTTTGTTCAATGGTAATATCAGGAATATTTTTTATATTATCATTTCAAACTTCCTGGTGGTTGGTTTATCCGAGGAGTTTGTTAAGCTCATGGCAGTCAGGATTGCAGCCTGGAAGGACAAGGCCTTTAATTATACCTTTGACGCAGTAGTTTATTGCGTGACTGCATCACTCGGATTCGCTGCTCTTGAGAATATTAAGTATCTTTGGGATGCTTCATATGAGTTATCTGTTATGAGAGCCATACTGTCAATTCCGGGACATGCAATATTTGCCGTATTTATGGGAATGTATGTGGGATTTGCCAAGTACTGTGAGGGACAGGGTAATATTCCCGCAATGAAGTCCAATCTCTGGAAGGCACTTCTGATCCCTGCACTTGTTCATGGTTTCTTTGATTTCACACTTACCATGAACCACATTGTATGGCTTATAATCTTCTTTGCATTTGAGGTTGCTATCGTTATTATCGCTTTCAGGAAGATCAAGTCTCTTGCTTCAGGAGATACGGCTATTTTCCAGAATTATTACTCCTGGCTGTGGCAGACCAAGAAGAATGCTCAGAAGGAGCAGATCCGTCAGCTCCAGTACAGCCAGCAGATGCAGCAGCAGTATGGTCAGCTTCCCGGAGCTCAGACTGTACTCGGCAGCCAGCCTCAGTTAACAGGCGGTCAGAACAATAACCAGAATCTTCTGCTTGGACAGAACAATAACTTCCAGCAGGCTCAGAATATGAGCTGGAAGCCCGCACAGGGTGCCCAGTATGCTAACAACATGGCTGCACAGAATGCGCAGATTCAGCAGCCCGCAGGTAACAACTGGCAGGCCAATCAGAACAACAATTTCCAGCAGGCCCAGAATATGAACTGGCAGCCCGCAACAGGAGCTTACCAGCAGCAGGTTATGCAGAACAAGGATCTGAGTCAGCAGCCGGTCGGAGGCTTCAATCCTGCAGGACAGCCTACATCCAACTGGCAGCCAAATCAGAGTGCTAATTTCCAGCAGGCACAGAACCAGCAGTTTGGTCAGGCAGCCCCTGTTCAGCAGAACCCTATGCAGCCACAGAACCCTGCACAGCCACAGAATGGTAACTTCAATCCACAAGCTTAACCAGCTCACAGTTACCGATCAGATTATCCCAGAAATTTGATAGAGGCGTTCTCTTTATGTGAGATATGAGACTGCAATTCATTGCACCGTGTCCCACGATGAGAACGTCTTTTTTTTGTGCAAGAAGTGGGTATACCTTATCTTCAAGAAAAGACAGGGTTCTCTCATTTAAGTGCTCAAAGGTTTCAGCGCCGCCCTGCGAGACATAAGCTGTGGGGTTGACGAAAAGGTCATTTATCGGGCAGGCCGGATTGTTGAAATATCCTGTCACACCTTCGTATTCACCAAAGCCCATTTCAATCAGTCTGTCATCGACGACAACGGGTATATCTCTTCCTTTCAGAAACAGCTCTGCGGTGGTTCTTGCTCTTGACAAAGGAGAGCAGAAACAGATGTCCAGAGGGACATTTTTGTATTTGACACAGGCTTCTCTTGCAGAGGCGATTCCTTCTTCGTTCAAGGGGATGTCTACATGCCCCTGGAGCTTTTCAAGCTTGTTCCAGTCTGTTTTGCCATGCCTCATGATATATAGCATAAAAAATTCTCCTTAATCACATTTTCTACATAAAATTGTGATATTATGTTTTTTGGCATTTTATTGCCAAACCAATGATAACATATTGAATTAAAAATACATAAGGGGAAACAGGTATGAATTGTAGTAATTGCGGGAATATATTGCAGCCTGGGGAGAAGTTCTGCAATGTATGCGGAGAGAAGCTCTCTGTATCACAGGGAATGAATGGTCAGCCCTCACAGGGACCGGTGAATATTGTCTGGAGTCCGCAGGGGCAGACACCGGATATGAATCAGATGCCCGGTATGAATCAGGCACAGAATATGAATCAGATGCCGGGAATGAACCAAATGCCGGGAATGAACCAGATGCAGGGAATGAATCAGGCACCGGACATGAATCAGATGCAGGGAATGAATCAGATTCCCGGTATGAATCAGGCTCCGGATATGAATCAGATGCCGGGAATGAACCAGATGCCGGGAATGAATCAGGCACCGGACATGAATCAGATGCCGGGAATGAACCAGATGCAGGGAATGAATCAGGCACCGGACATGAATCAGATGCAGGGAATGAACCAGATTCCCGGTATGAATCAGGCTCCGGACATGAATCAGATGCAGGGAATGAATCAGATGCCCGGAATGCAGCAGCCGGCAGGTAAGTCCGGAGCTAAGTGGGTAATCCTCGGAGTGGTGGCAGCCGTTATATTGTTCCTTGGAATAGGTGGTTTTGCTGCGTACAAGTTTATGCCCTCCTTATTTGGAGGATCACAGCGAGCCAGTGCTCAGCCTTCCGGCAGCAATGTAACTGATCCCGGAGAGACACCTGATGGCCCCGACATGCCTGAGCAACCTGAAGATCCAGCCGGTGACGGCGTTCAGAATGCTGCTCCTGCCCCTGTGGACACTGCCAAGCAGGGAACCCAGAACAGACAGGAAGGCAATACAATATATGTTGTTGACGGAGGCCTTTATAACGACACAGGTTCCTACAACATGGACTTCTATGACAAGGACGAATATGTTAACGGCTCTTTTGCCTGCCGCAACAGCGCTATGACAATTGTGGACGGAGAAGCTTTTTATTATATTAATTCAGCCCTTGATGTTAATGTAGAGGCTGTTGATGTCAACTATGGCGGCATATCTTATTTTGGCAATACACTGTTTTATGTTACAGGTTATGGCAAAGAGAAGTCTGCTCTTTACCTGATCGATAAGACAGAAAATAAGAAATACATGATAGATGAAGAAGTATCCGGTTATAATACAGCTATTTCTCCAAACGGTAAGAGAGTAGCCTATTCCAAGTATATGGAAAATGGACCGGTACTGTTTATGTCAGGTATCGGAATGGAAGCGCAGGAGATATGTGCCGGCAACTGCGATATTCTGGCTCTTTCGGATGATGGACAGCTGATCTACGGAGTAAGAGCTGATGATTATGAGGATGACAGCTACAGCATGTACTGCTACAAGGGACCTGATTCCAATAAGCTCATCACTGAGGTTGCTCCACAGACCATCTATGTTGATAATGATGCCGAATCTTTCCTTATGATAGGCATGAACGACAGGAAGTTGTACTATTTCGATGGCTCCATGAGTGAAGTCAAGGTTGTTTACGACAGCGAAATAACTGATGTATTTGGCGGAACCATGGCCATGAGACAGGACTACAACATTGAGATCATCCCCAGCTCATCAGTTGACGGAGTTGCATTTACCGCAAAAGACGGCGGTACGATGGTGTTTGTGGGAGCTGATAAGGAACCTTTTCGTCTGGCTGAAGAAAAAGTATACAATCTTCCATGCTTTGTAAGTGGTGATGAATGCTACTATGCTGTGGCCTCCGGTGACGGCACAATTGCAAAATATCAGTATAAGCCCGGCGGAACTCCTGAAGTAAGTGATACCTATACCGTGGAAGGTAATATCAGTGATGTATACGCAGATGTGGATCTGGAGTATCTGTGGTACTGCAACAGAGACGGACAGTTGTTCATGCTCCACGACGGAGAATCAAATATGATTGCTGAGGGAATTACTTTCAATCATACTTATTCTGCTTATTACAATCCCTTTGACAGCCTTGTATATGTTGTTAAGGACGGGAAGCTCTGCAGCGTTGATAAGGACGGCAATATCAAGGATACCGGATGTGAGTGTGATTCAATCTATCCTTCTTACAAGAACAAGCTTGCAGTTGGATATGCTGATTCAGCCATGAAGAATTATATTTATGTTGCCGGAAGAGCAATATGTGAAGAGTAATATGTAAAGAGTAAAAATATGGGCAGTGCGATCAAGTCGCACTGCCCATTTATTATCCTCTGGGAAAATCATCATATGTCAGATGGTCGCTATGTTCAAAGCTGTCATCCGAAGAAGCATCGAACTGCGATAACTCCTTGGAGAAGCGCTTGTCTGTGAGAATGCTGCGAAAGAGTCCGTGACAGCCCTCCGATACGTCTCTCCAGGTGGCATCGAAATTGCCTGTATACCAGGGATCTGCCACATCGCCTTCCCTGTCGGTGTAGTCCAGCATCTTATGGAGCTTGTGCTCCGGATCACCGCCAAAGATACCATTTAGATTGCGCATATTGGCGCTGTCCATGCCTATGATGAAGTCAAACTTATCATAATCGGTTCTGCTGGTTAATCTTGCTCTCTTGGCGCTGACACCAAGTTCATTGTCATCAGTTCCTATTCCGTGTTCCCTAAGCTTGGCTCTGGCGGGAGGATACACAGGGCTTCCGGCGCCGTTCCATATCTCATCCGTATGTGTTGCAGAGGACTCAATGTGGAAGGCTCCTGCAAGTCCCTGCTTGTTAACTATATCCTTCATGACAAATTCGCCCATGGTAGAGCGGCAAATATTGCCGTGGCAAACAAATAATATTCTGATCATTCTTATGTCCTATCCTCCGTTCTTACGATACTCTATCATTAAAGACTATATCGAGGATATTGTCAAAATCTATCTTTGTATTAACTATCTGAAGCACCCTGGAGATCTCGTCAAATCGGGCTACGATTCCGGTCAGCTTGATGTATTCGCCCTTGTGGTAATAGATGCAGGTGATGATGCTGCCTTTTCGGACAAGGTGCATCTTCTTATCAAGCTCCTCGTACATCTCTTCGGACAATTCTATTTTATCAACGGTTATCTTTTCCTTGGCCCGAAGAGCTTCATCCAGTCCTTTTACTGCCTGGAAGGGGAGGAACTGGGCGGCTCTTTTGTCCATGGACATTTTCTGCCTTGGCATGTTTTACTCCTTGGTTATGTAAAGGATAGACCTACGCCTTGTGGCCGCCTATCTGGTTGTTGCGCTCTCTGGTGGTGGCACCTTCTTCGAAGTTAAGGCCCTTGAGAATAGCGTTTTTGCCGAATTTGTTTTTGATCTCAAGGACGGCCTTCTGGACTTTCCTGTCCCGTTCAAGATCCTCCGGAGGCATGAAGAAGGAGTATTGCAGATATTCTTCGCTTGTGACGCCGTTACACACGACATACATTCTTCGGATCAGATATGCGGGATTGACTATCTGAGTGTAGAGTTCCGCAATCTTGGGAATAAGAATAGAAGAAGCGTTGGTGGGAGTGTCCAGGGAAAAGGTTCCCTTGGCTGAGGGAATGGGAGTACCCTTGGCGTAGCCCACCATCAGTGAAAAGGACTTGGAGACCAGCTCCTTGTCCACTAGGTCAAGGCACATGACATCCATCATCTCCTTGGCGATCACCTGCCCTTTTTCAAAGGTGTAGTCGCTCATAAGGACCTGACCCTGAGTAAGTGAATGGGATTGTGATTCATAGGAGCGGATATCATGAATTGATACGGGTTCTCTTCCCCAGGCATGATCGATAAGGAGTTCAGCGTTGACTCCCAGAAGCTTGTACAACAGATCCTCGTCGCCGTGGGCGATATCACGCATAGTCAGCATGCCGTAGGTGGCGAGCTTGTTGGCGATTCCCTTGCCGACACGCCAGAAATCTGTAAGGGGCTTGTGATCCCATAGCTTGTCCCTGTAGGAGTTCTCATCCAGTTCTCCGATAAAGTCGGGAGAGTGCTTGGCGGTAATGTCCAGAGCAACCTTGGTGAGATACAGATTGGTGCCGATGCCACAGGTGGCGCGAAGCCCCAGAGTTTCGTATATATCTCTGATGATGCGCTGTCCCAACTCCCGGGCCGACATCTGATAGAGCGACAGATAATCGGTGACGTCCATGAAGGCTTCATCCACTGAATAGACATGAATGTCATCCTTGGAGATGTATTTAAGGTATATGCCGTAGACTTCAGCAGAGTAATCCAGATATTTCTGCATTCTTGGAGGCGCCATTATGTAGTCGATGTGCTTTGGAATCTCGAACACTCTGCATCGTCCCGGAATGCCCAGAGCCTTAAGGGCAGGGGAAACCGCAAGACAAATAGTCTTGTCGGACCTGGTTGGGTCAGCCACGACAAGACGGGTGGTCATCACATCAAGTCCCCGTTCCACGCATTCAACGGAGGCATAGAAGGATTTCAGATCTATGCAGATGTACGAGCGTTCTTTTTCCATGTAATCATTATACGAACTAATGTTTGCACAGTCAATGGCGCTTATTTGACATAATAATGTAGAAAAGAGCGGGCGGGGTGCTATAATAGTTGATAACGGAGTTTACGTAGCAAAAGGAGGAGAGTATGTATAAAGACGGTAAAGTTTGGGTGGCAAATACCGAATCGGGGGAGAATGTTTTTCTTTTGCCTAAGATGGCCAACAGGCATGGTCTTATAGCAGGAGCAACAGGTACAGGTAAGACCATAACACTTAAGGTTCTGGCTGAGTCCTTCAGTGATATGGGGGTTCCCGTTTTCCTTGCGGATGTTAAGGGAGACCTGTCAGGAATGGTGGCTGAGGGCAAAGATTCAGAGGATATGCAGAAGAGAATCGCCAGATTTGGCCTTGATGAAGCAGGATTCAAATATCAGAAATATCCTGCAACCTTCTGGGATGTATTCGGGGAAAAGGGCATTCCTCTCAGAACTACGGTTTCCGAGATGGGCCCACTTCTTCTTGCAAGAATCCTTGGACTTAACGATCTTCAGAGGGATATTCTGTCAATTGCCTTCAAGATTGCGGATGACAACGATCTGCTTCTTGTGGATACCAAGGATCTGAAGGCACTTCTTAACTATATGTCTGAGAACAACAAGGAATTTGCGGCAGATTACGGCAATATCAGCAAAGTATCCGTAGCAGCCATAATGCGTGCCATTGTTTCTCTTGAGATCGCAGGCGGTGACAAGTTCTTCTTTGAGCCTGCACTTAATATCAAGGACTGGTTTGCCACAGGCGAAGGCGGCAAGGGCATGATCTCAATCCTTGATTCCACAAGCCTTATTAATAACGGCACTTTGTATGCAACCTTCCTTCTGTGGATGATGTCTGAACTTTTTGAGACACTTCCTGAGGTAGGAGATCTTGATAAGCCCAAGATGGTGTTCTTCTTTGACGAGGCACATCTTCTTTTCAAGGATACGCCGAAGCTCCTTATGGACAAGATCGAGCAGGTGGTTAAGCTCATCAGATCCAAGGGCGTGGGTATCTATTTTGTAACCCAGAATCCAAGAGATATTCCCGACGGCGTTCTTGCACAGCTGGGTAACAAAATCCAGCATGCACTTCATGCATATACTCCTTCCGATATGAAGGCTGTTAAGGCAGCAGCTGATTCCTTCCGTGAGAATCCTGAGTTTAAGACTGCGGATGTTATTCAGGAGCTTGGAACCGGTGAGGCAGTATGCTCATTCCTTGCTGAGGACGGAACACCTACTGTATGTCAGAAGGTCAAGATCCTGCCTCCTCAGAGCTATATGGGCGGCATAGATGATGATCTCAGGGCAAAAGAGATCAAGCAGAGCGTTCTGTACAGCAAGTACTACGAGCCCGAAGATCCCGATTCAGCTTATGAGTTCCTGGAGAGAAAGGGATTGGCAGATGCGGAGGCGGCAGCCAAGGCTAAGGCAGAGGAAGAAGCTGCCAAGGCTAAGGCCAAGGAAGATGCCGCAGCAGCCAAAGCTGCAGAGAAGCAGAAAGCAGCCGAGGAGAGAAGAAAGAAACAAGCCATCAAGACTGTTGGTAATTCTGTTGCCGGAACTGTTGGCCGTGAAGCCGGCAAGGCTTTTGGCGGTAAGTTCGGCAAATTCGGTAAGACACTTGGAGGGAATCTAGGTGCCAGCCTCGGAAGAGGTATTCTTTCAACCTTGTTCAAATCATAATAAAAATAACCAAAAAGAAACCACCGCATCTGCGGTGGTGATTTTTGGGAGGAGGGGTTGTTCGGTGGGGAACCAAACAACCCGTGTATGAAAAAAAGTATTGTTGGGGGTTCAGAAGTTTCCTTCTGATAGATATTATATTACATAGGACTTGTTGCTAAACTGTGTCAAAACTCTAAAAGAAGTATAACCTATTCTAAAATATATATAGGAGTATTAGAAAAAATGTCAAAAAACAAACGAAATACAGTCAAATACGATACGGCAGGACCGGACAGAAGCGCTGCAATGGCCAGGCTTGTGTTCACAATGATCGTTTTATGTGTCGTTATCATGATATTTATTAAGGTTGCGGTGCCAATGATCGCCCAGAAGACCAAAAAGGCTGCTGCAGAGAAGACTGTTGAAGTAATTACCCAGAATGCGGAAATAATTGCAGGCGACAATGAAGAAGTCAAAGAAGCCATTCAGAATATGTCCGAAGAGGATAAGGAAACCCTGACAGAGATAGTTGAAGACCATATGGATGCTGAGACTGTTTCCGAGGTTATGGGATACGTGGAAAAGAAGGATAAGGAAGGCCTGATGAAATATGCCTCTGAGAATCTCAGTGAGGAAGAGATCATCAAGCTGATCGGAATCTATTCCAAATACGCCAATCCGTAAAAGAGTTTTGCATAAAAATTCTGAGCATAAATATAGCCGGAGCTGTGCATAATAATACAGCTTCCGGCTACTTTTTTATAATTATATAAAATTAATCCTATAACGCAAAAACACCCACGGGGGGACGTGAGTGCCTGCGATTTTCTTATGAGGGGGAGATAGTGATTGGTTCGAATGAACCGTTTGCATCACTAACTTAAGTTAATAATAACTCAAAAATGTGTACAAAAAGTGAACATTTTATATTTTTTTAATATTTTTTTTATTTTTTTTTATAACCTCAGTATATCTGCGAATGAACAAGGGTTTTTATATTCCGTAAAAATATGCTACTATGTCTTAGTCGTAAAAAACTTAAGGAGATTATACTTAAAAATGTTCAAATATAAAATCTACGGACTTATAACCGAGACAGATGTGGAATTTGCGCATCTCGTCACAGCTGATGAACAGTCCGCCTCAGATGTGATCATACACCGGGGAAGCATTAAGGACGAAGTGACGGCACATCTTGATACAGTCGGCGCAAGAGCCTACGATATTCATTTTGACAGATCCGTGTTTAGAAATAAGGGCGGTTATTACAAGATAACCGATGGCAAAGAGATAGTATATGAGACCAAGGAAGGCTACACTCCTGAGATGGTGGGGCCATGGCTTCTCGGTTTTGCATATGCGATGCTGCTTCTTGAGAGGAACACACTGGCTGTTCATTGCAGTGCTATTTCAGACAAGGACGGCGCATTTCTTATAAGCGGTGTTCCCGGGGCCGGCAAGTCATCCCTCACTAAAGTCTTATTGGAGCGAGGCTACGGAATTATGGCAGACGATGTGGCTGCTGTCAGAATAGACAATGATGGCACCAATGTATATCCTGCTTTTCCCTATCAGAAGCTCTGCAGAAATGAAGTTGAGAAAAGAGAACTGGATGAGGACGACCTTATTTACATTAACGAGGACAAGGACAAGTTCCTGGTTCCTGTGAACGAAGCCTTTGTGGGAGAGAAGAGACCCCTCAGATTCCTGATCTTCATTGTAGTCTCAAATACTGACAAGGTTGCTGTTCAGAAGCTTTCGGGACTTAACCAGCTCTTCGCCCTCAGAGAGAATCTCTTCCTTGCAAGACTTACCGGACCCTGGCTCAATGAGAAGCCTCTTATGGATCTGTGTCTTAAGGTTGCATCGGGATGCCCTGTGTATCTTATCGAGAGACCAGCAGGAGTTGATACACTAAGTGAGATGGCAGATACAGTGGAGAAGATCGCAGCTGAAGTTGGCTGAAATAATAAAGGATCAAGCAAATAAGATAGATTATAAATATGCATGATGAAAGACTGTTTGAGAAGATAAACCATTCTTATTTTTTCAAATGGTCTTTTTTCGTGGACAAAGATTTCTTAAAATTAATTTTAAAAAATGCCTGAAACGCAATACCGTTCAATCATCATTTGTATTATAATAAGAACAAGAAAAGAGATTTTGTCCGCCGTGGACGGATAGATGTGTTTTAGTAGTGGATACTTGATTTAAATTAATCAGTTTGACTATTTTTAACCCATTGTACTTGACATAAAGTTGCATGAAACATATGATTAACGTTGTTTGTATGAAAATATTCATGTATACAATCTTGAGTTCTAAGTACAATGATGTACTGTTTTTGTATATCATTGTATATTTTTTAAATTTCACACGTTAAAGAGGTAACGCTTTGGCGGGTTGACAATTCAAAGCATCATAATAACAAAGGACAGGTTAATATTTATGAACACAAAAACGCTTATGTACATTGTTAAGAGAGTGATCCTTGCAATAGTTACGATCTGGGTGGTTATCACCGTGACCTTCTTCGTAATGCATGCAGTTCCGGGAGGCCCCTTCACCGGTGAGAAGGCCGTAACAGAGGCGGTCAAGGCCGCAATGGAAGCCAAATACGGATTGGACAAGCCACTGGGAATGCAGTACGTCACTTATCTTAAGGATATAGTAACAGGCTTTGATTTCGGACCATCCCTTAAGCAGAGGGGACGTAACGTTAACGACATCATCCTGGACGGAATGAAGACCTCCGCCAAGCTTGGTATCATAGCAGCCTTCGTGGCACTTATCTGCGGCGTAGTCCTTGGCTCCGTAGCAGCCCTTCGCAGAAACAAGCTGATAGACAGGATCATAATGATAATCACCACGGCGTTCGTATCCATGCCATCATTCATTATGGGTTCCCTTCTTCTTATATTGTTTGCCATTAAGCTCAGATGGTTCCCCGCTAACGGAGCCTCAAGGAACGGATTATTCCTTCCGATCCTTACGCTTTCTCTTTATCCCATGGCTTACATAACACGTCTTACAAGATCTTCAATGCTGGAGGTTCTGGGGCAGGACTATATCAGAACAGCCAAGGCCAAGGGCGTGTCGGGAACCAAGATCATCTTCGGTCATGCACTTAAGAATTCGCTGATCCCTGTTATTACCTATTTCGGACCCATGCTTGCAGGTATTGTTACAGGTTCACTTGTAGTTGAGCAGATCTTTGCGGTACCGGGCATCGGAAGAGCCTTCGTTAACAGCATCACCGGCCGTGATTATCCTCTGGTTATGGGAACCACCATTGTTCTTGCGACACTTATCGTAATCATGAACCTTATCGGTGACATCATGTACAAGGTTGTTGACCCAAGAATTACTTTGGAATAAGCATTCCGACAAACTATAGATTAGGAGATTTTTTAAATGGATATATCTAAGCTCAGCACACAGATAAATATGGATGACTTTATTCCTGCCACCGAGGAAGAAAAAGAATACATGGTGCAGATGCGCCCTTCATCCACGTTCTTTAAGGACAGTGTAAAAAGACTTTTGAGAAACAGAGTTGCAACAGTTTGTTTCTTTATTATAGTTCTTATCACTTTGGCAGCCATCTTCATTCCCATGTTCTGGCCCTATTCCTATGACCAGATGCTTGGAATGACACCGGGTAAGCCCGTTGATAACACCTTCAAGGATCTTAAGCCCTTCCAATACGGAGCCTCCGAGCTGGCACTTATCGACAGCGGAGAGAGCGTTGTTCCTCACATATTTGGCACCGATTCCCAGGGACGTGACTATTTCATCCGTGTTGTTTACGGAACAAGAATCTCCCTTGCGGTAGGCTTTTTTGCAAGTATCATCGTTCTTATTATCGGAATGACAATCGGTTCCATCGCAGGCTATGCCGGCGGCAAAGTGGACCTTATCATCATGAGAATCGTAGATATCATTTATTCACTGCCTGACATGCTGATGGTAATCCTGTTATCTTCGGTACTTAAGGTGGTAATGGAAGGAGCTCTGGACGGAACGGTTCTTGCCAAGATCGGCTCCAACATCATAAGCCTGTTCATAGTATTCGGTGTTCTGTACTGGGTATCAATGGCAAGACTTATAAGAGGTCAGATCCTTTCACTTCGTGAGCAGGAATATGTCCTGGCTTCACAGGCTGCAGGAGCAAGAGGAAAGTGGATCATCTTGAAGCACCTTCTTCCCAACTGCTTCTCAGTCATCATCATTTCAACAGCACTTCAGATCCCCAGCGCGATCTTCACTGAGAGCTATCTGTCCTTCCTTGGACTTGGTGTTAACGCACCTATGCCTTCACTTGGATCTCTGGCTTCTGATGCGCTCAATGGTATTTCCTCCTATCCTTACAGATTGGTGATACCTGCACTTGTTATCTCACTCATCGTTTTGTCCCTTAACCTTTTCGGCGACGGACTTCGCGATGCCTTCGATCCCAAGCTTGACACTTAAGCTTCCTTACTAAATACATAGGAGAACACATAAATGAGTTTATTAGAAGTAAAAGACCTGCACACTTCCTTTTTTACCGACGCAGGTGAAGTGAAAGCGGTTAACGGAATATCTTTTTACCTGGACAGAGGTAAGGTCCTGGGAATCGTAGGAGAGTCGGGAAGCGGCAAATCTGTAACTGCTTATTCCATAATGCAGATCCTCGCAGGAACAGGCAAGATTGTCTCAGGCTCCATCAAATTGGACGGACAGGAGCTTGTTGGCGCCGGCGAGAAGGTTATGAAGACCGTAAGAGGCAACAAGATATCCATAATTTTCCAGGATCCCATGACCTCACTGAATCCTACCTATACCATAGGACATCAGCTTATGGAGGCAATTCTCCTCCACACCGACAGAAACAAAGAACAGGCCAGAGAACGTGCCATCGAGATGCTGAGGCTCGTTAACGTCAATGAGCCTGAAAAGAGAATGAATCAGTATCCACATGAGTTCTCAGGCGGTATGAGACAGCGTGTAATGATCGCCATGGCCCTTGCCTGCGAACCGGATATTCTTATTGCTGATGAGCCCACAACAGCTCTTGACGTTACTATTCAGGCCCAGATCCTTGATCTTATGAAGTCTCTTCAGGAAGAGCTGGGAATGGCCATTATCATGATCACTCATGACCTGGGCGTAGTTGCTCAGATGTGCGACGAAGTTATCGTTATGTACGCAGGTTCCATCTGCGAGCAGGGAACAGCCGATGAGATATTCTACAATCCTTGCCACGAGTACACCAAGGGTCTTCTTCGTTCCATCCCCACAGAGGGAAAAGAGGGAAAGAAACTGGAGCCTATTTCAGGAACACCTATCGATCTATTGAATATGCCTAAGGGATGCCCTTTTGCACCAAGATGTGACAATGCCATGAAGATATGCCTTCGTGAGAGAGCAGAGCGTATGCAGATTAATGACTGGCATGCGGCAGCCTGCTGGATGAACGTCAAGAAGTCTATGGAAGGTGGTGAAGCCCATGAGTGAAGCAGCAAAGACAGAAAATCTCGTTGAGATCAAACACCTTAAAGAGTACTTCAACGTCAATGTAGGATTTTTCAAATCCAGACCTCTTAAGGCTGTTGATGATGTATCTTTTTCAATTAAAAAGGGAGAGACCCTTGGACTTGTAGGTGAGTCGGGATGCGGCAAGACAACCGTTGGCCGTACCATCCTTAATCTCTATAAGCCCACAGCCGGAGAGATCTGGTACGACGGCAAACTTATCAAGACCGATGCCGATATCAAGGAATTCAGGAAAAAGGCCACCATGGTATTCCAGGATCCTTACTCATCCTTGAATCCCAGAATGACCGTATCAGATATCATCGGAGAACCTCTGGACATTCACAATTTGTACAATACCAAGGAGGAGAGAAGAGAGCGTATCCTCGAGCTGATGGGGTATGTAGGACTTAACTCTGAGCATGCATCAAGATATGCCCACGAGTTCTCCGGCGGACAGAGACAGCGTATCGGAATCGCCCGTAGCCTTGCGGTTAACCCTGAGTTCATTGTCTGCGACGAGCCTGTATCTGCCCTTGACGTTTCCATTCAGGCACAGGTTATCAACATGTTTGACGAGCTTCAGGACAAGCTGGGACTTACCTATCTGTTCATTGCCCACGACCTTCTTGTTGTAAGACATATCAGTGACAGAATAGCAGTTATGTACCTTGGTAAGCTGGTGGAGCTGGCGGATGCAAATGAGATCTACGACCATCCGATTCATCCCTACAGTAAGTCACTGCTGTCTTCGGTTCCCGTTCCGGATCCCAAGATCGCAAGGGCCAATAAGAGAATTATCTTATCGGGAGACATTCCAAGTCCCTTAAATGCTCCTTCAGGGTGCCCATTCAGAACCAGATGTCCTCATGCAACACCTGAGTGCGCAGAGTCCATGCCGGAGCTCAAGGAACTTAGTTCAAGGCATTTTGTGGCCTGTCATCATCCCGAGAACATCGCTTAATAAGATGAAAAATATGGAAAAACCATATTTTCAATAAAAAACTTCATACTAAGGAGGTAATTATGAAAAAGAAGTTATTATCAGTAGTACTTGTTTTATGCATGGTTTTAAGCCTCGCAGCCTGCGGAAAGCAGTCAGACAGTGCAAGCTCAAGCTCAATCAATGTCTGCCTTGCATCTGAGCCTGCAACCTTGGACCCTGCACTTAACTCGGCTGTAGATGGAGCTACACTTATCAGCCACCTCTTCTCAGGTCTTGCCAAGTGGGGACTTGATGCAAACGGCAACCTTGAGATCCAGCCTGATTGCGCTGAGGCTCTTGTTGAGGGTGTCGAGAACGCAGACGGAACAGTTACTTATACTTACAAATTAAGAGACGGACTTACATGGTCCGACGGTCAGCCTGTTAAGGCTTCAGACTTTGAGTTTGCTTGGAACAGAGCAGCAGGTCAGGCTCTTGCAGCTGACTACGGCTACATGTTCGAGGTTGTTGATGGCTATGAGGCTATTTGGGCAGACGGCGCTACAGGCGATGAGAAGCTCAATGTTCATGCCACAGACGACAAGACTCTTGAAGTTACTCTTACAACACCTGTTGCTTACTGGAACGAGCTTCTTGCATTCCCTACATACTTCCCTGTACGTGAGGATGTTGTTGCCAACGAGTCCTGGGCTACAGATCCTGCAACCTATGTAAACAACGGTGCTTACACAATGACAGCATGGGAGCACAACTCACTTATCACTCTCAAGAAGAACGACAAGTTCTATGACGCAGCTAAGGTTAAGATGGGTGAGATTAACTTCTATCTTTCAGATGATGCAAACAACCAGCTCGCTAACTTCGAGAACGGCGACTGGCAGTTCATCGATGATGTTCCTACCAACGAGATTGCTAACCTCAAGACCAAGTATCCCAACGAGTTCGTAACAGCAGGTCAGCTCGGAACCTACTATGTATGCTGGAACATCAACGAGAAGATCCTTCCTGACAGCAGCACTCTTACAGGCGCTGAGAAGGCTAACGCAGAGAACGAGATCAGAAATGCTCTTGCTCTTCTCATCGACAGAAACCACATCGTTAACGACATTGCACAGGGCGGACAGGTTCCTGCGTCTTCCTTCGTAGCTATGGGTCTTACAGATGCTGACGGAACAGAGTTCTATCAGAACGCAGGTAACGGTTCAGGCTATGTTGGATACTATGATGTATCTACAGCAGCTTATGAGTCTAACTGGGCATCAGCTATTGAGACACTTAAGAAATACTACACCTATGACGACGCTTCAGGAACATTTACTGACTTCCCTACACTTACATACCTCTACAACACATCAGAGGGACATAAGGCAATCGGTGAGGCTATTCAGTCAACCTTCGCAGGAGTAGGCATCACAATCAACCTTGAGAACCAGGAGTGGGCTACATTCCTTGATACACGTAAGGCTGGTAACTACTCAATCGCACGTAACGGATGGCTCGGCGACTACAACGATCCTATTTCCTTCCTTGATATGTGGACAACAGCTTCCGGTAACAACGACGTTCAGTTCGGCAAGGGCGACAACGCAGGCGTTCAGGCTTATAGCATCGACCTTACAGACCTTGGCTATGACGTTAAGGTTGAGAACGGAACATGGGCTGAGACCTATGACGTTGTAATCGGTCTTATTAAGAAGTGCACAGATTCCAAGACACGTTATGCTCTTATGCACAAGGCAGAAGATCTTCTTATGTCAACAGGATGTATCTGCCCTATCTATTACTACACAGATCTGTACATGATCGACGACAGTGTAAGCGGATTCTTCTCAAGTCCTCTTGGATACAAATATTTCTTATACTGCGAAGTTAATAAGTAATGAATTGATTCATTAAAACAAAAACAGGAATCTGCTTCGGGAATACCCTTAGCCGATTCCTGTTTATTTTTTTATTCGCTGCCATTCATCCCATGAAGGCGTTCTCGGATTCCTTGATGAGGTCACTGAGTTCCATATCTGTTACGTCTAGGACCCAGGCCAGCATGGTAATATTGTGAGCATGCTCCTCCACGGAGAACTTCGGGCATGTTAAGTAAGTATCTATTTCATCCTGTAATTTCTTTCTAACATCATCTTCAGTTCTCATAATCGCAGCTCACCTACCTTCCGATTGTTAGTTTACTATATTTCATTATAACAGATATTGATAAAGAGGGAATTGCCATTACTTGGGAAGATAAAAATACAGTGCTGTAAATTGCCTGTTTTTGAGAATAAATTGGTTTAATTTTCTAAATTGAATATTGAATTTTTATTGCAGCTCTTATCGAAATTTGATAAGAACTTTTTTGTGTTTTTTATGTGTTTTTTTTGTGAAAAAACTTGCATGCGCCACTCTGATTCTATAATATAAAAAAGCTATTAAAAAGGGAGGAATGAAAGAATGTTTCAGAAAAAGTTCAAGCAGTTTATGGCTGCAACTATTTCTGCTGCTATGCTTGTGGGGCAAGTCCAGTATGCAAATGCGGCAGATATTGATGAGAGCACTAACATTGATCTTACAGAAGACTATGATCTGACAGCAGAATCGGAAGACTCACTTGGGAATTACGAAGATATTTCCACTGATTTTGTACCGGTTGAGGAATTGGAAGTTATCGATGACGAGGAGACCGAAGAGTCTGAGGGCATCGAGGATGCTGAAGAGCCTGTTGAAGTGATCGCAGAAGAGCCTGTTACTGAGGAGCCTGAAGAGGTTTCCGATGGGGACGTAACAGAAGCTGCCGAAGAGGCAAGTGATGAGGCTTCTGTGGACAGCTCAGTAGAAGATGAAGCTGCTCTTATGTCAGAAGAGACAGAGCTTCCTGCAGGAATTGTGGGAATGGCAGAAGGATATGAGCTTACAGCATCTGAGGCTGCTGTAAAGGCTGAATCCGTTACCAAGAAAGATACATATTTTAAAGATTTCTCTTCACTTGAAGAGGGCAAGGATTATGCCAAGGATGAGGTAGTATTTCTTGCAGAAACTAAGGAGCATGCTGAGAAAGTAGCTGCAGCTTATGCAGGTTCTCTTAAGAGCTTTGAGAACGGAGTTGCTGTTATTGATCTCTCTGAGTCAGAGGTTAGCGTTGAGAGCGCATATTCATGTGCATTTATTGATGGTCTTAACCTTCCTGTAGTTACTCCTAATTATTTCTTTGCATATGATGAGCTTACATCTGTTGATGCAGATTATTTCGGATTATTCAAGGAGACAGCTTCTCAGGAGAGCACAGCAGAGGTTTCTGAGGATGAGACCGTAGATGTAACTAAGGCTCCTGAAGAGGAAGTACTTGAAGATATCGCTGAAGATGACACAGTAGCTTATGAAGAGTCTTCAGACGAAGAGGCTTCCGAGGATGCCGAAGAGGCAGAGGATGAGGAAGCTGAGGAGACAGAGGAAGAGGCTGAGGAAGAGACTTCTGAGGAACTTCCCGATTTCATGAGCGAGCCTTATTTTGATCCTGCTTCTGATGAATATCAGTGGCATCACCAGATGGTTGATTCTTATTCAGCATGGCTGAGCCTTGGTAAGGACGGACTTAACAAGACTTCAGATGTAGTTGTAGCAGTTATCGATGACGGTATTGCTGATATTTCAGAGCTTAACCTTGTTAATGAGGCTAGCGTTGAAGGAAGCCATGGAACAATGGTTGCAGGCGTTATCGGTGCCGGAATCAACGAGAACGGCGGCGCAGGTATTGCTCCCGGCGTTAAGCTTCTTAACCTTAAGACAGATCTTACATCAGCAGGTGTTATGTCACAGCTTCGCACAGCTGTTGAGAACAAGGCTGACGTTATCAATATGAGCTTTGGCGGATCTAATATCGATCCTCAGATGACTTATGTTATCGATGAAGTTAATGCAGCAGGTGTTACAATGGTTGCTGCAGTCAGCAGCAAGGGTGTATATCCTGCAGCTTATGAGAATGTTATCGCTGTAGCAGCTGTCAATGAGGCAGGCAAGATTGCTTCATATGTAGCAGATGCTTCTTACGCAGATATCGCAGCTCCCGGATCCAACATCTGGACAACAGACGAGACCGGCAATTACGTAATGGTGAGCGGTTCAGCTCTTGCTTCTTCTGTAGTAGCAGGTGCAGCTGCGCTCTATATGACCAAGTTCGGACACGTTGCTCCTGCAGATATCAAGGCTGCACTTGTTGATACAGCTGATGTTCTTGAGAATGTTAACGTTGTAAATGTTAGCAAGCTTATCGGAGCAGCTTCCAGAAGATTTGGTGCTACAACATCCAATGTTGCAAGCGTTAGAATCACAACAGCTGCTAATGCATCAACATTTAATGTTAAGACCGACAAGAAGGGCGCCGTTAAGTCAGCATCAATCTATTATGAGGTAGGCGCACAGAAATCAATTACTTTAAGCGCTAAGTTCCTTGATAAGGCAGGTAATTCAGTTTCTTCTGCTGCTATGTGGACATCAAGTAAGCCCGGCGTTGCATCAGTAAATGCAAGCGGTGTTGTTACAGGTCTTAGCAAAGGTAAGACAACAATTACTTGTAAGGACAGAAACGGCTCCAAGAAGGCTTCCGTTACCATTGAAGTTAGAAAGACAGTTACTTCACTTGAAGTAACCGGTTCAAAGTTTGTTACTCCCGGTTCAAAGCCTAAGTACAAAGTTAAGGCTAACAGCGATGCAAGCAGCAAGGCAGTTACATGGAAAGTAAGCGGTGCATCAGGCGTTACAGTTGTACCTACAACAGGACAGCTTATTATTGATCAGTACGTTTCTAACTGGACAAAGGTTACATTGACAGCAACTGCCAATGATCCTGCTCATAAGCAGGCTTCTTATACCGTAACAATTCGTAATAAGGCTAAAAAAGTAGAGATTAAGAGAAGCGGCGCAGTAACCAAGAAGATTACTCTTGGCTTGGAAGAAGTAGTAGATGTTAAAAAAGAAGCAACCGTAAGTGTTTCTGCTGACAACGGAGCTCCTATTGTTTGGAGTGATAAATATGACCATAACAAAATCTCACTTGTGAAAAACTCTAATGGATCATATACTATCAAGGCAAAGACCACCGGTACTGTAACATTGACAGCTGCAACCGATGATGGATCCGGCAAGAAAGCTAAACTAACTGTTAAGGTTATTAACCCTGTAACTCAGATTTATTATGAGATCAGGAATCAGAACCCTAACATCCTGGCAGAGGGTGGTAAGATGAAGTTCTATTCCACTCCTTATGGCAAAAATAAAACAACACCAACAGTTAAAAAACTTAAATGGAGAGTAGTTGTATCAACTAATTCGAGAACCCTTACTGATGATGAGGCAAAGCATGTTGCAACAATCTCAGGCGGAACAGTAAAAACTAAGAAAAATGCCACTGATTGGATTGTAAATAATGGTTTTAGCTCCGCAAGAATAACCGTGTATGCAGGTTCTACAGATGGATCTAATGCTTATTGGCCATTGAGAACAGTTAATCTTGTTGAACGTGTTAACAAGTACTATAGATTTGGCTTGCCTCAGGGAGCAGGAACATGGACTCATAAAGAGGCAAATGGTAGAACACAGAATTACAATCATTTTATTCTGACAATAAGAAAATACATCGGCGGCTTCAAAATTGGTGAAGAAAAGCATGAAAGCTGGATACTGAGCAAATATCCTTTTGAGGTATCTTCTACTAATGAGTCAATTTTGCATGCTGAGTGTGTTCCGGACACAGTTAATTCAGGATATTATTGCCTTCAGATTACATCTTATGGCAGATCCGGTACAGCAACTGTAAAGATCAGAACATTAGACGGCTCAAATATTAAGACTTCCGGTAAATTTAAAGTAATACCAAAGAAATAATAGTATAAAAGAGAGCTTTCGCACTGAATAGTGCGAAAGCTCTTTTGCTATAGTATAATCAAATTATATTCTTGATTTGAGGAAGTAGCCTATGTTTTTACATTTACTTAGAGACGACGAAAAAGAAGCATTCATCGACCTTGCCAGACTTGCGGCTGCGGCCAATGGCAGCATCAGCGATGAAGAAGATATTATGATAGAGCAGTACTGTGCAGAGATGGGAATATCTCTTCCAATGAGTCACGCCAGAACCTTGGACGGAGTATTAGCCTGCTTTGCAGAATCAGATACCATGAGTAGGAAGGTTGTGATCATGGAGATCATCGGCCTTCTGTTTTCTGATGGGGATTTTGATGAGAAGGAGATGCAGTTTATTGAGAAGATTGCAGATTCGTTGGAGGTGAGCAGGGACCATGTCAGAGAGATGATTGAGCTCACCGGAAGATATATCAATGTGCTGCAGGATATTTTGTGCATTATTGAGGGTGAGTAAGTTGAATGGGAATCGACAGGGACGGTTGTGAGTCAATGGGGACGGTTCTTGCTGACTCGCTTCGTGAGTCAGCAAGAACCGTCCCCATTGACTCACAACCGTCCTTCTATACATTATCTCTTCATCAATTCCTTCGAGAACTCCACATAATCCAGACAAGTATTACATTTCGGAGCATAGTCTATAAGGAGCTTTTTCTGTTCCTGCGCCTCTTTGGTCTTAACACATTCCCTTATGACAGTTTTGAACAGTTTGGTATTCATCTGCTTGGCAACTGCCTCGATATTATCTCTTGTTTCACGCTCGAGATTGGAGCGGCCTGAATATCTAACAAGGAGAAGTCCTGCGATTGACAGGTCTCTGTTCTGTCTGCGCTTGACAGCCATGATGGTGTCATAGAGCTGCTGAATGCCTTGCATGGAATAGGCATCTGCAGTTACGGGGATGATAACCTTATCTGCTGCGATAAGGCAGTTGTAGAGAATGATATTAAGTGACGGAGCTGTGTCTATCACTATGTATTTGTAGTCATCAAGTCCTTCAAGGGCATCCTTAAGTCTGTAGAATCCCTCAACGTCGCCGTCCAGCATCTTCTCTGCCTTAACAAGAAGCGGGTCGGAGGCTACGATGTCGCCGTTGTCTGTGTGCTGGATCGCTTCCGCAATTGGAAGCTTGTCTGAGTCAATTATTACGTCATAGAGTGTTGCCACATCCTCCACTTTGGCTTCGTAGGTGCTGGTGCTGTTGCCCTGAGGATCAGCATCGATTAGAAGTGTTTTAGCCTTCTTCCCCAGAATTCCGGCAAGATTGGTTGCGGTGGTACTTTTGCCGATACCGCCTTTCTGATTAGCTACAACAAAAACTGTTGCCATATTTCCCCCTCCTTAAAAATCAACGCTTCCGTTAGTCTGTCCGTTGATGACATAGAACACCTTCTGCTCCTCGGGCTTGATATACATATCAACCTTTTCAAAATCGGAGTCCTTAAGGCCTTTGGACAGTGCGTCCTGTTTGATCAGCTGCAATAGTTCATCGGTTTTACGTTCTTTTTCTCTAAACTGAACTACAATTGTTTTCTGAGCTGTTGCAAAGCCGCCGGTAAGTTCATTTGCTCGTTCAACACTTTGTTTTCTGGCCATTTTTTTATCTCCCCTCTTGTGTGATTGTACATTACAATACAATATTTTAGCACAATTTTGCTAAAACATGACATAATAGTATATAGGTGAAACCCAAATGGAGGAATTGTATGAATATTGTTCTTTTAAATGATTCTTTTCCGCCTGTTATAGACGGAGTTGCGAATGTTGTAATGAACTACGGAAGGGTCCTCACAGGACAGCTCAATGAAAATGTCGTTGTGGGAACTCCAAGATATCCGGATGGTAAATATGAGGGCTATCCCTATAGAGTTATTTCTTATCCAAGCTTTGACACAACGGATTTCGTGAACGGTTATCGAACCGGCAATCCCTTATCCATAAGAGAAGTAGCGCAGCTGGCTGAATTTGAGCCGGACATCATCCATACTCACTGCCCTGCGGCTTCCTGCATTATGGCCAGGATATTAAGAAAACAGACCGGAGCGCCCATTGTTTTTACCTATCACACCAAGTTCGATGTGGATATAGCAAGAGCGGTGGGAGAGGGCTTTCTTAAGCAGGAGACCATTAAGACCATGGTCAGCAATATAGAAGCCTGCGATGAAGTCTGGGTTGTATCGGAAGGCGCTGGCGAGAACCTTCGCTCACTGGGCTATCAGGGCGATTATATCGTTATGAATAACGGCGTGGACTTCCCTAAGGGAAGAGCAGATGAAACTCTGGTAAAAGAGACTACCAAGGATTTTGATCTTCCGGAAGGGGTTCCTGTATTTCTCTTCGTCGGAAGACTTATGAAATACAAGGGACTTCCAATAATTGTGGACGCCATGAAGATCCTTTCGGAGAATAACTTCGATTATCGCTGTGTATTTGTGGGAGGCGGCGCAGATGCTGCACAGATGCAGCAGAGGGTAAGAGACTACGGCATTGCCCTTGATGTTGTGGATGGTGGCGCAATCAATCACACAGAGGGAAAAGAGGGCATGAAGGGCCGTATTATTTTTACCGGCCCGGAGCATGACAGGGAGAAGCTCCGTGCCTGGAATACAAGGGCGAACCTTTTTATTTTCCCTTCGGTATATGACACCAACGGAATCGTTGTAAGAGAAGCCGCAGCCTGCGGTCTTGGCAGCGTCCTTATCAAGGGTTCCTGTGCAGCTGAGGGTGTCACCCATGACAGAAACGGTCTTCTTATCGAAGAAAATGCCCAGTCTATGGCGGAGCTTCTGTTAAGCGCCGGCAAGGACCTGGATCACCTCCATGACATAGGGCAGCATGCCATGGATGAGATCTACATCTCCTGGGAGGAAGCAGTACATACAGCTCATGACAGATACAGAGTTCTCTATGAGAAGTCCATGAGAGGCGAGTTCGGCCACAGGAAACATCAGAGTCTTGAGTATCTGTACAAGTCCGCGGGAATTGTTCTTGACGGAACCGAGATGATATTCAATGCTCCCAGGGTCTTCTATGAGGGCATGAGAGAGAACTTCGAGGAACTTGAAACTGTCATGGAGGAGCGCAGGGAGCAGCTCTCAGACCGCTTCGAGAAACTAAAGAGCGATATAGCAGAGGATTTTGAAACCATTAGCGATGACATTTCTGAGATGAGGAAAAAAATCGGTGGACAATCAAAAGACTGATACAAAGGTCCCTCATAAGGACTGGTACAAGGAGATGAGCTTCTATCAGATCTGGATCCGCAGCTTTGCCGACGGAAACGGAGACGGGATAGGAGATCTCATCGGAGTATATGAGAAACTGGAATATATTAAGAGCCTTGGGGTAGACGGAATCTGGTTCTCACCTATCTATCCGTCTCCAAATGCGGACTTTGGCTATGATATATCGGATTATAGGGATATTCACCCGGACTACGGAACCCTTGAAGACTTCAAGAGAGTGCTTCACAGAGCCCATAAGCTTGGCCTTAAGGTCATAATGGATCTGGTGGTGAACCACACCTCCGACGAGCACAGGTGGTTTCTGGAGAGCCGCAAGGGCAAGGACAACCCCTACAGCGACTACTACATCTGGCGCGATGAGCCCAATAACTGGGACTCTCTCTTTGAGGGCAAGGCCTGGGAATACGATGATGTACGAAAACAGTATTATTTACATATTTTTGCCAAGAAGCAGCCCGACCTTAACATGGATAATCCCAAGGTGAGGGAGGAGGTTAAGGGCATCATGCGCTTCTGGCTGGACATGGGAGTGGACGGCTTCAGAGAGGACGTCATCAATTTCATATCCAAAAAAGAGGGACTTCCCGATGCACTTCCTTTCCTTCCCGCAGCCAAGGGTATGTCCCACTACAAGGACGGTCCTCACATCCATGAATATATGGCGGAGTTTCGCAAGGTCTGCGAGGAATACGACTGCTTCCAGCTGGGGGAAGGTCCCATGACCAATATCAAATCCGCCAGAAAATATCTGACAGGCCCCACCAAGTCATTGGATATGATGTTCTCTTTTGACCATATGATGGCGGACTGCATGTTCACTGAATATCTGCACAGGCCGTTTTCTCTTGTGAAGCTCAAAAAAGCTTTTTCCAAGTGGCAGTATGCCCTGGCAGAGGATGGCTGGAACGCCCTGTATCTGGAAAATCACGATCATCCTAGGATCATTAGCAGGTACGGAAGCCACCATTTCTGGAGAGAGAGCGGAACTATGCTGGCTGTGAGCTACCTGTTCCAGAGGGGAACTCCTTTTATCTATCAGGGGCAGGAAATCGGAATGACCAATATCCGCCTGGATTCCATAGATAAGTATGTGGATGTATCTTCCAAGAATAATTATTACTCCTATCATCTCAAGGAGGACCCGGAGCGAAGGCTTCACAGGATACATTTATCCAGCAGGGACTCCGCAAGAACTCCCATGCAGTGGGATGGCAGCGAGAATGCAGGATTTAGTAAGGCAAGGCCCTGGTTCTATGTAAATCCCAATTATAAAAAGGTCAATGTTGCCACTGAGGAGGCTGATGAATACAGTATCCTTAATTTCTACAGGAAGTGTCTGAAGCTAAGGAAGAGCTCGCAGACTCTTTTGTACGGAAGATATAAGGAATATAACCATAAGGATAAGAATATCTATATGTATGAGAGAGCCCTGGAGGGAGAGGTGTACCTGATCGTGTGCTCATTCTCACACTTCCCGGTGAAACTCCATCTTCCGGATAAGTACCTGAAACGCAGGAAAAAGCTGATACTGTGCAACTACCCAAGAAAGAGTGACAGGCTGCGTGAGAACAGATTGCAGCTTATCAGGGATGATTTAAATCTGCTTGAAGCAAGGCATGGACTACTGAGACCTTATGAGGCGAGAATGTATAGGATTATTTAGGGGGGGATAATGTACGATCTTTTGTTTAGTCCGATGAATATCGGAACCATGACCGTTAAGAACCGAATTGTTATGACCGCTGCAGAGTTTAGTCTGGGAGAGCCCAGTGGCAAGGTCACAGATACTTTGTCCGATTATTATGAAGAAAGAGCCAAGGGAGGAGTCGGACTGATAATTCCCGGAATCTGCAGAGTAAATGACATGGCAGGCGCGGCAACCTATACTCAGCTTGCCATGAGTCATGACTATCATATTGAACCCATGAGAAGGATGGCGGACAAGATCCACAGCCATGGTGCCAAGCTGGCAATCCAGCTCCATCATGCGGGAAGGCAGGGGCTTGCCAGTTCCATCAATTCACTTCCCATGGTCATTCCCGTTGCCGAGAAGGTTCCGGGATTCATGAAGCTGATGTACAAATGCACTCCTATTCTTCTTGGTATGGAGGAAAAGGGCATTTGTTTTTCCGTGCAGGCACCCTCTAAGTGCCCTAAGGCTCCCCATGGCGCTGCAAGACTCCATGAGATGAGCATTAAGGAAATTCACGACCTTATCCGTGATTTCATTGACGCAGCTGAGCGGTGCAAAAGGGCAGGCGTTGACGCAGTTGAGCTTCACGGAGCCCACGGATATCTGATACAACAGTTTTTATCCCCTTATACAAATTTAAGAACAGATGAATATGGCGGAAGTTTCGATAAGCGTATGCGCTTTCTTGAGGAAATCGTCACAGGTATTAAGAAGCGCTGCGGTAAGGACTATCCCTTGATCGTAAGGCTCTCCGTAGATGAGATGTATGCCCGGATAGGTAAGCCGCAGCTTGGCTATAATCTTGAGGATGGCAAAAGAATCGCAAGGCGCCTGGAAGAACTGGACGTAGATGCAATAAATGTATCCAGCGCAAATTATGACGTGTATAACTGCTGGCTCGAGCCTACAACCTATGAGCCGGGATGGAGAAAGTATCTTGCCAAGGCTATCAGGGAAACGGTCAGCATACCCGTGATCGCGGCCAATGTCATCAGAGAGCCGGATCAGGCTGAGAGGCAGATTCGGGAAGGATATCAGGATTTTGTGGCGTCAGCCAGAACCTTTATCTGTGATCCCCACTGGGCTAATAAGGCGCAAAACGGCCATCCCGAGGATATTCAAAGGTGCATTGGCTGCCTTAACTGTATCCGCTCCTTCATGACCAATGCGGGCAAAGGACTCCCCGGTGAGTGTGCTCTTAACATGAGCATAGCAAATGAAAGAGCCTACTACAGCATGCCTAAGGACAAAGCCGGCAGTACAGCTATTGTGGTGGGAGCAGGCCCCGCAGGCCTTACTGCGGGCAAGACGCTTGCCATGAGAGGCTACGAAGTAGAACTTTTTGAAAAAGAGAACAAAGCCGGAGGGCAGGTTATCGCTGCATCTTCGGGAATAAATAAGGAGCGCCTGTACTGGTGCATAGAGGACCTTCTGACAGCAGTTCGTAAGCAGGGCGTCAAGGTTAAACTCGGAAAAGAAATATCTGCACAGGAAATCGCAGAGAGAAAGCCTGATGTGGTATTCATCGCATCGGGCGGCAGACCTCTTTTACCCAAATCCATACCCGGAATTGACGGAAAGAATGTGGTGTCCGCTGTGGATGTGCTTCTTGGGAAGAGAACAATAGAAAACAGCAATGTGATAATTGCAGGCTCCGGAATGACCGGCCTTGAGACCTGCGAAGTCCTATGCGATAAAGGAAATAAAGTGATCGTGGTTGAAATGGCAGATGCGCTTGCTCCGGGAACCTGGTTCCAGCTGGTGGATGATGCCATGGAAAGGCTACAAGGCAAAAAAGCCAAATTTATGACCGGAACTAAGCTTCTTTCTGTGGATGAGGAAGGAGTTCTTTTAGAGAAGGTACGAAGCGGAAAACAGAAAAAGATAAAGGCGAATGTAGTGGTGAATGCTCTTGGAGTGTCACCTGTAGATAGTTTGTATAAGGAACTGTCGGAGTTTGGCTTGGTGAATGTATATAAAGTCGGAGACTCAAATACATCGGGAACCATAGCCCATGCCTGCCATGATGCTTATGACACAGTTATGAGATTATAAGGGGGATAACAATGAACAGAATTAGTCCTGTATCAAAGCGAAGAATCAAAAACAAGATTAAGCTTATCAGAGGTAAGAATATCGTAATTACCGGCGCTTCCAGCGGCATTGGCAAAGAGCTTCTGGACAGGCTCTCGGCTGCGGCAAACCATAACAGAATTTTTGCCACGTCAAGAACCGTTGAAAAGCTCACAGGCTATGGCAAGAACGTGCATCTTTTTAACTGCGACGTTAGTACCAAAGAGGGAGTAGATGCCTTTATGGAGAAGGCCCAGAGCATTCTGGGGAAGATTGACATACTTATCGCCAATGCAGGAGCCCCTTATTATGAGAAGTTTGATTACGTTAACTGGGACCGCATTCAGAACATTTTTAACCTGAATACTATTTCGCCTATTTATACATATACCAAGTACCTGGAGCACTTAAAGGGGAGGCCTGGACACATGGTATTTACAATTTCCGCCATGGGTGAGATGGCGATTCCGGGCTATACACTGTATGCCGCTACGAAATTTGCCATGAAGGGCTTCCAGGAGGCAGTAAGACTGGAAGCGCCGAAGAATCTGAAACTCACGGCTGTTTACCCTGTCTCCACAGCCACCAATTTCTTTGTGGTTGGCGGCGACGGCATCGATGTTGGTCAGCCTTTCCCTCTGCAGAAGGTTGATATTGTGGCAGAGCGTATGATTGACGGCATTGCTGAGGCTAAGAAGCATATTTATCCCTGCAAGATTTTCCTGCCCTCCAAGCTGCTTATGGATGTCCTGCCTCCTGTAAAGAGCTTCTACTGGGGCATGGAGAAAAAGAGGCTCAAGAGGTTCCTTGAGAAAAAGGCGGCTCTTGACCTGAAACTTGCGGAAAAGCTTGGAAAGTAAGCGGGGGAGGAAATAACAGTGGCAAATATTCATGATATTACAAGAGATGAGTGGATGCTCCGCGGACCCTTGGCCGAAAAAGGGTACGACTGGTGGTGGCATTCGATGACTGCGGAAAATGAGAAGACCGGCGAAAAGAAGGCTTTTTACGTTGAGTTTTTTACCTGTAATCCGGGCCTTGCCAAGGACGAGCCCGTGATTGTCTGGAACGATCCGGAGAAACAAAAGAAGGGAATAAGACCCTCCTATCTTATGGTAAATGCAGGCTTCTGGGGTGAAGACCACGGCCAGCTCCACAGATTCTTTTCCATATGGGATACGGATATTCAGCCGGATGCGCCTTATAGCATCAAGGCAGCAGACTGCATGTGCAGTGAGACTCACTCTGAGGGAAGTATTGATGTGAGCGCCGCCGACGCCGCTGCGCATCCTGAGTGGATGAGTGATGCCGGTTCCATGAGCTGGAACTTTGATATCAAAAAAGAAATCGCATTTCATGTGGGCTATGGCGCCAACAAGTTCTTCAGAACCATCAATGCCTTTGAGATGTTCTGGCACGCAGAGGGCATGAAGACGGTATTTGAAGGCGAGATCATTTTAAACGGCGTTAAATACCTGCTTAAGCCTGAGACCTGTAATGGCTATTCCGACAAGAACTGGGGCGGAGATTTTACCAGTCCCTGGGTATGGCTGTCATCAAATAATCTCACCAGCAGAATCACCGGCAAGAAGCTGCAAAACAGCGTCTTTGAGATAGGCGGAGGAAGACCCAAAATCTTTTTCCTTGCCCTTAACAGAAAGCTCCTGGGAGAGTTCTGTTATGAGGGAGAGGACTATGAGTTTAACTTCTCCAAGTTCTGGACTCTGTCAAGGACGCTCTTTAAGTGCTGGGAAACCGAGGATGAAATCCGCTGGCACGTGGTTCAGATTACCAAGGATGCCAAACTGGACACCAGAATTAAGTGCAAGAAAAAAGATATGCTTAATATCAGATATGAAGCTCCTACGGGCTATAAGAGACACAACAGGCTCTGGAACGGCGGCACAGGAACAGGAATCTTAAGGCTCTACAAGCGCTCATTGTTTGGCCTTAAGGAAGAACTGATAGATGAGATTTACGCGGAGGGTGTTGGCTGCGAGTACGGCGAATACTGCGATCCGTGATGAGGGAAATACAATGTATAGCGAAGACAGAATCAGACAGATAGTAGATAAGCAAAGGGGATTTTTTTATACGGGAAAAACACTGGATATCGGCTTTCGTATAAGGCAGCTGAAAGCGCTTAAAAGAGCGATGCTGACCTATCAGAAGGATTTGGAAAAGGCCCTTGGAGAGGATCTTGGAAGGGACCCGCTGGAAGCTTATTTTTGTGATGTGGCGACGGTTGTGATGGAAGCCAATGAGATGATAAGGGGGCTGGAAAAATGGGCAAGGCCCGAGACTCATTTTAGTGGCATCCACTGCTTTCCAAGCATAATAACCAAGGTATACAAGATGCCCTATGGCGTCAGTCTTATAATCAGTCCCTTCAATTTCCCGATCATCCTGTCCTTTGGGGTGCTGGTGGCCAGCATTGCAGGCGGAAATACCGCAGTTATCAAGTGCAGTTCCAAATCTCCTGCTTGTACTGCAGTTATGAAGGAACTGATTGCCAAGACTTTTCCTGAAAAGTATGTGACTGTGATAGACGGTGGGCATGACGTTGCTGATATGTGTCTGTCTCAGCGCTTTGACAAGATTTTTTACACTGGATCTCCCAAGGTTGGCGTACATGTTCTTGAGATGGCAGCTAAGAATCTTACTTCCACAGCCCTTGAGCTTGGGGGTGAGACCGGCAACTGGTGCATAATAAGGGCAGATGCGGATCTTAAGGATGCGGCCAGGAAGATAGCATTTTTTAAGGCTCTGAACGCAGGACAGATCTGCATCAATATCAATCAGATAGCAGTGGCAGAGGAGGTCGTAGGAGATTTCCTTAAGGAGTTGATGAGAGCCTTTAACCGTCAGATTGGTGAGGATCCGGTTAACAACCCTGAGTATCCGCACTTAATTAATGAGGGCGCTTACAAAAAGTGCGCAGATCTGGCAGACAAATACAGGGATAAGATCGTGTTCGGCGGAAAAGGTGATGATAAGACTCTGAAGTTTGCGCCTACAATTCTGTATCCTATCGATGCCGATGATCCTATCGTGCAAAAGGAGCTGTTCTGTCCGCTGCTTCCGATCGTTACCTTCAGGGATAAAGAGGTAGGCAGGATTCTTGATGTGATAAGGAGAAGAGAGCACAGCCTCGCCATGTACATTTTTACCGGAAACGTTAATTGGGCCAAAAGAGTAATGCAGACCATGCAATATGGCGGGGGCTGCATAAATGAAGTATGCCTTCACATGATGGTCAAGGGGGTTCCGCTTAACGGTGTCGGGCATTCCGGGATGGGAGCATATCACGGAAAATGGGGTTTTATGGAGTTTACACATCCGACAACCGTACTGTTCGGATCAAACAGATTAAATATGCCCACAAGAGAACATCCTTACAACAAGTGGTGGAAGGAAGCCATGATAAAACTTGTTGAAAAATAAAGAGAAGGCGACTATAATTTTCTGTGGCTTTTTTTCAAAAAACGTTTGGAGAATGAGGAGATTATGGAAAACGAAAGATTGAAACCCATGTTGTTTACAGCATTGAAGGGTTATAACGGCAAGCAGTTCGCCAGCGACCTTGTTGCAGGTATCATCGTTGCAATCATTGCCCTGCCCCTTTCAATTGCTCTTGCCCTTGCATCGGGCGTAGGACCTCAGGAAGGTCTGTATACCGCCATTGTTGCGGGCTTTATCATTTCCTTCCTTGGAGGAAGCAGAGTACAGATTGCAGGTCCCACAGCGGCTTTTGCAACTATAGTTGCAGGAATCGTTGCAACCAAGGGAATGGAAGGTCTTGCTCTTGCAACTATCTTTGCCGGAATACTGCTGATACTTATGGGCGTATTCAAGCTCGGATCACTTATCAAGTTTATTCCTTATACCATTACAACAGGCTTTACTGCAGGAATCGCAGTTACAATCGCTATCGGACAGATAAAGGATTTCTGCGGACTTACATATCCTGCGGGAACAACTACCGTTGAGACTGTTGAAAAGGTTGAGGCTGTTGTCAAAAACATTTCTACGATCAATTATCAGGCAGTTATAGTAGGTCTTATCTGCCTTGTTATTCAGATCATCTGGCCCAAGATCAGCCAGAAGATCCCCGGATCACTTATTGCTGTTATTGTAGGTATCCTTATGGTGAAGTTCCTTAATATGAACGTTAACACCATCGGAGATCTGTATGAGATTTCAGGAAAACTTCCTACACCTCATATGCCTTCTTTTGATTTCAGAACCCTGAGATCAATCGCAGGAGACGGCTTTACAATCGCTATCCTTGCTGCAATTGAGTCACTTCTGTCATGTGTGGTTGCTGACAGTATGATCGATTCCAAGCACAGATCCAACATGGAGCTTGTTGCTCAGGGTGTTGGTAATATCGGTTCAGCGCTCTTTGGCGGTATTCCTGCCACAGGCGCTATTGCCAGAACAGCAGCAAACATCAAGAACGGCGGAAGAACCCCTATCGCAGGTATGATCCACGCTGTATGCCTTGTACTGGTACTTGTGGTTCTCATGCCTCTGGCAGCACTTATTCCCATGCCTACCATTGCTGCAATCCTCTTTATGGTTGCTTATAACATGTGCCAGTGGAGGACCTTTGTTCATCTTTGCAAAACAGCACCTAAGAGCGATATAATCGTTCTTGTTGTTACCTTTGTACTTACAATCGTATTTGACCTTGTTGTTGCTATCGAGGTTGGTATGGTTCTTGCATGCCTCCTTTTCATGAAGAGAATGAGCGAGGAGTCAAGAGTTCGCGGATGGAAGTACTACGATCCCGAGGATGATCCCGACGGAACGGAGCTTAAGAATATTCCCAAGCACGTGCGTGTATATGAGATCAGCGGTCCTATGTTCTTCGGCGACGCAGAGCAGATTGCAGAGATCAGCTTCAAGGATTTCACAAGAGCACTGGTTATACGTATGCGTGGTGTGCCTGCTATTGACGCAACCGCAATGCATTCTTTTGAACAGCTCTACGACAGATGCAAAAAGCATAACGTACAGCTTGTGTTCTCACATGTTAACGAGCAGCCCATGAATACCATGGAGAAGGACGGCTTTGTAGACCTCGTTGGAAGAGAGAACTTCCAGCCTCATATAAATGATGCTCTTAAGAGAGCTGCAGAGATCTAATCCCGATTTTTTACTGAAATATAAGGAGATATTTAATGCCCAGAAAGATACTGATTACAAATGACGACGGAATACATGCAGACGGACTTGTACGCCTTGCAAGGTGTGCCAAAGAGTTCGGAGAGGTCTGGGTTGTGGCTCCTGACGGGGAGAGAAGTGCTGCTTCTCACAGCATAACCCTGCGGCATGAGATAGAGATAAGGCCCTATGAGTTTGATGTTCCCGGTGTGCAGGCCTTTGCCTGCAGCGGACAGCCCGCAGATTGTATAAGAGTCGGCAGCATTGCGGTAATGCCTGAGAAACCGGATCTTGTAATGACCGGCATCAACAATGGCTACAACGTTGCATCGGATATTCAGTATTCCGCGACGGCAGCTTCCGCCTTCGAGGGCGAATTCCAGGGATGCCTGTCCATTGCTTTTTCCGAAGGATATAACGGCTGCCATGAAGTAACCGAGAGATATCTCAAAGAGATCATGGCAGATCTTATAGAAAAAGAGCATATTCAGGGATGCATCTACAATGTCAATTTCCCCGGATGTCCCTTGTCTGAATGCAAGGGTGTTCTCTATGACAGAAAGGTATCCGGGAAGGCCTTCTATGATGACGGCTACAAGCTGGTAAAAGAGGAGAACGGCTCCAGATTCTACATGGTTGACGGCATCTATCATCCCTCAACTGAGGAGGGTACGGACTACGGCGCAGTGATCGACAAATATGTTTCGGTTGGCGCTGTAAGGAATATAAGTTAATGCAATTTAGTCAATATTACTAAACGGTTGATTGAACTGATTTTTACGCAGGGACTTCGAAAAAACATCGAGGTGCCTGCGTTTTTTTACTTTTATTACGAAAACTTTAAAGTAAACGATTGAGTTAATTGATGCAAAATAATGGCGAAAACTAGGGAGATTTAGTGGAAACTGCACATGAGAGTTGTCAGATAATTTTAAAATTATTAAAAAAATATACAAAAAATGTGTTGACGTACCTTGGACCATACTCCTATTATATATTTGTCGCGACATACTAAAAGGGAGGTGCGTATGATGCACAATACTAAACTTAAAGGCATTAAAAGAGCATTATCTGTTATTCTTTCTGCACTTGTTATCGTATCTGCAATTCCTGCGAAGAACGTTCAGGCCGCAGGCGGTACTAACAAGACTGCCACTGAAGTTGTATCGGACATGACAGTGGGCTGGAACATCGGCAACAGCTTGGATTCTTTTGCTCAGTCCTACATGTATCCCTGCACAACTTCAATGGAGACATATTGGGGTAATCCGGCAACAACCAAGGCACTTATCGATGAAGTAGCCAAGGCAGGCTTCAACACAATCCGTGTTCCTGTTTCATGGGGCCAGTACACAACCGGTTCCAATTATCAGATTCCTGATTTCTTCATGAAGAGAGTTAAGGAAGTGGTTGATTATGCTATCGCAAATGATATGTATGTCATCCTTAATTCACACCATGACATCAACGATCAGAAGTGTTTCTATGTTCCGAACAATGCGAACAAGAGCCGTTCAGAGGCATATTTCAAGTCAATCTGGACACAGATCGGCAATGAGTTCAAGAACTATGACTATCACCTTGTATTTGAGACCATGAACGAGCCCAGGCTTGTAGGTCACAGCGAAGAGTGGTGGTTCCCTCGTAACAACCCAAGTAACGACATCAAGGAAGCTGTAGCATGCATCAATGATTACAACCAGGTTGCACTCAATGCTATCAGATCAACAGGCGGCAATAACGCTACAAGATGCGTTATGGTTCCCGGCTACGATGCTTCAATCGAAGGCTGCATGACTGATACCTTCAAGATGCCTACTGATACTGCAAGCAACAGACTGATCCTTTCAGTTCATGCTTACATTCCTTACTATTTTGCACTTGCAAGCGACACATACACCACAAGATTTGATGACAGTAACAAGGGAGATATCGATTCATTCTTTAATGATCTTAACTCCAAGTTCCTTTCAAAGAACGTTCCTGTAGTTGTAGGTGAGACAAGTGCAACCAACAGAAACAACACTTCAGACCGTGTAAGATGGGCTGACTATTATTGGGGAACAGCTGCTAAGTACAGCAACGTTGCTATGGTACTTTGGGATAACAACTACTACCAGAACAACTCTGCAGGTTCAGACGGCGAGTGCCACATGTATATTGACAGAAGCACTCTTCAGTGGAAGGATCCCGCAATCATCAGCGCTATCATGAAGCATGTTGACGGAACACCTGCTACCATTAATGGCAGCCAGATTCCCGGAACAGATCCTGAGCCTATCGTTGAGCCCGATCCTGAGCCTATCGTAGAACCCGATCCTATCGTAGAGCCCGATCCCGAGCCCGTCGTTGAGCCAGATCCTACACCTGTAGCAGGAGACCTTGGCGTAACATATACAGTCAACAACTGGGGTTCAGGCTATCAGGTACTTATCAAGGTTAAGAATGATTCCGCATCAAGAGTTAACTCCTGGACCGTTAAGGTTAACAAGAACGACGTTAAGATTGATTCCAGCTGGTGTGTAAACGTTGATGAGCAGGGCGGTTATTATGTGATCACCCCTATGTCCTGGAACAGCGTTCTTGAACCCGGCGCATCCGTTGAGTTCGGCATCCAGGGAGCAGGCTCCATTGGAAACTCCGTTGGAATTACGGTTCAGTAATAATATCTAAACCATATATTGTAGGAAACTATACCTGTAAAGGTGTGACAAAAATGTTACATCTTTACAGGTTTTTTCATATTTAAATTAAAATAAATCAGTCAAATTAAAATTGAGAAATAAAAAATTAAAATTAATCAAAAAAATACATGGATAATATTTACAAACTAAAACGTTTAAGTTACAATTATATATGCAAAAGGGAATAATTGTATTTGGTAATGCAAATATTTGCTGAAAATACATCAAATATACTGAAAATTTAAATATTAACATATTCGTAACATTTATCAGGCTTTCGTGTGGGAGTAATACATGATATCAATGCGCGCAGGTATCATTTTTTATTACTAAACAATGTAATGTAAGGAGGGAATATGTTATATGCATAAAGGTATCAAGTCTTTTTGCAAAAAAGTGTTGTTGGGTTCTTTATCCGCTGCACTTATAGTTGGCGGCATGAGCTTCCCGTCAATCAAGGTTGAGGCTGCCGGCAATTACAATTATGGGGATGCATTGGCTAAATCTTTGTTATTCTACCAGTTGCAGGAATCCGGTAAATTATCCGAGGAGACTCTGTCCAGAACTAACTGGAGAGCAGACTCGGGACTTAATGATGGAGCTGATAACGGATTGGATCTTACCGGCGGATGGTATGACGCAGGTGATAACGTTAAGTTCAATCTGCCTATGGCATACTCATCAATGGTACTTGGATGGTCTTATCTGAACAATCCTCAGGCTTATTCCAAGTCCGGTCAGACCAAGTGGATCCTTCATGATATCATTTGGGCCAACGACTATTTTGTAAAATGTAACCCTGATTCACGTACTTATTACTACCAGGTAGGCGATGGCGGCAAGGATCATGGTTTCTGGGGCGCACCTGAGCTTGTAGAGCTCAAGATGGACAGACCTTCCTTCAAGGTTGACGACACATCTGCTAACGGTGGTTCCTGTGTTACCGGCGAAGCTGCTGCATCTCTTGCAGTTGCATCTCTGGTACTTAAGAACACAGATCCTTCAAGAAGTGCTACATATCTTGCACATGCCAAGACTTTGTTTGGTATGGCTGACAGAGCTAAGAGCGACGCAGGCTACACAGCAGCCAGCGGCTTTTACACATCTTACAGCGGCTTCTATGATGAGCTTGCACTTGCAGCTTGCTGGCTGTACAAGGCAACAGGCGACAAGTCTTACATCACCAAGGCCGAGCAGTATGCCGAGAACTTCGGAACAGAGTTCCAGGGCGGCACAGAGATGGCTTACTCATGGACAATGTCATGGGATGACACACACATGGGCGCATGCCTCCTTCTTGCAGAACTTACAGGCAAGGAGAAGTACTACACAGCAATTGAGAACAGTATTGACTGCTGGAACGGCAAGTTAGAGGGATCCAACCCTATAACAATCTCTCCCGGCGGACTTTCATTCCTCAGCCAGTGGGGCAGCGTACGTTATGCTAACAACCAGGCTTTCATAGATGCAATCTATGTTGGACTTGAGAAGGCAGACAGACAGCACATCGCTGACGCTAACTCTTACATCGAGAGAACAGTTAACTACACACTTGGCAGCTCAGGCCAGAACTTCATGGTTGGCTACAATGACAAGTCTCCCAAGAACCCTCACCACAGAGCAGCTCATGGTTGCTGGTCTAACAACCTCAATGCTGAGCCCGCAACATCAAGACATACTCTTGTTGGCGCTGTAGTTGGTGGTCCCAGCGGAGCAAATGACAGCTACAAGGATGACAGAAGCGATTACATCGCAAACGAAGTTGCATGTGACTACAATGCCGGCTTCACAGGCGCTTGCGCATACATGTATGAGAAGAACGGCTACGGTGCAGTTACAACTCCTACAGCTATTGAGAAGACCGACGGAGCAGAATTCGTTCTTAAGGCCGGCATCAATGCTCAGGACAAGAACAACAAGATCAACTTTGTTGAGATCAAGGCAGTCATCGAGAACCACACAGCATGGCCTGCAAGAAATACAGACAACCTTACACTTCGTCTTTTCTTCGACCTTAGCGACGTTATTGCTCAGGGCTACAAGGCTTCTGACATGACAATCTCAACAACATATATGCAGCACAAAGTTAAGATCTCTGAGTTCAAGCAGTCAGAGAAGGCCGGTATCTACTATGTAGACGTTGACCTTTCAGGCGCACAGATCTATCCCGGCGGACAGAGCGAGTGCAAGTGCGAACTTCAGCTCAGATTCACAGCTCCCGGCAAGTGGGATTATTCCAACAGCCCTTGCGTAAAGGGTCTTGGCGGCACAAGCAACAACCAGATGACTACTCCTGACGGAATGCAGCTCTTCGAGGGTGGCACGCTCGTTCTTGGAGAAGGCTTCGTTGCTCCCGATCCAGTTATCCCTGATCCTGTAGTAATCGAAGATCCCGATCCGGATCCGATTCCTACACCTACTCCTGAGCCTGAGCCCGAACCCGAGCCCGAGCCTGAACCCGAGCCTGAGCCAGAGCCCGAGCCAGAGCCCGAGCCTGAGCCCGAGCCAGAGCCTACACCTGTAGTTACAGAAGGTGTTACTGCTGAGTACACACTTAACAACTGGGGATCAGGTTACCAGATACTCATCAAGGTTAAGAATAACGGAACAACAAGAATCAATTCTTGGAAACTTAAGGTTAGCAAGGCTGATGTAGGAATCGATTCAAGCTGGTGCGTAAACGTCGATGAAGACGCTGACTACTACATCATCACTCCTATGTCATGGAATGCTTCTCTTGGAGCAGGCGAGTCAACTGAATTTGGTGTTCAGGGATCAAGCCACCTTGGAAGCTCAGTTAGAATTATTGCAGAAGCCAATTAACTAACCTTTTGATACATAGTTACTATTCACAGCCTTTGGGCTGTGGGTAGTAACTACATTTTTCTGGAGGAAAATACTCAATGCACAAGAAAATGAGATCAATATACAGAAAGGCCTTTATCGGAACACTGGCAGCCGCCATGGTAATTACAGGCTCCGGATTTTGCAGCCTTAGTTCCTATGCAGCAGGAAATACAGCTCCTATAAGCTCTTTTGTTGCCACAGGCCTTACAACTTCATATACCATCAACAACTGGGGCTCAGGCTACCAGGTGCTGATCAAGGTTAAGAACGACACAGGCAAAAGAGCAGAATCATGGGCCCTTAAGATAAACAAGAACGACGTTGGAATCGACTCCAGTTGGAACGTTAAGATTACAGAAAGCGGCAATTATTACATCATCACTCCCATGGAGTGGAACTCAGTGATCGAATCCGGTAATGCCGTAGAGTTCGGCATCCAGGGTTCAAGCCATGTAGGTAACAAGGTAGAGATCCTTGTGGACGGAGATCTCAGCGGAGAGATCACACCTGATCCCGAGCCTACACCTGAGCCTGAACCCGAGCCTCAGCCTCAGCCCGATCCGGAGCCCGAGCCTGAACCGGAACCGGAGCCTACACTAACACCGGATCCCACTCCGACACCTGAGCCAGATCCTACACCTACACCACAGCCGGATCCTTATACAGGCGATGCTGTTCAGGGTGATGACTGGCTTCATGCCAAGGGCGGTAGGATCTATGACAAGTACGGACATGAAGTATATCTTACCGGCGCCAACTGGTTTGGTTTTAATTGCTCAGAGAGAGTATTCCACGGCTTATGGAGTGCCAACATGAAGACAACAGTTGAGAGCATGGCTGATCACGGCATCAACCTTGTTCGTGTGCCTATCTCAACAGAGCTTCTTTTTGAGTGGAAGTCAGGCAAGAACGTTAAGGTTAACGTTAATACCTATGCTAATCCCGAGCTTAAGAGAGCAGATGGCTCCGATATGGGCTCAAGAGAGATCTTTGATGTTTTCCTTGCTCTTTGCAAAGAGAACGGTATCAAGGTTATGATGGATTGCCACAGCGCAGATGCCAACAACTCCGGTCACAACTACAACGTATGGTATGGCCCTAAGGGCTTCACAACAGAAGACTGGATAGAAGGCTGGACATGGTTTGTAAATGAGTACAAGAATGATGACACCATCATCGCCTGCGACCTTAAGAATGAGCCTCACGGCAAATTCTCACAGGCAGAAGCTGTTTCCGCTAAGTGGGATGACTCAACAGATGAGAACAACTGGAGATATGCAGCAAGCCGCTGCGGTAAGGCTATCCTTGATGTTAACCCTAACCTCCTTATCATGGTAGAGGGTATCGAGGAGACTCCAAGACCGGGCTATGACTACAACTCCGGCACACAGGATCCCAACGCATCAGAGGATCAGCTCAAGTACTACGGACAATGGTGGGGCGGCAACCTCAGACTTGCAGGCGACCTTCCTGTAGATCTTGGCCGGTATCAGAGCCAGCTCGTATATTCACCTCACGACTATGGCCCGCTTGTATATGAGCAGTCCTGGTTCAAGAAGGATTTCTCAGAGGAGACTCTTCTTGCTGACGTATGGTATGACAACTGGTTCTATCTCCAGGATCAGAATATCGCACCTCTCCTTATCGGTGAGTGGGGCGGATTTATGGATGGTGGCAGCAATGAGAAGTATCTCTACATCATGGCTGACTTCATTGCCAAGAACAAGATCAACCACACCTTCTGGTGCATCAACCCCAACTCCGGCGATACCGGCGGACTTCTTGAAGGCGACTGGCTTACATGGGATACTGAGAAGTACAACATGATGAAGAAGACCCTTTGGTCAGATTCCAGAACCGGCAGATTCGTTGGTCTTGATCACCAGGTACCTCTCGGACAGAAGGGTGAGACAGTTACCACCTATTACGGCGGATGATAATTTTTCCACGTAATAATTAAGATTTATCAATTGACAAGGTTAACGCGGTAAAGCTATAATAGTCCATAAATACAGACAAAACCTATGATGCGGAGATAAAGCAGATGGAGCACTCCCAGAGAGTCCGGGTAGGTGAGAGCCGGATAGTAAGCTGATTTGCAAATGGACCGTTGAGGGCATGGTGAAAGGGTTTTTTCCCAAGTATTCATGACGGGCAGACACCCGTTACCAGGTCAGAGATATGTTGGTATCTTATTAAGCGTGTGATGTATCACAAATTGAGGTGGCACCACGGGTAGATTTTAGTTTACTCGCCCTCAGCAGAAATTTATAACAGTTTCTGCTGAGGGCTTTTTTATTTCATAAAAAAGCGCTCCGCTATGGATGCACACTCGCGCGAATGGAAATATTATTGAAATAAGAGGGATAAGATAAATAGGAGGATGAAATGCACCAGACAACATTTGAAGAAGTACTTAAGATCGCCGGAACAGGGGACTACAAGCTTATTCCCGTAGTAAGAGAGATCCTCTCCGATATTGCTACTCCCGTTCAGGTAATGAGAAAGCTCAAGAACGTCAGTGACCACTGCTTCCTTTTGGAGAGTGTGGAGGATTCAAGACAGTGGGGAAGGTATTCCTTCCTTGGCTACAATCCCACAATGGAGATCAGTCTCAAGGAACATAAGCTCTATGTAACGGATGAAAATGGGGAGGTTACCGAGTCGGACTGCGATGCACCCGGAGCCTTTCTGAAAGAACTTGTGGAGAAAAATAAATCTCCCCGCCTTGAGGGAATGCCTACCTTTACCGGCGGCCTCGTTGGCTATTTTTCCTACGATTACATGCAGTACGCCGAGAAGTCACTTAAGTTCAAGGCCCAAAATGAGTATGACTTCAGCGATATGGATCTGATGCTGTTCGAGAACCTTATTGTATTTGATAATCTCAGACAGAAGATAGTGCTTATTTCCAATGCCCATGTGGATGCGGACGAAGCAGTCTTTAAGCATAGCTACGACAAGGCTGTTCACAAGCTTGGCGAGATGGAAGACATCATTGTAAAGGGAGAGGCTAAGAGAATTGAACCCGGTAAGCTTCTTGAGGACATCCACCCTGTTTTTTCCAAAGAGGAGTATTGCGAGAAGGTGAGGAAGACCAAGCAGTATATTGTTGATGGCGATATTTTCCAGTTGGTGCTGTCCAATCCCATGGAGGCTGCTTTTGAAGGTTCACTGTTTGACACCTATCGTATCCTTCGTACTACGAACCCTTCGCCCTACATGTTCTATTTTTCCGGTGATACGGAGATAGCGGGAGCTTCCCCGGAGACGCTGGTTAAGGTAGAGGACGGCGTGATTCGTACCTTCCCTCTTGCGGGAACAAGACCCAGAGGAACTACCTATGAGGAGGATCAGGCTCTGGAAAAAGAGCTTCTTGCAGATGAGAAGGAGAAGGCGGAGCATAACATGCTGGTGGACCTTGGCCGTAATGACCTTGGAAGGCTCTGTGAGTTCGGAAGTGTTGAAGTTGAGAAATACATGGGGATTGAGAGATATTCACATGTAATGCATATTGGATCCTCCGTTAAGGGCAAGCTCTCCGATAAGTATACGGCTGTTGATGCGGTGGACAGTGTTCTTCCTGCAGGAACGCTGTCAGGAGCACCCAAGATAAGGGCCTGTCAGCTGATCGATGAGCTGGAGGGGATCAAGAGAGGAATCTACGGCGGTGCCATCGGATACGTTGATTTTACCGGTAACCTGGATACCTGTATCGCCATCAGACTTGCCTATAAGAAAAACGGCAAGGTATTTGTAAGAAGCGGCGCCGGAATCGTTGCGGATTCCGTTCCCGAGACTGAATTTACCGAGTGTGTTAACAAGGCCAAGGCTGTTGTAAATGCCATCAAGGCCAGCACACTTATGGATAAGGAGGACTGAGCCATGATACTTATAATCGATAACTACGACAGCTTTACCTATAACCTGTATCAGTTGATAGGAACCATCAATCCTGACATCAAGGCAGTTAGAAATGATGCCATGACAGTGGAGGAGATAAGAGAGCTGGGGCCTTCCGCCATTGTTCTTTCTCCCGGTCCCGGCAAGCCCTGCGATGCAGGCATCTGCGAGGAGGTAGTCAAAGAGCTTGGGAGAGAGATACCGATCCTTGGTGTATGCCTGGGACATCAGGCTATCTGTGAGACCTTCGGAGGTACCGTATCCCACGCCAGACACCTGATGCATGGCAAACAGTCAGATGCAGAGGTGGACAATACTTCGCCGATATTTGAGGGACTTGATAAGACTGTGAAGGTTGCCAGATATCACTCCCTGGCACTGGTTCCCGATACGCTTCCCGAGTGCCTTAAGGTAATATCCACTGCAGATGACGGTGAAGTTATGGCGGTACAGCACAAGGAGTATCCGATCTTTGGACTTCAGTTTCATCCCGAGTCCATCATGACGCCGCAAGGAATCGATATGTTGCGGAATTTTCTGAAAATAGGCGGCTTAACGGCATTTCAGGAAAAATGATGACTCTACTTTCCGTAGGTACCATGAGGATACTAGCGGATTTACAATCTGTATATGGAGGTGAGTGAATATGAACCAATATGTTACAGGTGCAGTTATCAGAGGGCTTCGGGAAAAGAATAAGATGACTCAGCTTCAGTTCGCAGAGAAGCTGGGAATAACCGATAAGACCGTATCCAAGTGGGAGACGGGAAAAGGGTATCCTGATATTACTCTTTTGGAGCCCATTGCGGATGTGTTCAGGATATCCGTCACTGAGCTGATATCAGGGAATACAGTAAGTAACGCCAATGTTTCCGCAAACATGATGCGGTCCAAATTTTATGTTTGTCCTGTCTGCGGCAATGTAATCCACAGCATGGGAGAGGCGGTCATCAGCTGTCATGGGATTGTTTTATCACCGGAAACAGCGGAGCCTTCAGATGAAAAGCATATGATCTTCATTGAGCGCTCCGAGGACGAGTATTATGTCAGGATTAATCACAGCATGACCAAGGAACATTACATTTCTTTCGTGGCAGCTGCATCATCAGACGAGCTTCAGATGATTAAACTCTACCCGGAAGGAAGGTCTGAGACCAGGTTCAAGATCCGGGGCGTTAAAAGAATCTTTTTCTACTGTAACCATCATGGTCTGTTCTATATTGATGTGGTTAAAGGAATCGATGACAGAGAAAAAGGCTATGATGATGTACAGAAGAGACGGGAACTTGAGAAGGTTGCGGATATGCTTTTTGGAAAGTAAGATATTCTGTGAAAAAATAAGTGTAAAACAGGCGTAGGTCAGTGTGATTTGCGTCTGTTTATTTTTTTGTGTTAGTCTATAAGTGTGTGAAATGAGGAGGGGACAATATGCTACAGTTTGGAATGCCGACACTTATAGAAAATAAGACACTTGAAGATAATATTTCGCTGTGCAAAGAGTTGGGGCTTAAGTTCATTGAGCTTAACATGAACTTCCCGGAATATCAGGTGGAGCAGCTGGAAAATACTGACAGGCTCCTTAAGCTTGCCGATGAGGCAGGAATCTATTTTACCATTCACTTGGATGAGAATCTTAATATCGCTGATTTCAACAGCCTTGTGACAGGAGCTTATCTTGAGACTGTGCAAAGGAGCATCGCTGTAATGAAGAAGCTCCTTCCGCTTAGGGATAAATACGGCGATAGCACGCAGCCTCTTACTCTGAATATGCACATGCATCATGGAATATACATAACCCTTCCTGATAAAAAGGTTCAGATGTACGACAGAGATTTTGATACTTATATGAAGTCCTTTGCTACCTTCAGAACGCTAGTCAGCGAGTGGATTGGAGAGGATGATATTCTTGTTGTAGTTGAGAACACAGATGGATTTAGAGATTATGAGAAAAAATCCATTGAATACCTTCTTGAGAGCCCCAAGTTCGGACTTACCTGGGACATAGGCCATTCCAAGGCAATCGGAGAGAAGGATGTTCCTTACATTCTTGAGCATAGAGACCGCCTGGTACATTTCCATATCCACGACGGCTCAGAGAATCCTCCAAAGAATCACTTGGCGCTTGGAGATGGAGAGATAGATCTGCAGGACAGATTGTCCCTGGCAGAGAGCAGAAATGCCAGATGCGTACTGGAAACAAAGACAATAGAGGCACTTAGGAAATCAGTTAAGTGGCTTGGCGATAAGGGGAGAATGAGTTGAGGGTTGATATTCAGAGGATTTCATCGGGAGAGGATGAGGTCATACTAAGGTACAAAGAAGAAAATAAGAGAATTCGTACCATACTTGATGCCATAAGAGGGGGCGGCGACAAGCTCTACGGTAGGCAGGATGGGGAGACTATATCCATTAATCCTTCCGACATCCTGTATGTGGAATCCGTGGACGATAAGATTTTTGCCTACACCAAAAAGGAAGTGGTAAGGCTTGAAGGAACCCTGGCGGGACTGCTTGATACGCTCAATGATGTGAAGTTCTTCAGGTGCAGCAAGTCCATGATCATCAACATCGAAAAGGTGGAGAGACTAAGGAGCATGTCCTCCAACCGCATTGACGCCACCATGGAGGGCGGCGAGCATATTCTGATATCAAGAACCTATGCTTCTGAGTTTAGAAGGATTCTTAAGGGGGTGAACGCATGAAGAAGGACAATAGGAAAGTATCGCTTTGGGAGAGATATCTTACCAAGGAAATCGGAATTGAATTCAAGGCATGTCTTTACTTTTTTGCAATTCTCTTTTTCTACAGCATGTACAGAATTGCCTTGGGAAGCCTGGAAGCCAGCATTATTCATATGGCGGAGATGATCTTCACCTGCTATTTCATCGGTTATGCCCAGGTATACCTTCTCTGGAATTTCGATGAGGCGGACAGCGTCGGAGCCCGGGAAGTGGCGGGAACTGTGATATGCACCTTTATCTACAGCCTTCTGTCATATCTGTTTAGCTGGTTTGACAAGAATATTTACGTGACGCTGGGATTTGCGGCGTACCTGATCGTGACCTACGTATGTGTTATTCTGATCTACAAGACCAAGAGAAATATTGATGATAAAAAACTAAATGAAGACCTGGCCCTCTTTAAGACAGAGCACAAAAAAGTGCAGGATAGGGGCGAATAAGTGCTGCTTGCGGGAACTTGTATTGTTCCCGCTTTTTTTGTGTCCTAAGATGAAAATATAAGATGAGTCGATGGGATGGTTGCCGGAAAGGAGTGCTATGGAAAACGTAATAAGTATTAGGAATCTTACCAAGACCTACGGAAAAAAGCGTGGCGTATCCGACGTGTCTTTCGAGGTTCATGAGGGTGAAATCTTTGGATTCATAGGGCCAAACGGAGCGGGAAAGTCCACTACAATCAGATCCATGCTGGGGTTTTTGAATTTCAATTCGGGATCGATAAATATCCTTGGAATGGACAGCGTCAAGGACCACGAGAGGATCCTTCGGGATGTGGGATATATGCCCTCTGAGGCGCTTTTTTACCCCACTATGAAGGTGTCTGAGGTCATAAAATATGCTGCGGATGTGCGGAAAGTGGACTGCAGAGAGGAGGCGGCAAAGCTCTGCGAAAGGCTTCAGGTTGATACCTCCAAGAAGATAAAGGAGCTGTCCCTTGGCAACAGAAAGAAGGTGTCTATAGTTTGCGCGATGCAGCACAGGCCCAAGCTCTTCGTTTTTGATGAGCCCACCAGCGGTCTTGACCCTCTGATGCAGAATACTTTTTTTGAACTGATAAAAGAGTATGTGGAGCAGGGGACAACTTGCATGCTGTCCACACATGTGCTTCCTGAGGTGCGCAGATACTGCGACAGGGCTGCAATAATGAGGGAGGGGCACCTTATTAAGACGGACACCGTTGAGAACCTTATAGCCACATCTGCGAAAAACGTGAAAGTGACAGCAGATGGAGAGACAAAGGAATATATGTATAACGGTGATATAAATGACCTTATCAGAGAGCTGGGCGGACAGCATGTGGAGAACCTGACTATTGAGGAGCCTTCTCTGGAGGACATGTTCATGCATTTCTATGAAGGACAGGAGGAGACGAAATGAGAGCGATAATAGGGCAGGAATTTAGGCTAAATCTGAAGAGCCTTCTGATCTGGGCGCTGACTGTGGGAGGACTTGGGTTTATCTGTATTATGATGTACACAAGTATGGAAGGCGATGTGATGGAAATGGCAGATAGCTTCTCTCAGATGGGAGCCTTTTCCGATGCTTTTGGAATGAGCACCTTAAGCATAGCAACTATCGGCGGGTTTTTCGCAACGGAAGTCGGTACCGTACACGGTCTTGGAAGCGTGATGTTCGCAGCATTTTTTGCATCCTCAATGCTATCCAAGGAGGAAGACGGACATACGGGAGAGTTCCTTTTTTCCCTGCCGGTATCAAGAGGCAAGGTTATAACTGCCAAAGGGATTACCATTCTTGTTAATCTGATCTTATTTACCGTTATCTGTGCTGTACTTTATGCGCTTGGATTTGTCTGTCTGGGAGAAGAAGTGCCGATATCGGAACTCACCAGGTTCCTTGGAAGCATGCTTCTTATGAATGTGGAAGTTGCAGCTATAGCATATCTGATATCCGCAACATCAAGTAAGAACCGAATGGGCCTGGCACTTGGAATGTCGCTTGTTGTATATGTATATGACATTATGGGAAGAGTTATTCCGGATATGAAGGATTATCTGTTTATAGGACCGTTTTCCTATGCAAATGCGTCGGAAATATTCGCAGGGATGGACGCACCTAAGTACAGCATCCCAGTGGCCATTGTAGTGATAGTAGCGGTTACTGTTGCAACTTATATTGCATATATCAAGAAAGATTTGGCAAGTTAATAATGCCCGGATGATAGCAGGGACGGTTGCGAGTAGGTGGGGACGGTTCTTTGTGACTCACGAAGCGAGTCACAAAGAACCGTCCCCACCTACTCACAACCGTCCCTCTGTCATCTGACACCGGTATCGGCTAATTCCGGACTTCACTTAAAAGTCTTTTTTATCCCTCATTCTCTCAATAGCATCCATCGCCAGTCTGCTTCGTTCGCACTCGGAAGCTGACAATGAGATCTGCCAGGCCAGAGGGCTTCCCTTCATATGCTCACAGGCATAGGAAAGACCGTTGGTTCTGTCATCAAGGAATGGTCTGTCTATCTGATTAGGATCGCCAAGAAGAATGATCTTGGTATCTTTGCCTGCTCTGGTGATGATACCCTTGGCCTGAGTAGGTGTCATGTTCTGTGCTTCATCGATAATAAGATAGGTCTTAAGAATAGAGCGGCCTCGGATGAAGTTAAGGGCTTCGCACTGAACGATGCCTCTTTCAAAGACTTCATCGGTCTTGCCCTGAAGCTCTTTTTCATCCTTGTAGCGCTCCTCCTCATTGGAGTCGATGAGCTGCTCAAGGTTGTCGATGATGGGTCTCATGAGAGGAGAGATCTTTTCCTGCTCATCACCGGGCAAAAATCCGATGTCATCATCAAACTGTGAATTGGGTCTGCACACCAGGATTCTTCTGTACTCACCGGTGGGGCGATTGATCATTTTTTCAAGGCCCACGGCAAGAGAGTAGAAGGTCTTGGCTGTTCCTGCCATACCTTTGACGATAACGAGAGGAGCCACATCCGCAGGCTGCATAAGAGCTTCCTGAAGGAAGTACTGGCCGGCGTTTCTTGGCTTGACGCCATAGGGCTGGGCTTTTTCATATTCGAGCTTTTTGATGACGCTGCCACAGACCCTTCCCATCTGGGTTTTGTTGGTGGATTGGTCGGCTCTTACCACTACGAACTCGTTCTCAAACAGTTCGGGAGTGTACTGCTTGCCGTTCTCATCGCAGCAGTATACCTTATCCACAGGAATTCCTTTTTTCTTGAAATCCTTGAAGATATCCTCGGGAGCGTACACGTCGATTCGACCGCTGTACTGATCCGTTCTGTCTGCTACCTGTTGTGTTGTAAAATCCTCTGATTTGACGCCGAGAATACCGGCTTTGATACGCATAAGTATGTCCTTGGTAACAAGGATCACCTTATTTTTGCTTGAATCTGTAAGGCCCTTGCAGACCTTAAGTATGCGATTGTCAGACTTATATTCTGACAAGTCCTTGGGAAGTTCCACATCCTTGAAATTCTTTTCAACCCGCAGAAAGCCACCGTTGTCCATTTTGACCCCTTTGATAAGGTCCCCTGAACCCCTGAGCTGTTCCAAGATCCTGATCGCCTCCCTGACGTTGGCGCCTCGCTCGCCCTCATCTCTCTTGTGGGCATCGAGCTCCTCCAATACTACCAGCGGAAGAACGACCTCGTTATCCTCAAAGCACTTCAATGCATGGGGTGCCTGAATCAAAACGTTGGTGTCCAAAACATAGATCTTCTTCATGCGTAGATCCCCCTATATTTATATGACTTGTAACATCATTATACCATATATAGTGTTCCCAAAAAAGAAAAGAAATTTTCTGCCGAAGAGAATATTTAGATAAGATAGCCTACACATAACAATGCTATAATAGATTTGTTCTCAAAATGTTCTTCGGAGGGGAAGTATGATACCAAAATGCGTAATGATGATAGGTTCCAAGGAATCCTTTTTCATCAAAGTATTGGTAAAGAAAATTCAAGGTAGCGGGGAAAGCAGTGGGATAGAAGCCGGGTATGTCCCTGCAAGCAAAGCAGATATCACAGCTAAGTGGGATAAGTGCGGCATTCTGACTTATTACATGGAGTCCGGCGAAGTGATAGACGAGGCACTTATCAGATTCCTTGCAAAAAAGCTTGAAGAAGGTAATAAACAGCTTATACTGGTTGGAGAGGCTGCGGATACATCGCCGGTGCTTTCACAGCTTCCAAAAGACAGAGTATACAAGGTCTTTGACAGACCTCTGGATAATGACGAATATATTCAGGTGGTAACCGAGTTTTTTAACAGGGATACGACCGGTGAGACAAGGAAATCTGTTCTTATCATAGACGACGATACCAACTACATGGGGCTTGTCAGGCAGTGGCTTAAGGTAAAATACAAGGTTTCCATGGCATGCTCCGGGCAGCAGGCTTTTAAGTGGTTTGAGAATAATACGGCGGATCTTATCCTTCTTGACTTTGAGATGCCCGATGTCAGCGGCCCGCAGGTTCTCAAGATGCTTCATGATAATGAGAGTACCAGAGATATTCCGGTATTTTTCCTTACGGGCAGGACAGATCTGGCCGGAGTCTCGGACAGCAATGAGCTTAACTGCATTGGATTTTTGCAAAAGACCATCGGGCAGGATGAGCTTCTAAAGGTAATTGCTGATTTTTTTGGCAGTAATAATTGAATCGGAAAGAAGAAATAATAGTAGTGTCAGATAGTTTCAGAGAAATAGAATATGCCGTAACTTCTGCAGAATCAGGAATGACCATCCATGAGCTTCTGCGTAAGGTACTTAATATCTCCGCAAGAGAAGAAGCAAGATGTAAACAGTTTGAGGATGGAATCCTGATAAAAGAGTCTGAAGTCCATCCAAAGAAAGATACAACCTTTCTTCCTGAAATGCCTAAGGACAAGGATTATGGCGACTTTGCTCCCGCAAGAGCAATAGATAAGGTTTATGAAGGAGATGTCCTTCGGATCAAGATATACGAAGATAATGACAATGCCTCAGAGATAGTCCCCTCAGATGCGCCTATAGAGGTGGTCTATGAGGATGAGGACCTGATCCTGGTTAATAAGCCGGGAGACATGGTTGTTCACCCGTCCTATGCTCATTTCACGGACTCCCTCAGCAACAGGCTTGCCGGGTATTATAACAGAACAGGGCAGCAGCACGTTATTCGCGTGATAGGGCGCCTTGACCGTGAGACTTCGGGCCTCATTATATTTGCCAAGAACAGACACAGCGCCGCTCTTTTATCAGACCAGACAAGAAATATGTCCAGGAGAAAAGAGTATCTGGCCCTGTGCTCAGGTGTATTTGAGAAAAAAGAGGGAACCGTAAATGCTCCGATAGAACGACTTCCCGGTGACCGGATGATCCGCCAGGTCAGAGAGGATGGGAAAGAAGCCATAACTCACTACCTTGTGGAGCAGCAGTTTGAGGACTATGCGCTGGTTCGGCTTCACCTCGATACCGGCAGAACCCATCAGATAAGGGTCCATATGCAGTACATAGGTCATCCCCTTCTTGGAGATTCTCTGTATGGGAAAGAAATTCGAGATCACCATGGCATGAAAAGAGCCGCACTTCATGCGGCCCATTTAGAATTTAAACAACCATTATCCGGAGAGAGTCTTAAGTTTGAAGCACCTCTCCCTGAAGATATGGCGGGATTATTGCTCCTTTGAGCCCTTTGGCTTAAGGGAGCTTGCTTTTTTTATAATGCCTTTTCCGTAAGCGCCGGTGAGTTTTTCGGTCATGGCATCAAGCTTTTTCATCTTCTCGGTATCAATGGAGGGCGCATTATCACTTTTTTCCTCCATCATGTCAAAAAGGCTCATCTGTCTGTAGGAGCCGTCATCAAGCTTGGTTACTCCAACGCCCACAAGTCTTATTACTTCTCCTTTTGCAAATAGTCCAAAGGTTCCAAGAAGCAGTTTGTCCGACAGTGCCTTAGCGCAGTCAAAGATAGCCTTGGCATCATCTATAGAATTATCCAGCTGCATCTGAGCTGAGTGGCGCTTGAAGTTACCTGTCTTGACCGAAACAGTGACAGTACGGCCGTATACATGGTCTTTTTTAAGTCTCTCCGAAACCTTCCCTGACAGATATTTAAGAACAGGAATAATGTCCTTGTCGTAGCTGTCTGAATTAAGGTCTGAAGAAAGTGTTGTCTCGTTGGAGTAGCTCTTGGCATCGTCGTAGGAACCGGAGACGTTGGTGGAACCGTAGCCGTTGGCGCTGGCATAGATGTAGCTTCCCGCATTCTCACCAAGGATTGACAGCAGCATCTCGGTATCAGCATGTGCAGCATCGCCTATGGTGCGGATGCCCAGGCCCATAAGCCTTTGCGCGGTCTGTTTGCCACAGCCGTAGAGGTCACCTATGGGAAGAGGCCACATTTTATCCGGGATTTCCTCAGGGAAAAGAGTGTGGATCTTATCGGGCTTTTGAAAATCACTGGCCATCTTTGCCAGAAGTTTGTTACAGGATATTCCAACATTAACAGTAAAGCCAAGGGTATCCCTGACTTCATCCTTGATCCTATGGGCCACACAGATTGGAAAAGGACAGTCCGGAGTCTCCAGATCCTTGTACAGGCTGTAGGTTCCTGTCATATCTACATAGGCCTCATCTACGGAGACCTGCTCGATAACAGGAGAGTACTTGTGAAGGATCTCGATAAAGGCCCGTGAATACATCTTGTAGGTAGCAAAATCAGACTCAACCAGTACCAGCTTGGGGCACTTCTGAAGAGCCTTGACCACAGGTTCACCTGTGACGATTCCGTATTTTTTGGCAGGAATGGATTTGGCGGTGATGATACCATGGCGGGACTTGACGTCCCCTCCGACGGCGGAAGGAATGGTGCGCAGATCAACGCTTCCCGGCTCCTCCTGCAGCTTTTTAAGAGCTGACCAGGAGAGGAAAGCCGAGTTGACGTCAATGTGAAATATGATGTTTTCGTACTCTGTATAACTAATTTGCATTATTGATTATTCTGGTTGGATTGATTGTTCTGATCGTTTGGAATGTTATTATACTGCTGCTGAGTATATGGAACAGCTTCCTGCTGCGGCATTTCAGGTGCAACAACAGGCTTTGGCCAGATCTGGGTATCTCTTTGCTGGCGTCTTCTTCCGATAAGGAACATTACAAGGCAGGCAATGGCCAGCTCAATTACTGAGAAAACAGTTCCCTCAACACCGAAGGCTACATTGTAGAAGGCACTGTCCATAGCTGTGGCGGCATCCAGCTTGAAAATGGAGAAAGTGGATACCAGTCCGCTGTTGGGAAGACCCAGAATGATGTTCTGCATGTAATTCCAGGCTGTGTGGGCAGCGAAGGCGCACCAGATACTGTCAAAGTAATAAACCATCAGTGAGAACAGAAGGCCGGAAAGACATATATCCAGGATTGCAAGAGGGCCAACGCCGTCGTTTCCAAGGTGAATAAGTCCGAAGAAAACTGAGTTGCCGATAATCGCAACAAGGGGATTCTTAAAGCTTCTTCGAAGTCTCTGATACAGGAAACCTCTGCAGATAAGCTCCTCCGCTGAGGACTGGATAAGAACCGTCACCAGGATAAGGAAAAGAGGCAATGGCTTGAAGGAATCGTAGTAGAGGAAAATATCCTTGTGAAGCCAGGCAGCTAATGCGCAAAGACCATTGAGACCGCCTCCGATAAGAAGACCGTACACAAACATAAGGAATGTATTTCCCTTGGGACGGGTCCACAGAGCCTTGTAGATAGGTCTGTTTCGCTTGAACAATAAGTAGAGAAGCACAACACACCATATGCCAAGGAAGGGAAGATACATTGAAAAGGTTGATGTAAGACCATCGTAATCGTGGGGATTACCGAAAATCATATAGAACAGCAAAATTCCAATCAGCTGTCCCAGCAAGATCAGTACATATGACATCAAAAACGGAAAGATAATGATGTCGTTCCATCGAAATCCTTCGTTGTGGATTTTGGACAATAATTTTTTCATACATTTCTCCTTTGTTGAGCAAATAAATTCTGTGATACGAAAACGTATAATGGTTGTCACCTCTGATTAGTATACTACATCTTGTTATACTAAGCTTAACTTAATAATAAAATTTCAAAAAGTATACACATACTTTGAAATAATTAACTCATTTTCATAAAAAAGTTATCTCTATTATATTGTTTGGACTATGGGGGTAAGGTAATATTTAGGTAGGAATATGGGGCAAAATTATCGAGTATTCCGTTAGTTTTGATATTAGGAGATTGTACTATGAAAAAGTTAAAAAAGGTTTATGCAATTGCACTTGCCGCAGTATTGGGATTTGCAACTATCGCCTGCGGAGCAGTTAATGAGGATGCGATGATTGACGATCAGGCTGCTGTAAGAGGACTTGATGAGGGAGTAGGCGAGATCTACATCGATGATGAGGCCATCGCCCTTGCAGGTACTACAACATCCAGCCAGGCAGCAACCGATGCCTGCACAGCTGTATTCAACCTTATGAATCAGCAGAGAGCAGCTCAGGGACTTCCCGCTCTTGCATGGAGCCAGGCTCTCACTAATGCAGCTCAGGTTCGTGCCAATGAGATCACACAGTCATTCTCACACACAAGACCCAATGGTTCAGCATTCTGGACTGTAGACAGCAATGTTCAGTACGGAGAGAATCTTGCCAAGCTCTATCAGTCAGCTGACAGTGTATATACAGCATGGATGAATTCACCTACTCATGCAGCCAACATTATGGATGCCGGCTACAAGACAGTTGGTATCGCAATTTGCCAGACAGGTGACGGAAGCTGGTATTGGGCACAGGAGTTCGGATATTGATCTGATCCTATAAATAAATATGAACTTGAAGCCGCAGTGCTCCTAAAGGAGTACTGTGGCTTTTTTGCATTTTAATGGTAAAATGGACAAGGATGTATTTTATTACTATAGTAATCAAGGAAGAAGGAAGTCATTTTTACATGGATCATTTTTATTTTATCAGACACGGAGAGACGGTCTGGAACGTTGAGAACAAGATATGCGGAGCCACGGACATAGAACTTACGGAATTGGGACATAAGCAGGCCGAGGAAACCGGCAGGAAGATCCTTGAACTGGGCATAACCGCAGACGTCATCCTCACATCTCCCCTTGTAAGGGCCAGGGAGACTGCAAGGCACATTTCCGAGATCACGGGAATCCCTATGGTGGTGGAGCCAAGGCTTATTGAGCAAAACTTTGGCAGATATGAGTCAACGCCCAGGGACGGCGCGGAGTTTCATGAGGCCAAAAAGGATATGGCCAGCCGCTTCGGCACCGGTGAATCCATGCTGCAGCTGGCCCAGAGAATCTACAACCTGATAGACGACATCAAGGTCGGGGACAGGGAGGTGATCCTGGTGGCCCATAACGGCATTACCCGAATGGTTGAGTCCTATTTCAGAGAGATGACCAATGAAGAATTCTCCTCCTGCGGTATTAAGAACTGCGAGATCAAGAGATATGACTTTTTATAAAAAAGAAAATATAAAGGCGGTGACATTATGAAGAAACTTACACTTAAGAAATACACAGATTTTATCGTAAAAGAGACCACAGAGCTCTTAAACATCGATTCCCCTACAGGCTATACAGAGGAAGCTGCTGCCTGGGTTAAGAAAGAGTTCGAGAAGCTTGGCTTTAAGGCAACTATTACAAATAAAGGCGGCGTCATTGTTGACCTCACCGGTAAGGACAAGAAGAACGGACTGTTACTTGAGGCCCACACTGATACTCTCGGCGGAATGGTGGCAACAATCAAGGAGAACGGAAGGCTTCAGCTCACCAATCTCGGAGGTATGAACCCCAACAATGCAGAGACTGAGAACGTAAGGGTTGTGACCAAGTTTGACGGTATCTACGAGGGAACCTTCCAGCTCAATAACGCTTCTATCCATGTTAACGGCAAATATGATGAGACCAAGAGAACCTGGGAGAACTGCGAAGTAGTTCTGGATGAGGATGTTAAGAACAGGAAGGACACAGAGAAGCTTGGAATCTCCGTTGGAGATATCGTATGCTTTGAACCCAATGTAAGAGTGACGGAAAAAGGCTATATCAAGTCCAGATTCCTTGATGACAAGCTCAGCGTAGGCATCCTTCTTGGCCTTGCCAAATATATCAAGGAAAAGAAGATTACTCCTAAGAGAGCGCTGTATGCTCATATCACTGTTTTTGAAGAAGTTGGTCACGGCGGCTCCGGCTGCGTTCCGGAAGGGTGCACTGAGGCTATTTCTGTGGACATGGGATGTGTTGGCGACGGCCTTACCTGCACAGAGAAGCAGGTTTCCATCTGTGCCAAGGATAGCGGAGGCCCTTACAGCTACCCCGTAGTTCAGGGACTTATCGCTGCAGCCAAAGAGAGCGGCACTGATTACGCAGTTGACATCTATCCTCACTACGGAAGCGATGTTGAAGCAACCTTAAGATCAGGTGTAGACTTAAAGCATGGACTTATCGGCGCAGGTGTCTATGCTTCTCACGGCTATGAGAGGAGCCACAGGGACGGAGCCGAGAATGTTCTTAGACTTTTGATCCAGTACGCACTGTAAAGGGAGACACATATGCCTGCTAAGAGAGACTCAAACAACCTTACGGAAAAAGAGTTCCTTAAACAATATACTGATGCCATATATGATAAGCCCTCGGTAACCACGGACATTCTGGTGCTGAGCGTAAATGAGAGCTTCAGCGGCCTCAAGGTCCTTCTTGTAAAAAGAGAAGAACACCCATACCTTGACTGCTATGCTCTGCCCGGCGGATTTATCATGAAGGATGAGACCGCCTACCAGGCAGCAGCCAGAAAGCTCAAGGAGGAGACCGGTCTTGAGGATGTATATCTTGATCAGATATATACTTTTACCAAACCCGGCAGAGACCCCAGGACCTGGGTAATGAGTATCGCTTATCTTGCCCTTGTTCCTGTGAAGATTGCTTTATCCAAGGCAGTATGGTTCGATATCAGAATCGAGGATTCCTGCATTAAGCTGGAAAACAGTGATGAAGGTGTAAGCATATGCTATGACATAACCAATACCACCTTCAAAAACGGCAAACTTTCCTATGAGAACTGGGTCGCAACTCCTGTTACCAAGGACGAGCTGGCTTTTGACCACATAGAGATCATAGTTGAGTCTTTTCTTAAGCTCAGAGCCTCCTTCGAGCACACGGATCTTGCTTTTAACATGGTGGGAGATACCTTTACACTGCCGGACCTTCAGGCTCTGTATGAGCTTGTTCTGGGAAAAAGCCTGTACAAAACCAATTTCCGTGCCATGGTAACACCAAAGATTGAGCCCACAGGCAGCAAGATCAAATCCAGAACAAAGAATAAGCTTTCGACAGAATACCGCTACAGAGAATAAAAGCCGATCATTAATGCGATTTTAATCTGATTTTAATCTTTCAAAAATCTTATATTAATCTAGGCTGTGTATCATTTCAGATATCAAATGAACCAAACAACAAATGATTATCTGAAAGGAAGGTAAATGAAATGGAAAATTTTGAAAAGGTTGAAAAGCTCAGAGAGAAGACAGGCGTATCCTATGAGGATGCCAAAAAGGTTCTGGAAGAGTGCAATTACGACATTCTGGATGCAATGATCGAGCTGGAGCGTCAGGGCAAGGTTACTGCTCCTAATGAAGGCACTTATACAGCCGGAGCAAGTAAGGACATGGAGAATGTCAAGAAGTTCGAGATCGCACAGAAGCAGTATGAGAAGGACTGCAACAGTAATGGTTTCAAGGAAGGCTGCAGGAAACTTGGAAGCTTCATCAAGATGCTGTTTGAGAAGAGCATTGAGATTCAGTTCTGTGTAAATAAGGACGGTCAGAAGCTCGCAGCTGTTCCGGTTCTTGTACTTGTAATACTTCTTCTTGGATTCTTCTGGGTAACACTTCCACTGCTGATTATAGGTCTGTTCTTTGGATTTACCTATAATTTTATAGGGGATGACAAGGTGGTCGTTGACGCTAACGATGTTTGCGACAAGGCATCTCAGACCGCTGAGAATATCAAAAACGAATTTAATAAAAAGGATGATGAAGAGAACTAATGAGTAAAATATTGATCGTAGAAGATGAAGCGCAGCTGGCACGTTTTGAGGAACTTGAACTTAAGCATGAGGGCTATATCGTCGATAAGGCTGATGAGGGCAGAGGCGGTCTGGAACTGGCGCTTTCAAACGATTATGATCTGATACTCTTAGACGTAATGCTGCCGGGCATCAATGGTTTTGAGGTTCTTAGGAGAATAAGAGCTCAGAAGGATACTCCTGTTATCCTTGTGACTGCAAGAGATGCGGTCATGGATAAGGTATCGGGCCTTGATGCCGGAGCAGACGACTATATTACCAAACCCTTTGCTATCGAAGAGCTGCTGGCAAGGATCCGTGTAGCTCTCAAAAGAAAGGGCGCGGGCTCACAGGTAGCCACCAGGAAGCTGTCTATTAACAATGTGACTCTGGATATGGACAGACATGAAGTCACCGCAGACGGCAACCCGGTGGAACTTACCAACTATGAGTTTGAACTTCTCAGGATCCTTATGGAGAATTGCAACATAGTCCTTGACAGAGAGCGTCTTATAAACGAGATCTGGGGCTATGATTATGACGGTGAAACCAATGTGGTAGATGTTTATATCAGACATCTTCGCACCAAAATTGATGACAAATACGGCATCAGCCTTATCCAGACAGTCAGAGGTGTCGGATATGTTATAAAAGAAGGCAGCCTATGAATAACAATATAAGCAAACGAACTTCATCCATTGCAAGAGGTATAAATACAGCTTTCTGGTTTAACAAACTGAAAGCTTTTTTTACTTTGGATCTTCTTATACTTCTGGTTTCTTTTGGACTATTTGGTTACAACAGCTTTAAGACCATTCCGGAGGATGAATATGTCAGGAGTTTTACCATAAGCGGTGAGAGCTACAGGGACGTTGTTCTCAATCTTTTTACTGATATTGGAACCTATAGCTTTCCTATGAAGGAATATGTCTATTTTACAGGAGTAGTCCTGACTGCTGTTATAGCCTATCAGCTTCTGAATCTTCTTTTTTCCCTTACCCATACCGGCAGGATCAGACGCAAACTTAAGCCCCTTAACGAGCTGGCAATGCAGGCAGAGGCCATAAGTGAGGTACCCCTTGATACTACTAAGTTCGAGGAACTGGAAGAAGCTATTTTGAAGGTCCCGGCTGATAAGAACGGAGCCAGGATCTCTACGGGAGATGAGGATCTTGCCAGCATAGAAGCTGCTCTTAACAGCCTGCTTTACAGGATGCAGGAAGCGAGGATGCAGCAGGCAAGGTTTGTTGACGACGCTTCCCATGAGCTTCGAACTCCCATACAGGTTATCCAGGGCTATGCCAATATGCTGGACCGCTGGGGCAAGGATGATCCCGCTGTTCTGGAGGAATCCATCGCTGCCATCAAGAATGAGTCCGAGAATATGAAGGAGCTCATAGATCAGCTATTGTTTCTTGCAAGAGGAGATAATGGGCGTCAGAAGCTGTCTATGGAGAAGTTTGATCTGTCCCTGGTGATGAGGGAAGTGTGGGAAGAATCTTCCATGATAGACCCCGATCACAAGTACGATATTGAGGAAAATGAGGGCTGCTGCATAAGCGGCGACCTTGCCATGATCAAACAGTCCATACGAATATTTGTCCAGAATGCAGCCAAGTATTCCGCCAAGGGCGATACCATCAAGCTTACTGTTAAAAAGGCTGATGACAGGGTTGTTTATATAGTCCAGGACGAAGGTATTGGTATTGCAGGTGAAGAACTGAGCCACATATTTGAGCGCTTCTACAGATCCGACAAGGCCAGAAATTCATCCACCGGCGGCTCGGGTCTGGGGCTATCCATTGCAAAATGGATCATAGACGCCCACAAAGGAACCGTGGAGGTCCTTTCAAGACAGGGCATTGGAACAAGGATCACTGTGTCCTTTGAAAAAGCAGAAAATAATGAAGCAGAAAGTAATTAAAACATGGACAGAATATTTGATAAGAACATAAACGGCATCGATGTCAGAGCGACCTACAGCCAAGAATCAATAAATAACATATTTTTGCCTCTACTTGAACACCTTACTGCATTGCAGAAAGAAAAAGGCTCAAGGGTCTTAGTTATGCTGGCAGCACCTCCCGGTGCAGGTAAAAGCACTCTCTGCAGCTTTCTGGAGGAACTGTCTAAGGAGCGGGATGAACTGTGTAATGTACAAGCCATTGGTATGGATGGATTCCACAGAAGACAGGAGTATCTACTGTCCCACACCACAGAACGTGATGGTAAGACCATTAAGATGGTGGAGATAAAAGGAGCCCCGGTGACCTTCGATATTGATAAGCTGACTGAAGCAGTAAAAACAGTTGCCGCAGGAGAAAACTGCGGCTGGCCATCCTATGACAGGCACCTTCACAATCCGGTGGAGGACGCCATAATGGTTACCGGAGATATAGTGATTCTTGAAGGAAACTATCTTCTTCTTGATGAAGATGGCTGGAGAAAACTCAAAGAATTTGCTGACTATACGATCATGATCACTGCAGGCGAAGAGTTCCTCAGGAACAGACTTATTGACAGGAAGGCCAAGAGTGGCAACAGCCTTGAGAAGGCTACGGAATTCGTAGATTACAGTGATATGGCCAATGTCCGCATCTGCCTTAATGATTCTATGACAGCAGATATGACACTGGCAATTGATGAAAGTGGGGAATACTCGATTAAAAATTAGGAGAGCTTGGTATGAAAACTGTAGAAATATTGGGGGCGAATCGATTTGAGACATTTTCGAAGACGCGAGACGGGGCTCGCGCGATTATCGTACAGGATGGAAATATCCTCCTTACTCATGAATTAAATTCAGGCTGGTGGCTGCTTCCGGGCGGCGGCCAGGAAGAAGGCGAGACCTTCGAGGAGTGCGTTATCCGCGAGGTCGAGGAAGAAACAGGGGTACTTGTCCGCGTCATAAGACCGGTTGTTTTCATGAAGGAATATTACGAGGAATACTGCTATTCGGGCTGCTGCTTTGCTTGCGAAGTAACGGGAAAAGGGCATATGAACCTTACCGAAGCTGAAATACGCCGCGGAGTACAGCCGGAATGGATACCTTTACAAGATGCGCTGGAACTGTTCTCAAAACATGAGTCTTATGCTGATATAAGCGAGGAAAAAAGAGGTTCATATCAGCGGGAATATATAGCCCTTAAGGAGTATATGGAGAGCGGCCCTGACAGCATTAAAGGACAGATGTATGAACGCTTCCCGGGAGTAAGCTGTGCATATAGGGATGCGGCTGGAAGAGAAATCTTGAAATACACTGGAGTTGCCGATAAGGAAAACGGTGTTGCAGTAGATAGGAATACCGTTTTTCCTGCGTGCTCGATATCAAAGTTTATTACGGCAATAACGGTTAGGAAGCTTCAGGAGCTGCTAAATATAGATGAACCCGTCAATCGCTATCTTCATCAGTGGAAGCTTCGTACAAAAGACGGAGAAGAAAGCAACGCCACAATAAGATCGATCCTTAACCATACCTCAGAGTTATGGAGTACGCCCGAGGAACTGATGACGATAGCCAAAGAATTCTTCGAAGCAATAAATGGCCGGAGTACGTTTCTTAGCAGGGAATCTGCACTGGAAATGATAAGACCCACTGAGAACTTTTCCCAGGTGGGCCTTGGTTTATTCCTGAGTGAAGGAGACATCCTGTTATCGCAAGGATGGGGCGAAAACGGACAGAGTATGCTAAAACTAAACACTGCGACAGGAGAGATTTCAGTCGTGATGACAAATAAGGATCCCGGCGTGGATCAGACAGAATCCGGATTGGAACATCTAGCGACACTGTAAGGTTGATGAGTATGGGAACGATTATTAACTTCTTTGTTCCCTTTAATCTTACGGGTTATAAAGACAGTGTATACAACTGTGACAACAACCAGGGATACAAAGAGTCAGAATCCAGCTGCACCAAGCCAGAGAATCAGATCTATCTGGGTTTTGACTCCTGCCCAGCCATATCTTTTTTATCTTTATCCATCAGTGTTTGGACCTCCCATCTTCAAGAAATTTAAGGAATTCTTCTTTTTATCTCTTTCATACCTTTGTCAGGATCTCCATTACCATAGTATTTCAGCAGATGCAGTTTTTAATTTATCTGAGCCACTGGCTAACAGAGAGGCGTGGTCTTTCAGATTATTAGGGTTCCTTAATTTGCCTGTTGACAAAGTAGTAAAATGCTACTAATATATAAACAAGCAAAGCAAAGTAGCAAAATACTACTAATTAAAATAACAAAACACGTAAGGAGCAGATTATGACATTCAAAAAATTCAGACCAAACGACTATGTAATGGTTATCAGAAACGGGGCGGTTGTGAGAGAGGGAATCGGATTATCGGTTCTGTACAACAACATGACAACCAACCTGGTGGTGGCTCCCTCCACAGCCTTTGACGGGAGCTTCGCCTTTGATGATCTTGTGACCAGTGATTATCAGAGAGTATACGTACAGGGCGTTACCACATATATGATCACAGATTATGCCAAGGCTTCTGCAATGCTTGATTTTTCCTATAGTCCCAACGCACCTATGGATGACAAGATTCTTGAAACCATGGCAGTTCTGGAGAAGAGGATCAACAATATCATCAAGGCCATCGTTATCAAGGCAGTCAGCAAATGTGACGTCAGAACCATCATCAGACTGGCGGATCAGCTGGCAGGAGAGGTTGCAGCAGCGCTTTCCCAGGATGAATCAATTGAAAAGCTGGGCGTAAGCATCACCTCTGTAAACATCCTTGGTATCAGCCCCACAGTTGAGACCAGAAAAGCTCTTGAAGCTGCAGCCAGAGAGGAAATCCTGAAGGAACAGGACGATGCCATCTACAAGAGAAGGAACGCAGCCATCGAGCAGGAGAGACTCATCAAGGAGAACGAGATCAACACCGAGATCAAGGTGGCAGAGAAGGAGCAGGAGAAGGAAGAAAAAGAGCAGGAGATGAAGCAGGCAATTAAGTTGAAGGCCCTTCGCGCAGAGCTTGCCCTGAACACAGAGAAGCAGGAAAAAGAATTTGATCTTCAGGAAAAGGCCACAGCCAAAAAGCTCCTTATCGAGAAGCAGGAAATGCTTGGTAAGATCGAGCTTGAAAAGAAGAACAAGGAATACACGGAGCTTGAAGCCGAGAATGCAAGGATCAAGGCAGACCAGGAAGCATATGCAGTAGAAGGAATTGTAAGAGCATACAACAACCTGAACGTAGCCCTCGTCGAGGCATGCGCAATGGCTCAGACAGATCCCGCAACGCTGATGGCTAAGGCATTTATGAACATCGGAGAGAACGCCGGCAAGATTGAGAATTTCAATATCACACCGGATCTTCTTAAGACCATTGTAAGTGGCCTGGGATCTGACAAGGGGACGGTTAGGGAGGATAGAGATGACAGACAGAGGCATGAACAAGGTGGTGCTGGTAAAGAGGCGCACCAGATACGAAGAGCTTAAGAGAAGATATAACACCATAGAGCAGGCGAAGTTTTATATAGAGCATCTGGGTGCAGATTTCTCTGACTATGAACTTGAGGACAGAAATTATAACAATGCTCTTGAGAGCGTAAGGAACCTTGTTCGCCCCATGGCAAGACTTCAGGAGATAGACAGGGAATATATTTCCAACATGATCTTTGGCCCCAAGGACATAGTTATTGCAGTGGGCCAGGACGGACTCGTGGCCAACACCATGAAATATCTTGACGGTCAGCCTCTTATAGGAATTAACCCCGATCCCGCAAGATGGGACGGGGTGCTCCTTCCCTTTGAAACAGGGGACCTGGAAAGAGTACTTCCCAAGGTGATCGATGATACATTCTCAGAGAAAAATGTTACAATGGGAAAAGTGGAGTCTAAGGACGGTCAGGTTCTTTACGCAGTAAACGACTTCTTTATAGGCGTAGACAATCACACTTCCGCCAGATACCACATTAATTACAGAAACCGGATAGAGAATCAGTCATCATCGGGAATCATCATTTCAACAGGCTTTGGCATGACGGGGTGGCATAAGTCAGTCATGGCACAGTTCAGAGGTATGGCCAGGAGCTTCGGCCTTGGAGATGTGAAGGAACCTGTCTTTGACTGGGGAGCCAAAAGTCTCACCTTTCAGGTAAGGGAGCCATATCCCAGCAGATTCACCCAGGCAGAGCTTGTCTACGGACAGATTGAGGAGAATGAGAACCTTCTTATCACCTCGAACATGAGTGAAAACGGCGTAGTCTTTTCAGACGGAATCCTTGATGACACCATTGAATTCAATGCGGGAATGCAGATTGAGATTTCAGTCGCAGACCGTATCGGGAGACTCGTTACCGGTTGAAAGGACGGGAAATGAGTTCAAATTTTGATACATTTTTTGAGAAGAACGGAGATCTTAAGGAGGGGGTACTGTCAGACAAGCTCTGGCTTAAGTACCTGACCCAGACCGACAACGTTTATGTAAATGCCGAGAGACTAGAAAGTATGGGGAGCCTTTCGGGCAAAGAAACTCTCATGTATGTAATGAGAACTCTTGATATACTTGATGAGATCAAAGAAAGAGAGAGCCTTTCCGCAGATACCTTCGATGCGGTGAGGCTTACTCTTATGTGGTCAGAAGTGGCCAAGGGAGGACTTGAGGCTGAGAGAAAAGAGTGGATCAAAAAGGGATATCCTTTGGATATTCACAACATAGCCTCAGCTGAGATCTACAAAGACGCAACCGGAGATTCCGGACTTGTGTATACCCTTATTAAGACCCACGGAGTTGTAGGTCAGTCCCTTAGAGGTGAGATTTCTTTTTCCGGAAATAAAGATCTTCTTGGGATTAAAAGAGATGATTTAAAGGTCCTTCTCATGGCTCTTAATGAGTGCATCATCAAGGCTGTCAGTGACAACATATGGAACAGGGTTAAGAAGAGCACGGAGTCTCTTATAGATGGAATCGTAAGGGGAGAGCTTAAGGAATATTCGCCGGCCCATAGGCTCCAGAAGCTTCTTCCCGGGGAGATTGAGTTCTTCGATAATGACGTTAAGTTTTTTGAGAAAAAGATATTCCCAAGGTTTGAACTGTGGTATTTCGAGGCGGCGCTTTCCGATTTTAACATGGGGCAGATAAGGATTATTCTGGCCAATATTCTTGAAGTGATAGATGCACAAAATGACCCGGTTAATCACCTTAACTTCAAGGCTCTTGCAGATAATCTCTACTACGATTACGAGGGCAAAAAACATATCAATATCTATAAAAAACGTATCATCGAAAAGTATCTTCTTGATGCTTCCGTTCAGAATGTGAACATAAATGTGAAGGTTCGTAACGGCTCAGCCTATGTGGATTTCAAGTTCTCCAGGGTGTGTGAAAAGCTCATTGACTTCTGCGTTGAAGCAGAGAGGAGCGGTCTTCTTACCTTCGAAAAGAGTATCATCGTACTCTACGATATGTTTGGCTTCAGGCGCGATGCCTTTGACAGGCTCAACAATGAAGACAAGTATCTAAGGACCATGAATGATGTATCAAAGAGCACCAAGGACAGCATCATAGATTACGTGGCAGGAGACAGCGTTGTGGATGTGGGAAGCGGCGGTGGAATACTACTTGATAAGCTGGAAGCCAGGTTCCCGGATAAAAAGGTCATCGGTACAGATATCTCAACCAACGTTATTGAGGCTCTGGGCCAGAAGAAAAACAGAGAGGGACACAGCTGGGAAGTCAAGGTTCACAACTTCGTGGATAAGACCTTGGAACCAAAGGCCGGCAGCGTTATATTCTCATCAATACTTCACGAGATATATTCATACACTGAAAACGAGAACGGAAGATTTGAAATTGACAGTGTGAAAAAGGCTCTTAGAAATGCCTATGACAGTCTTGATAAGGGCGGCAGGATCATTATCAGAGACGGTGTTAAGACTGAAGGTAGTGCTGTCAGAAAGATAAGATTCAAAACGGCAGCAGGCCTTGATTTCTTTAAGAACTACATGACGGACTTCAAGGGACTTAAGGATATACCGGAGGATAAAAAGGTCACCGATATCGATGAGAAGAACCTGACAGTTACCGGTGATATCAACTTTATCAGAGAGTTCCTTTTCACCTATACCTGGGGTTCTGAGAGCTATGCCCATGAGGTTCAGGAGCAGTTCGGATATTTTACACTGGAGGAATATAAGAACTTTTTTAAGGAAATGGGTGCTGAACTTGTTTTTGCAGAACAGTTCCTGGAACCGGGCTACCCCGATAACCTTGGCAAGTACTTGGAACTCCTTGATGAAAAGGGCGAAATAACTGAATATCCAGAGTCCAACTGCATCATTGTAGCACAGAAACAGTGACGATAATTTAGCAGATATTTAATTCTTTTACCATACACACTTAATTATGCCGTGCTATAATTTATCTTGAAGAGAAAGAATTTTTTTCTTATAGGAGGGAAAGTTATGTTTGGTAAATCATCTAAGGATGTCTATGTAAACAAAGAGACTCAGCCGATCTCTGTGTCCGGAGCAAATGATAATCCTTTTATGCAGGAGATGCTAAGGGGCGAAGAGAGAAGAAGAGTAAAACATACGGATGATGTGTATAATAGGCAGAATGGATATATAAAGTGATAGCAACAAAAAGGGGATAGCAATAAAAAGGGGACAGTCCCCATCAACAAATTGTGAACTACATATCTTTCCGGCAGGTACTGATGTTCACAGTTTGTTAATGGGGACTGTCCCCTTTTTATTGCTATCACTTCTTCGACAGATCCGTCTCGGAATACTTCTCATCGCAGTACTTGCAACGATAGATCTCTTTTTTCTCATCCGACAGATAGAAGATCTGGGGCAGCTCCTGCTCGATGGAGGAGATGCATCTTGGGTTGTGGCAGCGGATGACATCCTTTATCTCCTTGGGAAGAACCAGAGATCTCTTCTCGATTATCTCACCGGCTTTAATAACATTAACGGTGATGTTGTGGTCGATAAATGCCAGAACATCAAGGTCAAGGGTATCGATATCACATTCTACCTTCAGAATGTCTTTTTTGCCCATGGCCTTACTCTTGGCGTTCTTGATTATGGCAACGGTGGAGTCAAGCTTATCAAGGCCAAGGTGCCTGTATATCTGCATGCTCTTTCCTGCCTGGATATGGTCAAGAACAAAGCCTTCTTCTATTTTTCCAATATTTAACATAGAAATCCTTCTTTCTGAAATTCTAAATGATTTACCTTAAACAATAATCTATATTCTGAGCCGGAGATCAGAACTTCCTCAGAAGATCGTGATTCATATGGGCATCAGTCATATCAAGGAGAGTTAAGATAAGTGCCATTCTTACGTACAGACCGTACTGAACCTGCTTGAAGTATGCGGCCCTTGGGTCATCGTCAATCTCAACGGAGATCTCGTTGACTCTGGGAAGGGGATGGAGAATGAACATCTTCTCCTTGGCAAGGGACAGCTTGGCCTTATCAAGGATGTAGAAATCTTTGAGTCTTATGTAGTCTTCCTCGTTGAAGAAACGCTCCTTCTGAACTCTTGTCATGTAGAGGAAATCAAGCTTGGGCATAACCTCTTCCAAACGAACAACCTCTTCGAAGGGGATGCCCTTGGAATCAAGCATTTCTGTTATATAGTCGGGGACTCTTAATTCATTTGGAGAAATAAATACGAATTTGATGCCTGTGTAACGAGTCAGGGCATTTATAAGAGAGTGGACGGTACGACCAAATTTAAGGTCTCCGCAAAGGCCAATGGTGAAATCACCAAGTTTGCCGTAAAGTGATCTGATTGTAAGAAGATCTGTGAGAGTCTGGGTGGGATGCTGATGACCTCCGTCACCTGCGTTGATAACGGGAATACCGGATTTGGAAGCTGCAACCATCGGTGCGCCTTCCTTGGGATGCCTCATGGCACATATATCTGCGAAACAGGAAATAACTCTAATGGTATCGGAAACACTTTCGCCCTTGGCTGCCGAGGAAGATCCCGCATCTGCGAATCCAAGGCATTTACCGCCGAGACGAAGCATTGCTGTTTCAAAACTGAGTCTTGTTCTGGTACTTGGTTCATAAAAACAGGTAGCCATTATCTTTCCCTCACACTTGTGGGAATAGGCTTCCATGTTGTTTTCGATGTCATTTGCCACATCGAAAAGCGCCTCCAATTCCTCAACCGAGAAATCCAAAGGATTCATCATGTGTCTTAACTTATTCATACCGTCTCCTCAATAATTAAATGTAAAATACGTAAAATATATGGAATCAGCCGCTGACCACGAAAACCGAGGCAGGTCTGGAACCATCAAGGGGCATATGATACGTCGTCGCATCATCTCCAAAAACCTTAAAATAAACATAGCGGGATGTCAAGTTAATACTGTTAACAATACCCTCGTACAAAATGTAAATATTGCTTCCGTCCAGATCGCATCTGCGAAGGGCGGGGTGATCAGCGTTGGAAAAAGAGTAGTAGATGTGCTCATGGTCCATGGTGAAGCAGTCACATCTGTCGGAGACTACAAGCTCCTGAACTCCGGTTGAGAGGTTGGTTCTCCAGATGCTGTAATTGGATTCTCCGTTGAGATAGTAGATGTAGCCGTCCATAACCACAGGGAAAAAGCAGTATCCCGGTACCACCACTGTATCAGAGTAGCTGCCGTTTAAGCGCATAGCATGTATGTTGTGATCGTTGGTAACGCCGGTGTAATATAGAATGCCGTTGTCATAGCAGACAGGGGATATCATCTCATTGGCAACCTGCTGTTTATCCTTTTTGTCAACGCGGATCTTGTTAAGGGTGCCGCCATCTGTTTTGCCCTGGTAATAGATATATTCACCGCAGAGCTGAACCTCGCCGCAGAAGTCACGAAGAAGACAGGTCTGATTCCTGCCCTTGGTGGTGCACCTGTAGATTCCGAACTGATTGGAAGCGGCTCCCAGGCCTGTAACCTTGCCGGACTTGTGAGTTGAATCCATGTAAAAATAGAGGTAGCCGTTGGCTCCGTTGATATACTTGGCACCCATGGTGGTAAGGCGCTTTGGTTTGGATTCATCAAGATTCATGGAGTATAAACAATTTTCTTCCTGGGAATTGGAAAAATAGACCTTGTCGTCCATCTCGAAAAACAGACCGCCGTTCTGAAGATTGCCTGTCATATTCCCTACGTCCGAAGGATCCATGGGGATCCGCTGCTCGTAAAGGGTGACAGCAACCAGACCGATAGATAAAAATGCCACAAGTAAAAAAACGATAACAATTTTCTTATTCATGGTTAACCCCTCTCTTAGAATTATTATAGGCTCGTTAAACCTTGCTATCAAGCACAAAATCAACTATCATGAATATATATGCGTATGTTTGGGAGTATGAAAAAATGGATCTTAAGGAACTTAGAGTCGAGATAGATAAGGTCGACAGACAGATTGTGGAGCTCTATGAAAAAAGAATGGATATTGCTTCACAGGTGGCTGATTATAAGATAGCTAACGGCAAAAAGGTTTTTGATAAGGAAAGAGAAGATCAGAAGCTCAAGGCAGTGGGAGAACTTACCCATTCTGAATTTAACAAAGTAGGTGTTGAGGAGCTTTTTTCCCAGCTGATGTCCATGAGCAGGAAGCTCCAGTACCAGAAGCTTCAGGCCCACGGTGCTTCAGGAAGACTTCCCTTTATCAGAATCGATTCAATAGATTACAAGAACTGCAGAGTCTGCTACCAGGGAGCAGAGGGCGCCTATTCTGAGATCGCCATGAAGGAGTTCTTCGGAGAAGAGGTGAACAGCTTCCATGTGGAGAGCTTCAGGGATGCAATGGCGGTCCTGGAGGACGGAAGCGCAGACTATGCGGTACTTCCCATAGAGAATTCCACAGCAGGAATTGTCAGTGAGATATACGATCTTCTGACCGAGTATGAACACTACATCATCGGAGAACAGATCATTGAGATTAGGCACTGCCTTATGGGACTTCCGGGAGCTAAGCTTTCAGATATCAATACAGTTTATTCACATCCCCAGTCCCTTATGCAGAGTGCGAAGTTTTTGTCAGAACACAGCGACATAAGGCAGATCAGTATGAAAAACAACGCCTTTGCGGCCCGTAAGGTGGCAGAGGATGGGGACATAACCCAGGGAGCCATCGGAAGCACTCTGGCGGCCAGGATATACGGCCTTGAGGTTCTTCAGGAGGGCGTCAATCAGGCTGAGTCCAATTCAACGAGATTCATTATAGTGACCAATCAGAAGGTATTCCTTAAGGGTGCGGGCAAGATCAGCATCTGCATGGAGATTCCCCACGAGGCAGGATCCTTGTACCATATGATGTCACATTTTATCTATAACAACCTTAACATGACCAAGATCGAGTCAAGACCTATTGAGGACAGGAACTGGGAATACAGATTCTTCATAGATTTTGACGGCAATCTTGAGGACAGCGCGGTGAAGAATGCATTAAGGGGCCTTAGGGAAGAGGCCAAGATGCTGAAAATACTTGGAAATTATTAAGGATAGAGGGGTTCTTATGACGGGTGAAGTATTTGCTGCAATCGATGTGGGTTCCTATGAGATGGCGCTCAAGATCTTTGAGCTGTCCGCTAAATACGGCGTAAAGGAGCTGGACCATGTCAGACATCGCATGGACCTTGGAACGGAGACCTATGCCACCGGCAGGATCTCCAATTTCCATGTGGATGAGATGATCAGGATAATTACGGATTTCAGGGATATCATGCGCAGCTACGGCGTCACCCACTATCAGGCCTACGGCACCAGTGCCATGCGTGAGACCAAGGACATTGTTGTGGTTCAGGACCTGATAGAGCAAAGGACCGGCATACACATCGACATCTTAAGTAACTCAGAGCAGAGATTTCTCGACTACAAATCTATAGCCTTGAAACAGGACCAGTTTGAGGAGATCATCAAACGTCCCACTGCCATTGTGGATATAGGTGGCGGCAGTATTCAGATATCCATCTTTGAAAAGGATGCTCTGGTTGCCACCCAGAATCTTACCACCGGTGTTTTGAGGATCCACACCACCATGGAGGAAGTACATGCCACCAAGCTTAAGTACAGAGACCTGGTTTCGGAGCTGGTCAATTCCCAGCTAAGTGTCTTTTCCAAGATCCATCTTAAGGACAGAAAAATAGAAAATATCATAATCGTAGACGACTACATTTCGCCGGTTATTCAGAGGCACAGGATGGGAACCGACAGACCGGGCTATGCAACAAGACAGGAGTACATGAAGTTCCTGGAGAAGGCCAACAATACCAGTGCCATCGAAGTAGCCAAGAAGCTTAATATTCCTGAGGATAACGTACCTTTATTGTATGTATCGGGAACTATCATCAAATGTATTCTAGATGAGACTAAGGCTGACAATCTGTGGGCTCCCGGCATTACACTCTGCGACGGTATAGCCTATGAGTACGCGGAGAAAAAGAGCTTCATCAGTTCGCCTCATGATTTTGAACAGGATATCATCGCCTGCGCCCAGAATATATCCAAGAGATTCATGGGTAGTAAATCAAGGCGTGAGACGTTGCAGAAGATAGCACTAACGGTGTTTGACAGTACGGCGGACCTCCACGGACTTACCGGAAGAGACAGGCTTCTTTTACAGATTGCAACCATACTTCATGATTGCGGTAAATACATTAGTCTCGTTTACCTTGGAGACTGCTCCTACAACATCATCATGTCAACGGAGATCATAGGCCTGTCCCACAGAGAGAGGGAAATCGTGGCCAACGTGGTCAGATTCAATCATGAGGCCTTCGATTACTACACAAGTAACAGCAAGTTCTTTGAAGGGTTCTCCAAGGAGGATTACCTTAGAGTTGCCAAGCTCACAGCTATAATCAGAATAGCCAACGGCCTTGACAGGACCCACAAGCAGAAGTTCAAGGATGTCCGGGTTTCCATCAAGGACGGAGAGCTGGAGATATATGTGGATACCAATGCGGACATTACCCTTGAGAAGGGACTGTTCGGAAACAGAGCAAGCTTTTTTGAGGAAGTATTTGGTGTAAGACCTGTCATCAGGCAAAAGAGGATCATCTGATATGGCTAAGATAAAGGATAAGATAAAGGATAAGAACAAAAACAAAACTGTAGATTTTGAAGATTCAAGGCTCTACATAAACAGAGAGCTGAGCTGGCTTTCTTTTAACGAAAGAGTTCTGTCCGAGGCGGAGGATGAGCACAATCCTCTGTTTGAGAGGCTGAAGTTTCTGGCTATATCTGCCAGCAACCTGGACGAGTTCTTCATGGTAAGAGTTGCATCCCTTAAGGACATGATCAATGCCGGCTACAAGAAGCTTGATATTGCAGGCATGACAGCCGGTGAGCAGCTGGATGCAGTGCTTTTTGCCGTTCACAATTTTGTGGACAAGCAGTATGAGATCTACAATCAGTTCCTGGTTCCCCAGCTGGTGGACAATGGGCTTAAGATCTGCGATGTGAACGAGCTTGGCAGGAAGGAGAGCGACTATGTGGACAGGTATTTCGACGAATTCGTTTTCCCTGTTCTTACACCAATGGCGGTGGACTCTTCAAGGCCATTTCCCCTTATCAGGAACAAGACCCTTAATATAGGTGCGCTTCTTAAGAAAAAAGAGGGCAAGGACGGCGTTGATTTTGCAACGGTACAGGTGCCTGATGTACTTCCCAGAATCCTGGAGATTCCTTCTTCAGATTCCGAAACGGGACTTCGCAAGATTGTTCTGTTAGAGCAGATAATACAGAAGAACTTAAGTAAGCTCTTCATGAACTACGATATAATCACCAGTGCCCCTTACAGGGCAGGAAGAAACGCGGATCTATCCATCGACGAGGATGAGGCGGAGGATCTTTTAAAGGAGATCGAGAAGCAGCTCAAGCTCCGTCAGTGGGGACAGGCCATAAGGCTTGAAGTCTCCGGGGATATGGATAAGAAGCTTCTTAAGATCATCGCCGGTGATCTGGGAGTTGATGCCAATGAGATATACAGGATAGAGGGTCCCCTTGATCTGACCTTCCTTATGAAGGTGTACAAGCTGGACGACTTCGAGCATCTCAAGGAGCACAGCTACAAGCCGCCTCAGCCGGTGGTGGCCTTTAACAACGACAGGGATATTTTCGAGGTCATAAGAGAGGGAGATGTGCTGATGCACCATCCTTATGAGACCTTTGAGAATGTGGTTCGCTTCGTCGAAAAGGCGGCTGTGGATCCCGATGTTCTGGCTATCAAACAGACTCTCTACAGAGTAAGCGGTAACTCTCCGATCATTGCAGCCCTTGCCAAGGCAGCAGATAACGGCAAGCAGGTTACGGTTCTGGTGGAGCTCAAGGCAAGATTCGATGAGGAGAACAACATCGTCTGGGCCAAGATGCTTGAGAAAGCGGGATGTCATGTTATCTACGGTCTTGTGGGACTTAAGACTCACTGTAAGATCACTTTGGTGGTAAGACGTGAGGAGGACGGAATCAAGAGATATGTGCATCTTGCAACAGGTAACTACAATGATTCCACGGCTAAACAGTATACGGACGTAGGACTTTTTACCTGCGCACCGTCCTACGGTGAGGATGCAACTGCGGTATTTAACATGCTGTCAGGTTATTCTGAGCCCCTTGGCTGGAACAAGCTGTCCCTTGCACCTCTGTGGCTTAAGGATAGGATCATAGATCTAATCAAAAGAGAAGAAGAACATGCCAAGGCAGGTGAACCCGCAAGGATCATTGCCAAGATGAATTCCATCTGTCACAAGGAGGTTATCGCCGAGTTATACAGAGCCAGCAGCATGGGAGTTAAGATAGATCTGATAGTACGAGGTATATGCTGCCTTAAGGTTGGAATACCGGGAGTCAGCGAGAATATTACAGTAAGGTCTATTGTAGGTAACTTCCTGGAGCACAGCAGAGTGTTCTATTTTGAGAACGGAACGAGCCCTGAGTTCTATGCTTCCAGTGCCGATTGGATGCCTAGAAACCTTGAGAGGCGTGTAGAGATTCTTTTCCCTGTTGAGAACGAGAAACTACGGGAGAAGCTGTGGCACATTCTTGATACAGAGCTTAAGGACAATGTAAAGGCACATATCATGCAGCCTGACGGAACCTTCTCCAAGGAGGTTACCACCGGCGAAGAGTACGCTGAGAAGATCAATTCTCAGAAGATATTCGGAGATGAGGCAGCAGCTGCGGCCAAGGTCATGAATGCTCAGAATACAAGAGTATTTGTACCTGAGAAGCATATGTGATTATAATATTATTCGAATATTTTTATGGTAATAAAGGAGAAGAGTAAGTGAAATACATTCTTGCTTCGGGATCCCCGAGAAGGAAAGAACTTCTTGCCAAGGTGATTCCCAATTATGAAGTAATACCCGCCATAGGCGAGGAGGCTACCAGTAAAGAGCTGCCTGAGGAGATAGTTGAAGAGCTTTCTTATCAGAAAGCTTCCGAGATATTTAATAAAGTTTTAACCAATTCTACAGATATCCCCGTTGTAATTGGCGCAGACACCATTGTATCATATAAACGTAGGGTACTTGGTAAGCCCAGAGACCGCAAGGATGCCGCTGATATGATCAGAGGATTTCAGGGCGACTCCCATGCGGTATATACCGGAGTAACAGTATTTACCATGAAGGATGGTAAGCCTTACAGTTTTACTTTCCATGAGGAGACGCTGGTGGATGTGGCACCTATGACAGAGGAGGAGATCCTTTCCTATGTGGCCACCGGTGAAGCGGATGACAAGGCAGGAGCCTACGGCGTTCAGGGACTGTTTGGAATATACATCACCGGTATAAGAGGCGACTATTACAATGTTGTGGGGCTTCCCATTGCAAGACTCTATCATGAACTTAAGAATAACGGACTACTATAGAGTTTCGGAGGACAATTTGTATGCACGAGTATGACGAGGCAGTGATCAGATGTTTTTTGGAGAATCAGGGACAGCTTTTCCCGGAGGATGTGGCATCCAATGAGGAAGAGGCAGAGGCTTTCCTTGAGGACTGCATGGCAGTTGTTGTTGACGGACCGGATGAGGTCGAAGAATATTTCGAGGAATCCGGTGTAGACGTTGAGGGCAACGTTCTTGATGCTGACGAAGTATTTGATATCGGCGATGGCAGATACCTTATCGTAGAGGGCTGATAATATACAATTCATATAAGGTGTCAGGCTCCGTGAACAAACTGTGACCTTTACTCACAATTTGTTCACGGTGTCTGACACCTTTTTTGGTATAATGGTTAAAGTTATAAATGTTTATTGGAGGATATTTTGAGCAGTAAGATTTTTTTCTTTGACCTGGACGGAACTCTTTTGAATAAAGAGAAGATAATAACACCTGCTACCATGGAGGCTCTTAGGAGGTTCACGGAGGCAGGGAATCATTTCTGTATAAATACGGGAAGGGCCATTGACAGTGCAAGAGCAGTTTATAATGGGCTGGGGCTTGATTTTAAGGGGAGCTATCTTTGCGGCTCCAACGGTACAGAAATATTCAGTGTTGATGATGAGAAATATGTATACAAGACCGGTATTAGGCTCGAACTTGTGCCGAAGATCATGGACCTTGCGGCAGAATATGATATGCACTGCCATACCTATAATGAGACTCATATCGTCAGCAGATGGAATGGGGAGTGTATGGATTATTACAGAAGGGTTATTAAGACGCCGCTGATAGTGGCTGACGATGTTATGCAGTATATAGTGACACCGCCTTCCAAGATGATTGCCATTGAGCTTCATGATCATGAGAAGCAGGAGAGATTTAGAATGGCGCTTCAGGAGATGGTGGGGGATGAGCTGACCCTTTTGTATTCCAATCCATATTACATGGAGATATTTCCTTCCATTGCGGGAAAGGGAAGTGCGGTAAAAAGGCTTGCTGATTATCTTGGGATACCTGTAGAGAATACGCTGGCTGCGGGAGATGAGCAGAATGACCTGTCCATGATCGAGGCAGCAGGCTGCGGCATTGCCATGATAAACGGCACGGATGTAGTTAAGGCAAGTGCAGATGTTGTTACCAAAGAAGATAACAATCATGATGGCCTGGCGGAGTTTATTTTAGGGGCTATCTGATATGTCAGACCCAATAGTCATAAATTTTTATATGGAGAGAAAATAATGAGAGCGATAGATTTACATACACATTCCAATTGTTCGGATGGAAGTTATTCTGTTAAGGAGCTTATCGATTATGCCCATGATAAGGGACTTTCGGCAATAGCACTTACAGACCATGATACGGTCGCAGGGCTGGATGAAGGAATTGCCTATACTGCTGGGAAGTACCCGGATATGGAGTTTGTGCCCGGTATAGAATATTCCACAGTTGAGGAAGGCAAGGATGTTCATATCGTAGGCCTGTACATCAATCACAGGGATGAAGCTTATCAGAAGAAGCTTCAGGAATTCAAGGATTCCAGAATTAACAGAAATATCAAGATGTGCAAGAAACTCACTGAGGAAGCCGGCATACCCATCACCTATGATGAACTTGTGGAGAAGAATCCCGGAGCTGTCATAACAAGAGCTCACTATGCAAAGCTCATTATGGAAAAGGGATATGTTAAGAGTCGACAGGAGGTTTTTGACAGACTTATCGGGGACAACTGCCCCTATTTTGTGCCAAGGGAAAAGATACTTCCGGAGCAGGCTATAGAGCATATTCTGCAGGCAGGAGGAGTGCCTATTCTGGCTCATCCTATTTTGTATCGCATGAGTGATGAGAGATTGGAAAATCTGGTTAAGCGCCTGAAGGCAGCAGGACTTATGGGATTGGAGGCTATTTATTCCACCTATGAGCCACGGGAAGAAAGAGATATGAAGGCTCTCGCAGGCAAGTATGACCTGCTTGTCAGCGGAGGTTCTGATTTCCATGGAGCCAATAAGAAGGATATTGATCTGGCTGTAGGAAGAGGTAAGCTCTTTGTTCCTGAGGAACTTCTTCCGCCTATTAAAATGGCAGCAGGCAAAAAATAAATCTTTTGGGTTTGTCTGGAAGCTACATGTATGCTACAATCTTTATGGATTTAATGTGTTAAAGTATATATGAAGGAGTGTGTATTATGAATATCGTTTGTTTGGACCTTGAGGGAGTACTTGTACCGGAGATATGGATCGCCTTTTCACAGGCCAGCGGAATTCCCGAACTTAAGAGAACCACCAGAGATGAACCTGACTATGACAAGCTCATGAGATGGAGACTTGGAATCCTTAAAGAGCATGGCCTTGGACTTAAAGAGATACAGGAGACCATCGCCAAGATCGATCCCCTTCCGGGAGCAAAGGAGTTCCTTGATGAGCTTCGTAAGATCACACAGGTAATCATTATCAGTGATACCTTTACACAGTTTGCAACTCCTCTTATGGAGAAGCTTGGCTGGCCCACCATTTTCTGCAATTCACTGGTGGTTGCCGATAACGGTGAGATCACAGATTTCAAGATGAGAATCGAGAACTCCAAGCTCACAACAGTCAAGGCTCTTCAGTCCATCGGCTACGAGACCATCGCTGCCGGTGACAGCTACAACGACCTTGGTATGATCCAGGCCTCCAAGGCAGGCTTCCTGTTCCGCTCAACAGAGCAGATCAAGGCAGATCATCCCGAGCTTCCTGCCTTCGAGGAATACAGCGACTTCCTCGAGGCAATCAAGAAGGCGCTGTAAGATAATAAATAAACTAAAGGTGTCAGGCACGCGGTGCCTGGCACCTTTTTGGTATGACATAGAGTTAGTACAAGTCAGTCGAACGCCAGTCTCCATGGCCATGCGGTGGTAAAGATTGGTGAGCGTGTACTTGAGGATGACTGTACTGTAAGTTTCGCAGTTACGAATAATCATTTTACTATTTATTTTTTTGCATTATAGTGAGAAAATAGAAAGGTAGGAATTATAGTTTAAATCTTGGGGAGATGTTATGAGGGGGATTAAGCATCGCACTGTTTTAACGTTTGTTCTTGCTTTTATTCTGATGAGCTTTATTCTGGTGCTGGCACTGGGGATCATCTATTCGGTGCCGGTTATCGATGATTTTAATTTCTATGATATGCTAAGGAGTAATCAGCATTATCCCAGTATTTTTACAGCAGCGATATCACAGGCTCTTTGGATGTATGGGAACTGGCAGGGGGCATGGTTTACCAACCATCTTGATATGTTTGCCGTAGGCATAACTAAATTAAGTTATACCGGTGTCAGAATCTATTTGTTTTTATCCTTTATTCTTTTTATCTATGCACTGTTTAGATTGGTTTCTATGGTGCGATTCCTTGTTGACGAATCATATAAGTGGCCGGCTGTTTTAGTGATGATGAATGTCGTTGTTTTTACCGGAATGAATCTTACTCCTGCCAGGGAAGAACTGTACTGGCTCACGGGAGCGGGTGGATATACGATTCCGATGGCTATGGCGTTTATCGGTTTGGAACAGTATGTGCAGTATTTTCTGTACGGTAAAAGAAAAAGTTTTATCGGAGCTGCTGTTTGTCTGATGCTTGGCTGCGGCGGAGCGCTGAATGTGGCGGGTTTTGCCTGCGCAGGCGGTTTGTGTATAGCACTTGGTTTTGCTTCTAAGATTGTAGCCGGAAAAGAAGATACTGTAAGTAAAAAGTTATCCTGGCTTCCGTTTGCAGGAGCTGTCCTCAGCGCAGTGATCAATGTATTGTCACCGGGAAATTTTGACAGATTGGAGGGAGAATCGGGACACGGACTCAGTGTCGTGACTGCACTGGCCAATACAATCAGACAATTGTTGGGAAGGGCATATGTTCTGTATAAGAATCAGTATATTGTAATGGCATGTATAATAATGTTCTTCGCCTTCCTGGCATTTAGGGCAGAGGGAAAATGTATCAGGGATAAACAGATTCTATATGGGATAGTTTCAGTTGTGCTTATTCTTGGTGCTTCAGTTTTTCCGGTAAGTCTTGGGTATGGAAGAGTAACAGGACAGGAGAGAATTCTTTTCCTTGTGGATCTGGAAATCGTACTTGCTTTTGCTTTGGTTATAGCTCTGGTTTCCAATATGGTCGGAGAAGAGATGGCCAAAAAGAACATTGCTGTTAACTGGGGTACTTTGATACCGATACTGATCTTCATGGCTTATCTGAATATCAGAACCATAGGTATTGGTGATCTGATGCTATACAAGACGGCACGGGAATTTGCTGACGGGACCATGCATAGCTATTGCAGTATGAACGCCGAAATGATTGAAGATGTGCGCGGGGCTGATGAACAGGACGTGGAAGTGGAAGTGAGTCTTGTTAATTCAGGTGTGTTATTGGGAACAGGTGTGAACGATGATAAGGACCACTGGGTTAATGAAGCCTTTGCAGCCTGTTTCGACAAGGAATCTGTGAGGATAATATTCCTAAATAATTAAATTAGAATAGTAAGATAACCAAAAAGGTTGAAGCATATAAATGCTCCAACCTTTTTATGATTTATACGTTCAGTTCGCTGCCTGTAAGAAGCTTATAAGCTTCAAGATACTTATCTATAGTCTTGTCGATTACATCCTGAGGAAGGTTGTAATCACTGTCGGGATTGGCTTTAAGCCAGTTACGAACAAACTGCTTGTCGAAGGAAGGCTGATCGTGACCTTCTTCGTAGCCCTCTACAGGCCAGAAACGTGATGAATCGGGAGTGAGCATCTCATCACCGATAACAACCTCGCCGTTCTCATCGATACCAAACTCAAACTTGGTATCTGCAATGATGATGCCGCGAGTGAGAGCGTAGTCTGCACATTTCTTGTAAAGAGCGATTGTGTAATCTCTGATCTTGGTAGCGTATTCCTCGCCGTGTCCCGGGAAGGCCTTTTCAAGAACCTCTACGCTGCGGTCAAAATCGATGTTCTCATCGTGATCACCGATCTCTGCCTTGGTGCTGGGAGTGTAGATAGGTTCAGGGAGCTTGCCGCATTCCTTAAGTCCCTCAGGAAGCTTGATTCCACAAACTGTTCCGTTTTCTACATAGCTCTTCCAGCCGCTACCTGTTATATAGCCACGAACGATACACTCTACGGGGATCATTGTGAGCTTTTTGCAAAGCATGCTGTTTCCTGTAAACTCAGGTGTTCTGAAAAACTCAGGCATATCAGCTGTATCTGTGCTGACCATGTGGTTCTTAACAATATCCTTGGTAAGGTCAAACCAGAACTTGGACATCTGTGTAAGAACTGCGCCTTTTTTGTTGACTTTGTTCTTTAAGATAACATCAAAAGCTGAAATTCTGTCGGTGGCAACCATGATAAGGTTCTCGCCGATATCGTAGATTTCTCTAACCTTTCCTTCTTTTACGGGACTAAATGTCTGCATGCTTTTTTCTCCTCCGCTTTCGCATAAATAATATTGTAAGCCGCCGGGGCGGGATACTAACTACGCTATATTACAAAATGGTGGAATCAGTCGTCTTCTTCCTCTTCGGCAACAGTGTTGTATACTGTACGCTTTCTTGCCATTTCATCATTTTCAAGGTACTCATCATAGGTGGATCTCTTATCAATAAGTGATCCGTCGGGCAGAATCTCCATGATTCTGTTGGCTGTGGTCTGAACAACCTGGTGGTCACGGCAGGCGAAGAGCTCAACACCGGGGAACTTGATCATTCCGTCGTTAAGAGCGGAGATGGATTCCATATCAAGGTGGTTGGTGGGCTCATCGAAGATAAGGCAGTTGGCACCGGAGATCATCATCTTGGAAAGAAGACATCTTACCTTTTCTCCTCCGGATAATACCTTAACCTTCTTAACACCGTCCTCACCGGCAAAGAGCATACGGCCAAGGAAGCCTCTTACATAAGTAGCATCCTTAATCTCAGAATAGCCTGTAAGCCACTCGGTGATGGTGTAGTCGTTGTCGAACTCCTTGGTGTTGTCCTTGGGGAAGTATGCCTGTGATGTGGTTACACCCCATTTATAGGTTCCTTCATCGGGCTCAAGCTCTCCTGAAAGAATCTGGAAGAGAGTGGTCTTGGCAAGCTCGTTACCGCCTACAAAAGCGACCTTGTCCTCTCTCTGGATTACGAATGAAATATTGTCGAGAACCTTCTCACCGTTAACAGTCTTGGAAAGACCTTCAACGGTAAGGACCTCGTTACCGATCTCACGGTTAGGTCTGAAGTCAATGTAAGGGTACTTTCTGCTGGAAGGCTTGATAGTATCAAGCTCAATCTTCTCGAGAGCCTTCTTTCTGGAAGTAGCCTGCTTACTCTTACTTGCGTTAGCTGAGAAACGAGCGATGAACTCTTTAAGTTCCTTGATCTGTTCCTCTTTCTTCTTGTTGGCTTCCTTCATCTGACGGATCATCAGCTGAGATGACTCATACCAGAAATCGTAGTTACCGGCATAGAGCTGAATCTTACCGTAGTCGATGTCTGCGATGTAGGTACATACTTTATTAAGGAAGTATCTGTCGTGGGATACGACAATAACTGTATTCTCAAAGTTGATAAGGAACTCCTCGAGCCATGCGATAGCATCCAGATCAAGGTGGTTGGTAGGCTCGTCCAGAAGCAGGATATCGGGATTACCGAAAAGTGCTCTTGCAAGAAGAACCTTAACCTTCTGTGCACCATCAAGCTCCTTCATAAGCTTGTAATGGAACTCTGTATCAATTCCAAGTCCGTTAAGAAGTGACTCTGCATCAGACTCAGCTTCCCAGCCGTTCATCTCGGCGAATTCTGCCTCAAGCTCGCTGGCACGGATTCCGTCTTCGTCTGTGAAATCCTCTTTTGCATAGATGGCGTCCTTCTCGTTCTTGATCTCGAAGAGACGGGCATTACCTGCAATTACGGTATCGAGAACCACGTTCTCATCATATTTGAAATGGTCCTGCTCAAGGAAGGAGAGACGCTCGCCATCGGAGATAACTACATCACCGTTGGTGGTCTCAATCTGTCCTGAAAGGATCTTAAGGAAAGTTGACTTACCGGCACCGTTTGCTCCGATGATACCGTAGCAGTTACCGGGAGTGAACTTGATGTTAACTTCTTCAAAAAGAGCTTTTTTACCAACTCTTAAGGTTACGTTATTTGCACTAATCATTAAAAAATAACCTCTCAAAATTCAATTAATCTATCCTTTGCAACAGTTCGTATTATATGAGAATCTTCTATAAAATGCAACCATTCGTATTGTAGCTTTTTCACATTGCTAAAGAAGCGTTCATTCCTTAATATATTTATATGTGAAAAAATGATTGGGGGAACTAAATATGAAGCTTAATTACAAACGTACTATTCTTATCGGATTTGCGTTCTTTTCTATCTGCGCATTCTGGCAGTTCTATGACAATGAGATTCCCAAGATACTGAAATATACCTTTAAGCTGGGTGAGACGGCAACCGGTGTGGTTATGGCTCTTGATAACGTGCTGGCTCTGTTTCTTCTGCCTTTTTTCGGCGCTCTTTCAGATAAGACTGATACCAAAATGGGTAAAAGAATGCCCTTTATAGTAATAGGAACAATCCTGTCCACGGCGCTGTTATTTATTCTTATAGCAGTTGCCCGCCCCAGCGGAAGTCTTCCTTTGTTCATCGTGATCTTGCTCCTTCTTCTTATTGCGATGGGAACCTACAGATCCCCGGCGGTCTCTCTTATGCCCGATCTTACACCGGCTCCCTGCAGGAGCAGTGCCAACGCCATTATCAATCTTATGGGAACCCTGGGCGGCATCTATATCCTTGTGATGATCAAGGTTTTGTTAAAAGAAGCTGATGATCCGGCGAGGACCAACTATATTCCCCTTGTGATGAGCCTTATTGCATGCATGATACTTGCGGTTCTTTTAGTATTTGTAACTATCAAGGAGAAGAAGATCAAAAAAATCATAGAGACTGAAGGCGGACTTCATTCCCTGGGAGAATCTTTTGACAATGACGAGAAGACAGCCGAGGGTGGCAAGAACGACATGCCTGCGGATGTTAAGAAGAGCCTGATGTTTCTTCTTGTATCGGTATTTTTGTGGTTTACCGCCTATAACGCAGTAACTACAGCTTTTTCAAGATTCGTAGTGGAGGTGTGGGACCTTCATGACAACGCTTACGCAACTTGCCTTCTTGTTGCCACCGGTGCTGCGACCCTGAGCTATGTGCCGATCGCTTATGTTTCAGGCAAGATTGGAAGAAAGAAGACTATCCTTATCGGTATCTCGATTATGGCCGCAAGCTTTGTAATCACCGGACTTTATCCTCATTTTTCAACCTCAATCAACATATTCTTTGCTCTGGTTGGAATCGGCTGGGCAGCCATCAACGTCAATTCTTATCCCATGGTTGTTGAGATGAGTAAGGCAGGAGATATAGGTAAGTTTACAGGAACCTATTACACCTTTTCCATGGCAGCGCAGGTGTTTACTCCGATTTTCTCGGGATTTCTTTTGGAACATGTTTCTTATAAAACGCTTTTCCCTTATGCGTTTATTTTCTCGGCGCTGGCATTCTGCACCATGTCTATGGTTAAGCATGGAGATACCAGACCTGAGAAAAAGAAAAGTGTGCTTGAACATTTTGATGTAGACGATTAATGGTTGAAAAGTATTAAAATTTTATAAAATTTCGCTTTATAAAATATAAACTTTGTTGTAAGATGTAAAAAGATGTTTATAGGAGTATGGCGATGTTTTTGAAAAATTTTACTATTTGCGGAGGTGCTGCGGATAGTACCTTTACAACCGAAAAAGGCTATGGGACATGGGAGCCTGATATGGCAAGAACTCTGAAACCCACAGCTTCCGAACAGGCACTTAAGAGCGGCGGCTGGAACAGAAGAGTTTTTGAGAAGAATGAGTGTTTTCCGGACAGAGAAGTCCTTATTATCAAGGCTGAGGTGCCTGTCTTTGGCACCTACAGGGTTATAGTAAGGATCACTTCCGGTTCTGATAAGGTGGAGAATCTTATTCTTTTTGCCGGAAGAAGGAATCTGATAGACCGCGGAGTTGTCATCGAAGCGGGCGGTTCCTATGAGAAAGAGTTCCATACTGCCGTAACTCCGTATATTCCCGCTCTTTCTTCAAGGAGATGTGAAGAGAAGGCTGTTTATATCAGCCTTACCGGTGAGAACCTGTTAGCCTACGATGAGAATGTTGTATCTCCGGTTTTACGTGATGATATTTCAGTTGATATTACTATAGAAGAGAAGGAGGTTCCTGTAATCTGGATCGCAGGTGATTCAACGCTTACGGACCAGAATGCGGGAGTACCGTATTTCCCCAAGGACAGCTGCGGCGGATGGGCCCAGATGCTATCTATGTTTATCCAAGGTGCGGCTGTATGCAACATGGCGCATTCAGGACTTACCTCCAACTGTTTCAGAGATGATGGTCATTACGCCATTGTCCAGGAACTTATTAAGTCTGGTGATCTTCTTGTTATTCAGTTTGGTCATAACGATCAGAAGAGAAGAAACCTTAGTGCGTTCAAGGGATATTACAACAACCTTCTTAGATATGTAGAAGAGGCCGACGCTGTAGGTGCCAAGGCTATAATATGTTCTCCTATCAGCCGTATTCCACTCACATTAAGTGAGGGCGAAGCCAGAGAGCTGGATATGCCGAGGCATTATTCATTGCTTTCATCCTATGCGAAGGCAGCGCGCAAGGCCGCTGAGAATAGCAATGCGTTTTTTGTTGATCTTCATGAATTTACTTTTGATAAGTGGGTCAGTGTTTCTGATAGGGCATCTGATTTCTTTATAAAAGGTGATATTACTCATACCAATGATCTGGGAGCAATGATTATTGCTGACCGGTTCATAGAAGAGTGCAGGAAGGCTCCCGATTGTTCTATTAATGATTATGATAACGGCCGAGCTGCTGATTTTTCAGAGAAATCCTTCGATATGGAAGAGGCTCCTAAGGAGATTCCGGCATCGGATTTCCCCGGAATAGAGCTTCCTTATGTGGATATTCCCAAGATCAGAGATTGTATATTCATTAATGAGGCTCTGAAATATGGAATCCTGGATCCTTGTGTCATGCATCTTCATCCTGATGATGAGATGCCGAGAGCGCAGTTTCTTATGAGCATGTTCAAGGCCTTCAGGAAGACAGGAGTCAGACCTTATCATAAGAAATACGCCGACATAGCTGTTGATGAATGGGATTCAGGCTATGTTCAGGCTCTTATAGATGAGAATCTGATAGATGACATAACCATCAAGAGAATAGGCGACAAGCAGTTCTTCAGACCCGATGATGCCTTGTCCTACGGTGAATATGCAAGTTTTCTAATCCGCTTTATGGAGAAGGATAAGTCCAAGAGAAACATTTCCATGGAGGAGTGCCTTAAGAAGGCATATGATCTCGATATTATCGGCGATATCTGCAAGGGTAATGAGAATGATTTTGATTTTGATAATGATGATGAGATCATTTCCGATGGCCCGGATTATAAGATGGCAGGCTGCCCTTATATTTCAAGAGCCAGGGCCTACAGGGGGCTTGCCAGAGTAATGGATATCATCGGTGGCATGGGAACAGCGCTTCCTGCTGATGCAGAGGTGCATCCGGCGCATTGAACTGTATGAGTGATTTTTGATATTGCGTGAAAATAATAACAATAATACAAAGTCCCGACAAATTTTGCGATTTGTGGGACTTTTTTGTTGCGAAATTAACAAATAGGCTGTAAAATATTTAGCGGATTAGTTAAAAAATTATCAGTAGGAAGTGATTTGGATGTTGTTTTTTGAGGTTTTATGCTTTATCGTGCTGGCATTGGCAGTGCTGTATTTTCTTATGATAATGCCAAGAATGCTGCATAAGCCTTCAAGAGAGCCTTACACCAGGGTGCTGTACGCACACAGAGGCTTACATGACAATACTTCCGAGGCCCCGGAGAATTCCATGGCTGCTTTTAAGAAGGCTGTGGATGGCGGATATGGCATTGAATGTGACGTTCAGCTCACCAAGGACGGTGTTCCGGTGATTTTTCACGATTTCACACTGGCCAGAGTTGCCAGATATGATGACAAGGCCTCACATTTAGAGGAAGGTTGTAACAATCCTGATGGTTCCATAGGAGTTGCCGGTAAGGTAATTGATTATACATACCGGGAATTGCAGCAATTTCACCTTCTTTCTTCTGATGAGAAGATTCCGAGATTTGAAGATTTTCTTAAGATGGTGGATGGTAAGGTTCCGCTTATTGTAGAGCTCAAGATTGAGCTTAAGGACCTTTCGGTATGTCCCAAGGTCAATGATCTTCTTAAGGATTACAAGGGAGTCTACTGTATCGAATCCTTCAATCCTCTCGGTGTTTTCTGGTATAGGAAGAATCGTCCCGATGTCATGAGAGGTCAGCTCTCGGATGAATTCCACAAGGATAAGCCTGAGGAATTCAAGGGGGTTCTGTATTTCATTCTTACCAGCTTACTGCTTAATTTTATTACTAAGCCGGATTTCATTGCATTTAATCATAAGTTCCCTACCAGCCATTCACTTTGGCTATGCAGACATCTGTACGGGAACGTGGCCGCAGGCTGGACCATCAAGAGTGAGGAAGAGCTTGAACGGGCCAAGAAGAATTTCGATATTTTCATTTTTGACAGTTTCATCCCTAAGCAGGGAAATAAAGTCTGATAATTATCCATAACTTATCTGAAGTGTTTGCTACCGCCGTGATGTATATGTACTCAAACAGATTGCTTGAATACATATATGTCATTGCGGAAGCGTCCGTCAATGATAAGTATATGGTGGTTATAATATGCAAATAGAAAGGTTACCGATTAGAGGATCGGTAAGAAAGGTAAAAACATGGCGAACAAGTGGGTTTATATGTTCAGCGAAGGTAACATGACAATGCGTAACCTTCTCGGTGGTAAGGGTGCTAACCTTGCTGAGATGACAAGCATTGGTCTTCCTGTACCTCAGGGCTTCACAATCACAACAGAGGCCTGCACACAGTATTACGAGGATGGTCGTAAGATCAACGACGAGATCATGGCTCAGGCTATGGAAGGTGTTAAGAAGATGGAGGAGCTCAACGGCAAGAAGTTCGGTGATCTTCAGAATCCTCTTCTTGTATCAGTTCGTTCAGGTGCTCGTGCATCAATGCCTGGTATGATGGATACAATCCTCAACCTTGGTCTTAATGATGAGGTAGTAGATGCAATGATCAAGGGCAATCCTGATCCTGCATTCGAGCGTTTCGTATATGATTCATATCGTCGTTTCATCCAGATGTTCTCTGACGTTGTTATGGAAGTAGGTAAGAAGTACTTCGAGCAGCTCATCGACAAGATGAAAGAGGAGAAGGGTGTTAAGTTTGACGTAGATCTTACAGCAGCTGATCTTAAGGAACTTGCTACACAGTTCAAGGCTGAGTACAAGAATCAGCTTGGCAAGGATTTCCCTTCAGATCCTGTAGAGCAGCTTAAGCTTGCTATCGAGGCTGTATTCCGTTCATGGGATAACCCTCGTGCTAACGTATATCGTCGTGATAACGATATCCCTTATTCATGGGGAACAGCTGTTAACGTAATGCCTATGGTATTCGGTAACCTTAATAATGAGTCTGGTACAGGTGTTGCTTTCACACGTGACCCTGCAACAGGTGAGAATAAACTTATGGGTGAGTTCCTTATCAACGCTCAGGGTGAGGACGTAGTTGCCGGTGTTCGTACACCTATGCCTATCGCTCAGATGGAGAAGGAATTCCCTGAGGCATATGCTGAGTTCATCAAGGTTTGTGAGACTCTTGAGAATCACTACCATGACATGCAGGATATGGAGTTCACAGTAGAGAACAAGAAGCTCTACATGCTTCAGTGCCGTAACGGTAAGAGAACAGCTCCTGCTGCTCTTAAGATTGCTTGCGACCTCGTTGATGAGGGACACAAGACTCCTGAAGAAGCTGTAGCAATGATCGATCCTCGTAACCTTGATACACTTCTTCACCCTCAGTTCGATGCTGCTGCTCTTAAGGCTGCAACACCTATCGGAAAGGGTCTTGGCGCTTCACCCGGAGCTGCTTGCGGTAAGGTTGTATTCACAGCTGATGACGCTGTAGCTTGGGCTGAGAGAGGCGAGAAGGTTGTACTTGTTCGTCTTGAGACATCTCCTGAGGATATCACAGGTATGAAGGCTGCTCAGGGTATCCTTACAGTTCGTGGTGGTATGACATCACACGCTGCCGTAGTTGCTCGTGGAATGGGTGAGTGCTGCGTATCAGGTTGTGGCGACATCAACATGGACGAAGAGAACAAGAAGTTCACTCTTGCAGGAAAAGAGTTCCATGAGGGCGACTTTATTTCAATCGATGGTACAACAGGTAACATCTATGATGGCCAGATCGCAACAGTTGATGCTAAGATCGCCGGCGAGTTCGGACGTATCATGGCATGGGCTGATGAGTTCAGAAGACTTAAGGTTCGTACAAATGCTGATACACCTGCAGATGCTAAGAAGGCTAGAGAGCTTGGCGCTGAGGGTATTGGTCTTTGCCGTACAGAGCACATGTTCTTCGAGGAAGACAGAATCGCTGCTTTCCGTGAGATGATCTGCTCAGATACAGTAGAAGAGAGAGAGGAAGCTCTTGATAAGATCCTTCCTTACCAGCAGTCAGACTTCAAGGCTCTCTATGAGGCTCTTGAGGGATGCCCTGTTACAATCAGATTCCTTGATCCTCCGCTTCACGAGTTCGTTCCTACAACTGAGGATGAGATCAAGAAGCTTGCTGCTGCAAAGAACAAGAGCGTAGAGGAGATCAAGGCTATCATTACATCTCTTCACGAGTTCAACCCTATGATGGGTCACAGAGGATGCCGTCTTGCAGTTACATATCCTGAGATCGCTAAGATGCAGACTAAGGCTGTTATCCGCGCTGCTCTTGAAGTTCAGAAGGAGCACCCTCAGTGGAATGTTAAGCCTGAGATCATGATTCCTCTTGTATGCGAAGTTAAGGAGCTTAAGTACGTTAAGAAGGTAGTTGTTGATACAGCTGATGCTGAGATCGCAGCTGCAGGCGCTAAGCTTGAGTACGAAGTTGGTACAATGATCGAGATCCCCAGAGCTGCTCTTACAGCTGATGAGATCGCTAAGGAAGCTGATTTCTTCTGCTTCGGTACTAACGACCTTACACAGATGACATTCGGATTCTCTCGTGATGATGCTGGTAAGTTCCTTAATGCTTACTATGACACCAAGATCTTCGAGAACGATCCTTTCGCTAAGCTTGACCAGACTGGTGTTGGTAAGCTTATGGAGATGTCACTTAAGCTTGGTAAGCCCGTAAATCCTTCACTTCATGTTGGTATCTGCGGCGAGCACGGTGGAGATCCTTCATCAGTTGAGTTCTGTCACAAGATCGGACTTGACTATGTATCATGCTCACCTTTCCGTGTACCTGTAGCTAGACTTGCTGCTGCTCAGGCTGCAATCGCTGACAAGGCTGCTAAGTCTTCTTGCGATGCAACCAAGTCTTTCGTAGACGAGGAGACCAAGGAGAAGCTTAAAGAGGCTGCTGAGAAGGCTCAGGTAATCGCTAAGGAGCTTGCAGAGACATCTGCAGAGGTAGCTAAGGCAGGACTTGCAGGACTTAAGGCTGGTCTTGAAGAGGCTAAGAAGGTTTACAACGACAACAGAAATAAATAATTTCTGATTTAGATTAAACTCAAAAGAGGGTTGCCACTTTAGTGGCAACCCTCTTTTTTAGGTGCGCCTAGCGGCGCAATTATTTATTCATTTACATGATGAACGATCTGTATCCATTTGGTATGCTGTGAATCACTGTAGCTTACAACGATACGGCAATCCATGTTGTTCTCGAATACAAAAGTGTAGGACGAGGAAGAATCGGACTCATTGGAAAACTTGGGCTCTCCTATAGCGGCCAATACTTCATCGCGAGAGGAGTTTCTGGTTGATAGCTTGCCGCCAAAGAATCTTAAATCAGTTCCAAGTTTCTCAAGTGACAGTGTTGCTACGGAAATGTGTGTTGCCTTGCAATCACGAACGTTTAACGGAGCGGAGGTGAAATTGGCAACTCTGAATTCGAAATGCTGCAGGTTATCACCGGGGCAGTACAGATCAACATATTCTGAATCGTCCGGCTGAATCTGCTTATCTTTGTCTTCTTCATTGCAGAAATGCCATCCGTTGTCGAGAAGAGTACTGAAATCAAGTGGAAGTGTATAGTTCACATCAAACAGACTAAAGGAATAAATACTGTCTGATTCGCTGTACGTAGGCGCCGATGTGATCCCGGTATCTGTAACTGTGTTTGCTTCTGGTTCGTCAATTTCTATATCGGAAGTATCGGGAATATAATCCTCGGTAACGGAAACCTCGGGAGCCGGACTTTTTCTTGTTACTGCGTCATATATGAAGAGCCCACCGAAAACCAGCAAAATTGCGGCTACAAGTGTTCCACCGAATAAAGCGATCTTGAGCATTATAGATGGGGACTTTTGAGTAGGTGAACTAACCATCTGTTGTTGGTACATGTATGGCTGCATCTGTCCGGGATTTGTAGGATACTGATTGGTGTTGTTTAACCCGTTTTGCTGATACATGTTACTGTTATTATAAGGCTGTTGATAATTATTACTGCCGTATGGTTGCTGGTTGTTGTACGTAGGCTGAATTGGTTGTCCTGTCACAGGATCATAGTTATTCTGCATTTTTTTCATACGCTCCTTGGTTATTTGGTCTCAAACTGCACTGTTAATGCATTCTTTAGTAGTTTGAGGCTAAATCATTATATTACATTCGGAATAAAAAATAAATGCAGGAAAGTGCATTTTTCCTGCATTTATTCAAACTATTTCGTTTATTTGTATCCAGTGTGGGAGAATTGCGTTTAATATATGTCTATATTATCAGAAACCAACGCAAGTTCCCTTTAATGTAGCGCCTTTGATGTTGTTCTTACCGTTTTTGGATGTGCAATCCTGAATGATTGCTGTTCCGAAGGTGACCTTCTTGCCAAGAGCTGAAGGAGTTCCTTCCTTAGGCCAGTTGTAGTTGTATTTCTTGTTGCCGTCTGCAAGGCAGTTCTTCATGGTTACAACACCGTTCTGGTTGTTTCTGTCGAATCCGCTGGCATAGTTGCCGATTGCCTGACATCCCTCAAGATAGTGGTTAAGAGGATCAAGGTGAGCTGCAACGCCTGATGTCTTGTTGTCTACACCACCCATTTTGAATCCGTTGCCATCACCGTAAATACCATTGCAATAGCCGTTGTAGTTAGCCTTGCAGTTCTTAAGTGTAACTGCACCGTGAGCTGCATAGCAGTCCCATCCGTCATCACTGTTGTATTCGGCTACACAGTTCTCGAAGTAGTTGCCTACACCTGAATGAAGCTTAACAGCAAATCCGTCTGCGTTCTCACCCTTAGGATCTGCGTTGTGGTGTGAATGGCAGCTGTAGAACTTGTTGTTGGCACCGCCGTTACTTACCTGGAAGCCTGCATCCTTGTTGTAGCAGCAGGTTACATTTGTAAGAGTGTTGTTGCTGCCATCGATGAAAATACCGTTGTCAGCTGCATTCTTAACTGTGAAGTTCTCGAGCTTACTGCCGCTTCCGGAGATTGTGATTCCTCTTCCTGAATTGCCGCTTGTAGAAGAGAAGTCGATGGTTGCATTGTTCTTACCTGAAATATGTACTCCGCTCTTAAGCTTAACAGCGCCGCTCTTTACAGTACCATCGATAATAATGGTTGTTCCTGCTGAAGCCTTGCTGATTGCTGACTCAAGAGTTGTTCCACCATTTTTAACTGTGATGGTGTTGCCGGAAGGTGCTGTTGAACCTGATCCGGAACCACTTCCTGAACCACTGCCTGAACCTGAGCCACTGCCTGAGCCTGAGCCGCCGCTTGAACCTGAACCGCTTGAACCCTGATTGCAGGCTTCAAATTTGAACTGCTGACAGGCTTTTCCGGTGTATTTCATTGTGATAACATTGGCGCCGTCTGAAGAAGATGAGCCGTTAACATCAACAGCCTGCTTGTTATTGCTGCATTTTGTCTGAAGTGCTACCACACCGCTGGAGATTTTTTTAACCTTAAAGGTCTGTGAATCTCTGCCGTTGGCAACCCAGATCTGAATATTTGTGCCATTGTCAGCCTTACCACCGTTAACATCCAGCATGCGGCCCCCCTTAAGACCACTTCTGATGGTGATATAGTTGCTGCCTAAATTGGTTACGTACCATTTCTGAGCATCGCCTCCGATGCCTTTCCACTGCTGGACATTTGCGCCGTTGGAATCGTTTCCCCCTGCTACATCAAGATATTTCTGACTGCCGATATCTTTGATGTAATACCATCCATCTGCAATGATGTTCGATCCCGCCTCAGCGGTTTTCCCCGGTGTAGCCACATTAGCTGCGGATATTACCACAGATGCTGTCAGTATGGCTACGAATAACTTTTTTACATACTTACGAAACATTTTTCAATACCTCCTAATTGTCACTTGCATTTAGTCTCCCAAACCAAAACACGATAGAATCATAGCATAGGGAGATACAGAATGAAAGCGCTTTCATGGCTTAAAAACGTAGAAAATAGCGGGGGGATTTTTGGTGAAAATGTCAAATAACTCAGAACGTTGACGGAGAAGTGTATAGTAAATTCTTAAAATTCAATAAATACTGATGAATATACACTGTATGTTGATAGTAGATAAACTTAAAAAGGTTTATAATATTAACATCAGATCATTATCATAGGAGAAAATATGCTGCCTGAAATGGATATGATTGATGAACTGAATACCAACGCAGGACTGGATTCCTTTGATGACATGGCATATCAGAAGGAACTGGAACTATGTAAGAAGGTGGGGGCTGATGTTGAAAAGCTTAAGGCCCTTAAGTTTAATGCGCTCCAATTGTCTGAGATCAGAAAAGGAATTACTCAGAAGGTTGACGTAACTAAGTATTTTAATCCCCAAATTCCCTGGACAGCAATGGAGGAGATGCGTCTTGAGATGCATCAGAAGGTTGATATGTCTGAGTACCGCAAGCAGGGCTTTGACACTCAGCAGCTGTCCCAGATAAGGCAGGGAATTCTTGATGAAGTCGATGTTTCCACCTATGCCCAAAAAGAATACTTCGCCGATCAGATGAAGCAGATAAGGCTCGGCCTTAGTAAGACTGAGGGAGTTCCTGTCATCTTTTATCTTGACCCGGCTTTTAACTCTCAGCAGATGAGAGAGATAAGAAAGGCGCTGCAGGCAGGAATAGACATTTCTGGTTTTGCAAGAGTTGAGATGCCTTATCTTAAGATGCGTGCCATAAGAAAGGCAGCTGAGGACGGCCTTAATTTTGACCAGGCTACCATAGACAGGTACAATGCCAGCATCCTGAATCAGATGCATCAGGCATTTGTTGAAAATATTGATATTTCTTCATATATCCAGCAGGGATTTGATGAGGAACAGCTGGAACAGGTGAGAATATCGCTTAAGGAGATCCTTCCCATTGATCGTTTCATCACTTCCGATATGCGCGGTGATGCCATAAGAGAGATACGCTTTGGTCTTGAGGCGGGAATTCAAGTGGCCAAATATGCAGATCCGGCCTATGGCTGGCAGCAAATGAAGGAAATGAGACTGGGGCTTGAGCATCAGATAGATATCACTCCATACTGTAATCCATATTATCATGCGGATCAGATGTTTGAGATACGAATGGGCATCGAGGAAGGCCTGGATATCAGCAAGTATTCCAGCCTTATGTACACCGCAAGAGATATGTACCGCATCAGACAAAAACTTCTTGATGAAGGTGCATACCTTAATGCCCAGGCAAAAGCAGCAGGCGAAAAGGGTGAAGGCGAACAGATCTTTACCAAGCTTGAAGGCAGGACTGTTGATGATCGTATGGCTGAAGATATGCTTGTCAGAAGAGATGAGATCATATCCGTGGAATCCAACAATATGATCTGTTATATGACATTGCCTCTAAGACGAGACGGTGCCGCATATACAGAGAAGGCAGTTCTTGGCTTTTTGACCAAGGCAAAAGTTGCCTTTGGAATTGATTACAACGCCATTGCGGATGTAGTTAAAAACAAGAAGATAGGCCATAAGTTCGTTGCGGCGGTTGGAAAGCAGCCTGTCAACGGAGAGGACGGCTATTATGAATATTTCTTTGATACTTCTGAGATGGCGGAGCCTACTATCTTAAAAGATGGTACCGCAGACCTGTCCAATATTGAGATGCTGAGACAGATCAAAGTGGGTGATAAGGTTGCCCGGTATCATAAGGCAACAAAGGGAGAAGAAGGCTACGACGTTTTTGGAAAAGAGCTTGTGGCCAAACCGGGAAAAGAGATCCCCATCCTTAAGGGAACCGGCTTTATGATTCTTAATGACAGAGTGACCTATGTGGCAACACTAAGCGGTTCCATCAGGATGGAAGATGGCGAGGTTCATATTCAGAAACTCATAGTCCTTCCTGAAGTCAACATAACTGACAAGAAGATTAAATATGATGGAACCGTTTATGTGACCGGCAATGTTAATTCCGGAAGTGAGATAGAAGCCACCGGCGATGTGCTTGTGGGAGGTCATATGGAGTCCTCGGATATCATAAGCGGAGGAAACGTCATTATAATAGGAGGCTGCACCTGCCCGCTTCGAGGTGGCGTCGATGCAAAGGGCAATGTTTCTGCCAAGTATTTTGAGGGCGCCACTGTCAAAGGAAGAAATATCACCGCCAACTTTTTTATCAACTGTGAGATCTTCGCATCGGGACTTCTTAAGACATACGGAAGAGCCGGTATCATATATGGCGGTACAGCCAATGCTCTGTACGGTATGGAAGTAGCACATCTCGGAAACAAGAGCGGTGCCAAGACAATAGTCAACATTGGTGTAAATAATCAGATCCTCACCCGGTACAATGCAATTACCAAGGAGCTTAGCAGGGAAGAGGATGAGCTCAGTGCTCTGGATTCGGAGAGGATCAGAATTCAGGAAGTGGGGGCCGGTGATAAGCGGATAATGCAGTGGAAGATCAAGATCAACGCCGCATACAGTGCCAAGGAACTCAAAATCAAAGAACTGAAGGAAAAGAAAGCAGCTCTGGAAGATGAGATTGGCAAAGGCCGAGGCGCAAGGGTTCTTGTAACAGAGGTTGTATATGCCGGAACCTATTTCATCATAGCCGGAATCAGGCTTAAGATCGAAGAGGACAGAAAGGCCTATGGCAAGCTTACCTTCAAGGCCGACATAGAAAATGAATCCATTGTAGCAATATAAGAATAATTCGGGCAGGCAAAAAATATTGCCTGCCCATTCTTTATGTAAACAATCATGCATATATTTGTGTTATAATATATAGTACAAAACTATGGGGGAGTCATATACATGGAAAAAAAACAGGGGAATGCAGGTGGCAGCGTCATGCTGAAAATCTGCGCATTTATTGTTGATAAAAGGAATCTGTTCTTTCTTATTTATGCTATTTTGTGCATTTTCTCCGTAATATCACGGGGCTGGGTATCCGTCGAGAATGACCTGGCTTATTATCTTCCCTCCGACAGTGAAACCAGGCAGGGGCTTGACCTTATGCAGGAGCAGTTCACAACCTACGGAACCGTCAAGGTTATGGTGGCCAATATATCCTATGATCAGGCGCTTATGATAAAAGAGGATATAGAGGCAATGGACGGAGTTTTTTCCTGTGAAGCCGATGACAGCAGTGATCATTATGCTAACGGTTCCGCTCTTTTTAATATTACCTTTGATTATGATGAAAAGGATGAACAATGCCTGGTGTGCCTTGAGCAGGTACGGGCATACTTTGATAAGTATGATTCCTATGAGTCCACTACACTTGGAGATATACAGTCAGAACTTATAGGCAAGGAGATGGATGTTATCTCTGTTATTGTTGTAGTGATAGTCATTGCGGTACTGCTTCTTACATCGCAGGCCTATGCTGAGGTTCCGATTCTTCTGTTGACCTTTGGCTCTGCGGCTCTTGTGCAGATGGGAACCAATTTCCTTCTGGGGACCATTTCCTTTGTATCGAATTCGGTTACTATAGTTCTTCAGCTGGCACTGTCTGTGGACTACGCTGTTATTCTCCTTAACAGATACAAGGAAGAGAGGGCCAAGATGGAAGCCCGTGAAGCGGCTATTGTGTCTTTGTCCAAGGCAATCCCGGAGATTTCGGGGAGTTCCCTCACCACTATGGGCGGTCTTATAGCCATGCTCTTTATGCAGTTTGGAATCGGCAAGGATCTTGGTATTGTTCTGATCAAGGCCATAATCTTGAGTCTTTTGTCGGTATTTTTACTGATGCCCGGCATTATCATGCTCTTTTCAGGTCTTATGGAAAAAACCAAGCACAAAAATTTTATCCCCCAGATTCCTTTTGTGGGAAAATTCGCCTATGCGTCAAGATATATAATCGCCCCCGCTTTTGTGGTCATTATCATTGCCGCCCAGAGAATATCCAACGGGACTCCCTATGTATTTGGCTACAGCAGGATAACCCCTCCTATTATCAATGAAGTGCAGAAGGCAGAAAATCTCCAGAAGGAAAATTTTGCCTCCGATAACATGCTGGCACTTGTATTTCCTTCAGGTGATTATGAAAAAGAAAAAAGGCTTATTGAAGAGCTTGAAAACAACCAGCATGTAAGCAAGGTCACCGGTCTTGCAAATGCGCAGGCTCTGGGCGGGTATACACTTACTGACAGGTTATCGCCAAGGCAGTTTTCTGAGCTTCTTGATGTTGATTATGAAGTGGCGGAGCTTGTATATGCTGCATATGCGGTGAATGATTCCGATTATGCCAAGGTCGTGAATGGACTTGCCAATTACAAAGTTCCGCTTATCGATATGTTCTTGTTCATATATCAGGAGGTAAGTGAAGGGTATGTAACTCTTGATGATTCTCTCATGGACAAACTGGAAGACGCCAACAGAATGATGAATTTTGCCAAAGCGCAGCTTCAGGGTGAGGACTACTCCAGAATACTTGTTTACTCTACACTTCCTCAGGAATCGGATGAGACCTTTGCCTTCATTGAAGAATTGCATGATATCACCGAAAAGTATTACGACAAGGATAAGATATACGTCGTTGGTGAATCAGTCAGTCAGCTGGATCTTAAAAAATGTTTTTCCAGAGATAATATGGTCACAGGTGTGATATCCATACTTGCCGTTCTTGTGGTACTTCTTTTTACATTTAAGTCTGCGGGAATGCCTGTACTTCTTATCGCAGTTATTCAGGGATGTATCTGGATCAATTTCTCATTCCCTGCATTGCAGCACGACAACCTGTTTTTCCTTGGATATCTGATCGTAAGCTCCATACAGATGGGTGCCAATATCGATTACGCCATTGTTATTGCCGGCAGGTATACAGAGCTTAGAAGCACAAGAGGCAAGAGAGAGGCAATCATTGAAACCATGAATTTGTCCTTCCCGACCATCATCACATCAGGAACTATGCTTGCCGTAGCAGGAACGCTTATAGGTAACATGACCTCAGACTGTGCTATATACGGCATCGGAAAGTGTCTGGGAAGAGGAACCATCATATCGATTATTGTAACTATGTTCGTCCTTCCGCAGATACTTCTTGTGGGTGATAAGGTGATCGAGCTTACTGCATTTGTAATGAACATGCCTATTCAGACAAGGCAATTGTCCGGTGTTATGAGGATAGACGGCTTCGTACGCGGCAGAATAGAAGGAACTGTAAACGGTGTGGTCCATGCAACGGTAAAGGGTAATGTCAGCGCATTCATTGATAACGGTGATGTTGAACAACTGGAGGATTCGGAGCAGAATGTAGATCAGATTACTATGACCGGAGAGGAGGAAGTGTGATATGAAAAAGAGATTATTGGCAGCCCTCCTTGTTACGTTTCTTTTCACTTCATCGGTTCTTGTCTCTTTTGCTGATGATAAAAACGACGCAGAAACGAACGCACCTGAATTAACGTATACGACAGGCACACAGGAGAGAGCTGAAGAAAATGCTGTGGATGTGGATGAGGACATTCGGCAGCAGATTAATGATACCATCCCCGGAGAGATGGAGGAGATAAGTATAAGTTCGGCAGATGAACTTATGGAACTTGCAAGAAGCTGCAGTCTTGATACCTGGTCTGTCAATAAAAAAGTAATCCTCACCAAGGATATTTCGCTTCTTGGCAAGGATTTTGACGGCATACCTTCCTTTGGCGGAATATTCGACGGACAGGGGCATACCGTGTCTGAAGTAAACATAGACAGAGGACTTTCCTACGCAGGATTTTTTGTTTATGTGCAGAAAACAGCGCTTATCCAAAATCTTAAGATCACAGGTATTGTTCAACCGGAAGGAAATTCTACAATAGTCGGAGGTATTGCAGGGGATAACTGTGGCAGATTAAATGCCTGCTCCTTCAAGGGGATTGTCAGAGGAAATGACTATATTGGAGGTATTGCGGGAATCAATGAGTTAAGCGGTACAATTTCCTCAGGTATTTCGGAAGGCTTCATAAGCGGAAAGCATTTCATTGGAGGAATAACCGGAGAAAACTACGGTAACCTGTCAAACTGCAGAAATGAAGCGTTGGTCAATACCACCAACACCGATACGGAGATCACCATAGATTCACTCGAAGGACTTAACAAGGTCCTTAATTTCGCCAAGGACGGGGTTAAACAGGACAAGGAGGAAGCCAAGGGGGATGTGACCGTATCTGATATTGGAGGTATTGCGGGACTCAGCATCGGTATTATCTCACATTGTATTAACAACGCAGATGTCGGTTATGATCATGTTGGTTACAATATAGGCGGAATTGCCGGAAGGCAGTCTGGATATGTCATCAGATGTTCCAACAACGGAACCGTTAAGGGACGTAAGGACGTGGGAGGAATTGTAGGTCAGGCAGAACCTTATCTTACTGTTGACCTTAGCTCTGATGTTGCCTATCAGCTTGAACAGGCAGTGTCCAAGCTTCATGACAGCGTGACGGTAACTCTTAATGATGCCAAGAATGAATCAAACATCGTATCAAACAGACTTGCCGTTATTCAGAGGTTTACAGCGGGAGCTGTGAGCGATACAAGGTATCTGGCTGATGGCGCGATAGATTTTGCAAATGGTGTCGCAAGCGGAGCTACAGAGGCTTTTTCCAGAATTGATTATATACTTGAGGAGAGTTCCCAAAACGGAGGCCCCATTGACAACATAGATTCAGGCGTTGGAAATATCAAGTCTACAGCTGAAGATGTGAAGGATGCTGTTGGACACCTTGATATTGAAGAATACATCAAAGACGAGGATGAACTCAAACAGTATAGGGAGGCCAAGCTTGTACTGGAAAGCGCTAAGGCCCAGTACAAGGCACTGTATAACCAATCCGAAAGGACATATTATAACCTTGCTATCAGGGATAACAGATTGGAAAAAGAGTCCACATCAGACCTTGTATATGTAGATTCTTCCGGAAATGCGGTGACGGATTATTCAGCCTGGGGAGAGGGAAATATCGGAAGTGGTCTTAATGCAGATGCCCCGGGAAGTTGGCAGCACAAGGAAGGTGTGACTTTTCCAATAAAAGATAACGATGACGACAGCGAACTGGATGCGCTTGCCACTGCGATAGCTGCGTCAAATTGCGATGAGTATGCCAGGGCCAATTATGTCAATCCCGTTACCGGAACAAAAGGAACCTATACCGATGATGTTGCATCCAAGACTTCCACTATTCTTGGTATATACGAAAAGCACCTTCCGGAAATGGGCAAGTCGGTAAGATCTGATGCTCAGGAGGCGATGAATCACCTTGAGGATGCTTCGGATAATTTCAGAACAGCGGGAAGCCAGACCAAGAATATTATCGGAAATATTGCAGCTAAAGACAGCATTACTTTTCCGCAGTTTTCATCCGAGTACAAGGCTCATACGGCCAGCCTTGCAGATAATATGCAGGGCATGAACGATAACTTCGGCATTCTTAACCAGGAGGTTAACAATGCCGGCGGAGTATTGATAGATGATCTTCTGGATATCAGTGATCAGTTTAACAATATTCTTGAATTGTATACCGACGCGATCGATGGTGTACTTGAAAAGGATTATACCAATCTGATAACTGATGCATCCTATGAGGCAGCAGCCAATACTACAGATGCTACAATAGATTCCTGTTTCAATTACGGTGAATGTAAAGGCGATCTGGATACCTCGGGAATCGCAGGTACCATGGCAATTGAATATGATTTTGACAGAGAAAGTGACCTGACAGGAAATAAAGATAACCTGCTTAACAGTTCCTATATTACCAGATGTGTTCTTCGCGATAACAGGAACTATGGCGATATTATTGCGCTTAAGAATTATTCAGGAGGTATATGCGGACTGCAGGAGATGGGAACGATACTTAACTGCGGAAGTTATGCGAAGGTTATATCTACATCCGGTAACTATGTAGGTGGCGTCGCCGGTTCATCAATAGCACATATTGTCAGATCCTATGCTAAAGGAGAACTGGACGGCAATACTTACGTTGGAGGAATTGCCGGAAACGGCAAACATATTAAGGAATGCCTGGCAATTGTTACTGTCGGAGAAGCCACAGACTGGTACGGTGCAGTAGCAGGTCATATCGAAGAATCCGGTGAGGTGAGGGATAACTATTTTGTCAGTGATGATCTTTCAGGTATAGACAGGGTGAGCTATGCGCTCAAGGCTGAACCTGTTAGCTATGACAGCGTATCTCAGAATAAGGTATTCAAAGAGCTGGAGGAAGAGACGGAAGAAAAGGAAAGTGAGATAAAGGAAGCCGGTACCGGGGAGGCAAGTGACACGGAGCCGATGATTCAATATCGGGAATTACCTTATGAATTCAGTAATCTCACAGTAAACTTTATTCTTGAGGACGATGATCTCGACAGTGGTAAGGAAAAGATAGGCCAGATCAGTAAAAAATATGGAGATTCCATTAATGAAGATGAATATCCTGCGGTAGATGAAAAGGATGGTTTCTATATCGAATGGGATAGAGATCGGGTTGAGCGGATAACCTGCGACACCACAATTACTGCACATTATAAGAGATTCAGAACCACTCTTGCAGAAAAGAGTGAGGATGATGATTTCCATCAGTCTGAGCTTTTGGTGGACGGAGCCTTCAGAGAAGAGGATGAACTGGAAGTTGAGAGAACTCTGAATTATAAGGCTGGAGACACCGCCGAAGATGTTCAATATAATTTTGAAACTCTAAAGGTAAAGATACCTACGGATGGCAACAATATTCATATGATCAGATTCAGGCTGAATAATGCATTGGGAGAGTTGACCAGGCGCTTGCCCGGAATCTTCGGGGAACAACATCTTTTGTATCTGGTCAACGGAGATGAGAGAATTCCTATTGAAAAGACCGGTACCATGGGAGGATATTATACCTACGAAATTGAGGGTAATGAATTTGTGTTGTCCGTTGGTGTCCCCAATACAAACAGGGTATACTACCTGACAATTGCCATTATCATCGGTGTGCTCCTTTTGATATTGGTAATTATCATAGTTGTCATCGTCAATATCCACAGGCACGGTAGAAAGCTTCCGGGGGCTCTTAAGGAACTTAAGAGTAACGTATCGGAGAAAATCGAGAGCAAGGAACAGCTATTCTATGACGATTCCCAGGATGATCTGTTCAGGAAAGAGCTCAAGGAGTATAAAGAAATGCTTGAGAAGGATGGCTTGAATAAGGAGCACAGCGATGAAGCTTCTGAGAGCGCGCAAGAAATAAAAGAAGAAAAAACCGAGCATAGTAAAAACGATAAAAGCAAACGTAAGAAAAAGAGCAAGAAGTAAGCAGTACCAAGCATGATTTAAGGGCTGAATGAGGCAAGTTTTCATTGCACATTCAGCCTTTGTTTTTTATAATAGAAAGGTAGATTTTTTGGGGGATTAAAGGTATGAATATTAAGGAAGTTTTGAAGGAACTGCTACTTGAAGACAAGACCCTTATTCACATGCCCTTTGGCAACGGTAACTGTGATTTTAACAAGTCCGTTGTACTGTCATGGGTGTTTATTTTAGTTGTCTTCATATTGATTCTGATTTTTACCCATAATATGAAAGTGCATAATATCTCCAAGCGACAGGCAGCTGTTGAGGGCTTTGTTATCTGGATTCGAGGCCTTGCGGTCGGTATGCTGGGTGAAGAGGGCAAGGACTACGCTACCTACATAGTATCGGTGCTGGTGTTCCTGGCCTGCTCCAATGTGATGGGACTGTTCGGTGTTGTACCGCCGACTATGGATCTTAACGTCACAATTGCTCTGGCGCTTGTGAGTATTATAATGGTTGAGGCCGCCGGAATCAGGAGTAAGGGCGTCAAGGGATGGGCCAAGGCTTTTGCACAGCCAATGGCTGTCATAGCACCTATGAATGTGCTGGAGCTGGCTATCAGACCGTTGTCTCTGTGTATGCGACTTTTCGGTAATATCTTGGGAGCCACGGTTATTATGGAGCTTCTTAAGCATATACTTCCTGTGGGACTTCCCGTTCCTTTCAGTTTGTATTTTGATATCTTTGATGGCCTTATCCAGGCATATGTATTTGTATTCCTGACATCATTGTATATAAAAGAAGCAGTTGAATAATTTTGAATAAAGTGTAGAAAGGGGATATAAAAAATGAGTTTAACAGCGATCGGAGCAGCAATTGCTGCATTTACAGGTTTGGGAGCAGGTCTTGGTATCGGTATAGCAACTGCCAAGGCAACTGATGCTGTTGCAAGACAGCCCGAAGCAGACGGCAAGATCATGAAGCTGCTTCTTCTTGGTTGTGCTCTTGCAGAGGCTACAGCTATTTATGGTTTCGTAGTAGCTATCATGATCATTCTGTTTCTTGGATGATAAAACTATTAGACAAAGGGGAAAGCCGTGTTAAGCGTTAATCTTTGGAATGTATTATGGACAGTAATCAATTTACTCATACTTTATTTTCTGATCAAGAAGTTCCTCTTCAAAAGAGTCGATGAGGTTCTTGAGAAGAGACAGCTTGAGATCGAAGAGGCCTCCAAGGAAGCGGATATGATGATCGAGGAAGCCAAGAAGACCAAGGCTGAGTATCTTCAGAGAATCGAGCTTGCAGATGAGGAGAAGGAACAGATCCTTGCTGATATCAAGAAGCAGGGCTATGACGAGTATGAGCGTATAGTTAATGATGCCAGGAGGAAGGGCGAGCAGATTGTTACCGAGGCTAAGCACAATGCAGAAGTAGAGAACGAGAGAGTCAAGGAAGTATATGCAGCTCAGCTGGCAGATATGGTTGTGGAAGCAGCATCCAAGATCGCTGCAACCAAGCATAGCACCGAGAACGACAGAGAACTCTATGACAAATTTATAAGTGAAGCAGGGGCTAAAAATGAGTAAGAATCTTAAGGCAACACTGAGATATGCTGCCACTGCTCCCAGCCCTGAACAGGTTGAGAAGATCAAGTCTGTTCTCAGCGGCAAATTTGATGTGGACAGTAGTGACATCGAGCTGGAGTTTCAGGAAGATTCTTCCATCGGTGGCGGCTTTATTGTTTCATGCGGTAATTACGAATATGACTGGAGCGATGCCGGAAGAGCCAAGCAGCTTCGCTCAGAACTGATAAATGTCCGCCGTAGCAGCGGAGATTCAGACCCGGCCAGAATCATGTCCTTGTTCAGGAGCAAGGTTGATGATTTTGATCTTTCAGTGGGCGACAGAGAAGTGGGCTTCGTTGAATGGGTCGGTGACGGAATCGCCAATATTACGGGAATAGAGCATGCTTTTTACGGTGAGATCATCGAATTTGAAGATGGCACCAGAGGTATGGCTCAGGATATTAGAGAGGACCATATCGGCTGTATCCTTTTTGGTAATGATACAGGCATCAGACAGGGCACCAGAGCTGTCAGAACCTACAAGGAAGCAGGTATCCCCGTGGGTGAGGCTTTTATCGGAAGAGTGGTTGATGCCCTTGGCACACCTCTTGACGGCCTTGGAGATATCAAGGAGTCCGGCTACAGTGCTGTTGAGAAGAAGGCTCCGGGAATCATAGAGAGACAGTCTGTTAATGAGCCTTTGCAGACAGGTATCCTTTCCATAGATACCATGTTCCCTATCGGAAGAGGACAGAGAGAGCTTATTATTGGCGACAGACAGACCGGTAAGACCTCTATAGCACTGGATACCATCATTAACCAGAAAGGCAAGGATGTTATCTGTATTTATGTTGCCATTGGACAGAAGGCTTCTACAGTAGCCAAGATTATTCAGACACTGAAGAAAACAGGGGCAATGGATTATACGATAATTGTCAGCTCAACTGCAGCAGACACTGCACCTCTTCAGTATATTGCGCCTTATTCGGGAACAGCCATGGCAGAGTATTTCATGAGTCAGGGCAAGGCTGTTCTGATAGTATATGACGATCTTTCCAAGCATGCGGTTGCCTATAGAGCAATTTCGCTTCTTTTGGAGAGACCTCCGGGGAGAGAAGCTTATCCGGGAGATGTATTCTATCTGCACTCAAGACTTCTTGAGAGATCCAGCAAGCTCTCATCTGAACTTGGAGGCGGTTCCATTACGGCCCTTCCTATAATTGAGACTCAGGCGGGAGATGTATCTTCCTACATCCCCACTAATGTAATCTCTATTACAGATGGACAGATTTTCCTTGAGAGTGATCTGTTCTTTGAAGGTATGAGACCTGCGGTTAACGTAGGATTATCCGTATCCCGAGTTGGAAGCGCAGCTCAGACCAAGGCAATGAAGAAGGCTGCCGGCAGCATCAGAGTTGATCTTGCTCAGTACAGGGAAATGGCTGTGTTTACACAGTTTAGTTCAGATCTTGATGAGACCACCAAGAATCAGCTTAGACACGGCAATGTTCTTATGGAGCTTTTGAAACAGCCGTTGGAGCATCCGCTTGCGATGCATGAGCAGGTCATCATTCTTGTGGCAGTAGGTTCCGGAAGACTTGACAGTGTGCCGGTTCCTAAGGTCAGAGATCTTAAGGACAGGCTTCTTAACTTCTTCAACACAGAGCACGGCGATATTTGCAGTGAGCTTGAGAAGAGCGGACAGATGTCTGACCAGCTTAAGAGACGTATTCTTGAAGCTGTTGATATGTTTATGGAAGATGAGACAGAGTAATGGCAACTATCAAGGAAATAAGGGATCGTATTAATTCAGTTAACGATACCCGTAAAATTACAAATGCGATGTACCTTATATCCTCAACAAAGCTCCGGAAGGCTAGAAGGATGCTCACTGATACGGAACCCTTCTTTTTCTCGACCATAGCCATGATCAAGAGGGTGGTAAGCAATCTTCCCGATGGGGTTGATAATATTTTTCTGGAGACAAGGCTTGATATTCCGGAGAAGGACAGGAGAAAGGGCTACATCATCTTTACAGACGACAAGGGTCTGGCGGGAGCATACAATCACAATGTATTAAACCTTGCCGAAGAGCATATCAGGAACGACGGAGATAATTGGAAACTCTTCGTCATCGGAGAAGTGGGCCGTTTTCACTTTATTTCAAGAGATATGCCCATAGAGGAATCCTTTATGTTTACCTCTCAGAATCCTACTCTTCACAGGGCCAGGAAGATTGCTGCTGAGATATTGGATTACTATTATTCAAGAAAAATAGATGAATTCTATGTCATCTATACAACCGTTCATGGAACGGTATGTGAGACCAGATATGAGAAGCTTCTTCCTCTTGATATCATCACGGATATCAGAAAACAGCCCCTTGCACCGGGCGCGATTCTTGATGAATTCCTGATGGAACCAAGCCCTTCAGCTATTTTGGATAATATTGTTCCCAACTATGTAACGGGATTTATTTACGGAGCGCTGGTTGAGTCTTTCTGCAGCGTCCAGAGTTCACGAATGATGGCTATGGACGCAGCCAACAAGAACGCAGAGAAGATGATATCCGGCCTGCAGAGGACCTACAACAGACAGAGACAGGCTATGATAACCCAGGAGATTACTGAGGTTGTCAGTGGCGCCAAGGCACTTAAACGTGCCAAGGTGCAGAAGGCTGTGAAGAATGATCAGATCCTGCGGGAAGGCGACGCAAAATACATTGATGAAACGAGGGCACATATTTGAAAAACGGAAAAATCATTCAGGTCATGGGACCTGTAGTAGACGTAAAATTTGATGACAGTGATCTTCCATACATAAGTGATGCCCTGGAAGTGTATGTTCAAGGCAACAAGCGTGTTATGGAGGTGTCCCAGCATATAGGAAGTGATGTGGTTCGCTGCATCATGTTGTCTCCCAGTGAGGGACTTTCCAAGGATATGGAAGTCATTGCCACAGGTGGTTCGATAACTGTTCCTGTAGGCGAAGAAGTACTGGGAAGACTTTTTAACGTACTTGGAGAGACTATTGATTCCAAGGGTGAATGCAAGACTCAGGAGAAGTGGACTATTCACAGAGAGCCTCCGAGGCTGGTTGACCAGAGCCCTGTAGTTGAGGTTCTGGAGACCGGAATCAAAGTTATCGATCTTCTTGCTCCCTATGCAAAGGGCGGTAAGATAGGACTTTTTGGCGGCGCAGGCGTAGGTAAGACGGTACTTATTCAGGAGCTTATTCAGAATATTGCCACAGAGCACGGCGGATATTCTATTTTTACCGGAGTAGGTGAGCGTTCAAGAGAGGGTAACGATCTGTGGTCAGAGATGACAGAGTCAGGAGTTATCAGCAAGACTGCTCTTGTTTTCGGTCAGATGAACGAGCCACCCGGGGCACGTATGAGAGTTGCCGAGACCGGACTTACCATGGCTGAGTATTTCAGAGATGTTAAGCATCAGGACGTTCTTTTGTTTATTGACAATATTTTCAGATTTGTTCAGGCAGGATCTGAGGTTTCTGCTCTTCTTGGAAGAATGCCTTCCGCCGTTGGTTATCAGCCTACACTGGCAACAGATCTTGGTATGCTTCAGGAGAGAATCACCTCTACAAGATTTGGCTCCGTAACTTCCGTACAGGCTGTATACGTTCCTGCGGACGATCTTACGGACCCTGCGCCTGCTACGACTTTTGCTCATCTTGATGCAACCACTGTTTTATCAAGAAAGATTGTTGAGCAGGGTATTTACCCGGCGGTTGACCCTCTTGAGTCCTCCAGCCGTATCCTTGAAGCAGATATCGTAGGCAAAGAGCATTACGAGACAGCCACCAAGGTTCAGGAGATTCTTCAGAAATATAAGGAGCTTCAGGATATCATCGCAATCCTTGGTATGGAAGAACTCTCTGACGAGGATAAGCTTACAGTTCACAGAGCAAGAAAGATACAGAGATTTTTATCACAGCCCTTCCATGTGGCAGAGCAGTTCACGGGACTTAAGGGCAAATATGTTCCTCTTTCCGAGACCATCAAGGGCTTCAGGGCCATTATTGCAGGAGAGATGGACAGGTATCCCGAGTCGGCATTCTTCAACGTCGGAACCATTGATGACGTTATTGAGAAAGCCAAACAGATCGAGGCGTAATCTATGAGTGATGTTAAGGCCCCAACCTTCGGGCTTAAGGTTATATCGGTTAACGGAATATTCTTTGATGATGAAGCTGAGGAGATCATCGTTCCCTGTGAGGACGGAGAACTCGCGGTTCTTGCCAATCACGAGGAGATGATCCTTGCCATCAGCGATGGAGTCATCAAGATCAAGAAAAAGGGCGGCGAGTGGATCTATGGTGTAGTGAGCCTTGGATCACTTCAGTGCACCACGGATAACAAATGTACTATTATCGTCAACACCGTGGAGAAGCCTGAAGATATTGATAAGAGAAGAGCTCAGGAGGCCTACGAGTTTGCCATGGAGCATCTTCAGCAGAAGCAGTCCATCAAGGAATTCAAGAAGTCCCAGGCAGGTCTTGCAAGAGCCCTGACCAGACTTAAGGCTGCGTCGAAGTATTCAGATTGATTTGAGGAGTAAGGTGAATAAATTGTTGTTTAATTCAGTGAAGAGATATTCGGTACTGGTTGTAACAGTACTTCTTATGTGCATGCTGTTTGGCTGCGGCAAGAAAGATTCCAAAGAACTTACCGCATACAAAGAGGACATGACCACATTCTATAACAAGCTTTCCTATTATAATTCGGAGATTAATACCATTGATCCGGAGGCTGAGGATGCACCTGCTCAGCTTCTTTTAATTATGGATCAGATGAACGAGGCATATAAGATCATGGCTGCCACAGATGTTCCTGAGGAATTTGATTCAATTTCCGAGATCTCCAAAGAGGCTGCAGATTATATGCAGAGTGCCAATGAATATTATCATCTTGCCTATGACGGTGAGTTCAGCGAGGAGAACGAGGACCTGGCAAGGCAGTATTATGAGAGAGCCAACAGTCGTGTGCAGGTAATGCTGCAGGTTCTTCATGGCGAGATCCCGGAGGGCGACAATGTTATCGTTACCACTCAGGAGGCAGGGCAGTTCTCAACAATTGGAGATGATTAAGATATAGTATGAATCAGAATAAGTTTTTATATACCATGAAATTAATAGCATGCCTTGCGGTAATTACGATCCATGTAAGGTTTCCTGATCCTTTCGGACAGTATGTAAAGGCTATTGCGAGATTTGCGGTGCCATTTTTCTTTGCTGTGTCCGGAAGGTATCTTTTATCCGGAGTCTATACAACAGGAGGGATAAGAAGCAGGGCTTTTCGTTCACTTAAAAAGACGATTGGAATCACAGTCATAGTCTATACAGTCTATCTTTTATATTCAGTTTTATATCATGTTCTTGTGGGAGCTAAGTTGTCTGAGGTGTTTGCCGGCAGATTCAATCCCGGCTCTATCAAGCGATTCCTTATATTCAATACCGGAACAGTGATCTACGATGATAGTTATGTATTTGATCATATGTGGTATCTGTTTGCCTGGATCTATGTACTGGTAGTGATCATAGCAGCGGCACCTGTTCTTAGGAAATGTTACAAGCCGGTTATGGCTGTTTTGCTTCTTGCGCTGCATATTTTTACTTGGATGCAGGATTTTAAGATTGTGAGAGTTTTTGGCATTACTCTTACTACCCCATATGTGCTACGAAGCTGGTTTTTTACCGGTATTCCCTACGTACTTCTGGGAGTGCTGTGGGGAGATATTGTAGAAGGACTTAAAAAGGACAAGACAACAGAAGACTATAACAGGATAGTTAATCTGTGGAAGATTCCGGGCATATGCTTTTTGTCCACGGGTATTTTGTCCAGTTGCTTCGAGACTTTTATCATCGGGGAAAAGGAAATATTCATTGGTTCGTTTTTTATTGTGATGGGAATACTTCTTTTGTCGGAGTCGCTTTCTGAAAAAGGTGGTCTTTTATCTGAGATGGGAAGAGAAGCATCTTCCTACATATATTTTTACCATGTTTTGATCTTGGCAATCCTTAATCTTGGAGTAATCAGGGGAGTGTTTCCTCCTGTTCCGGGAATTGTTAAGCCGGTAGTATTGATGATATTGTCCATAATAATCTTCTATGGACTTCCCAAATTATATCGTAGCGTAATTAATGTGAAAAAAGGTTAATTATACAGTCTGTAAATTAATCTTTTTTTCTTATATATTAGAATGCAGTATGTTTTGCAGAGGAAATAGGTATGAACAGACAGGAATTTCTTGATTATTGTAATAAAAGAGTAGTATTTTTGGACGGAGCTACGGGGACGAACCTAATGAAGGCGGGAATGCCTGCAGGTGTATGCCCTGAAGCCTGGATCCTTGAACATAAAGATGTGATGCGTGATCTTCAGAAGGCTTATGTTGAGGCCGGCACGAATATTCTCTATGCCCCTACATTTACCGGAAATAGGATCAAGCTTGCGGACTATGGTCTTGGGGACAAAATTGAAGAGATTAACACAGAGCTTGTTAACCTCGCTAAGGAAGCGGCAGGAGAAAAAGCGCTTGTTGCGGGAGACCTTACCATGACAGGCAGACAGTTAAGGCCTATAGGCGACCTTGATTTCGAAGAACTTATTTCCGTATACAAGGAGCAGATTCAGATCCTTGAAAAAGCGGGCTGCGACCTGCTTGTGGTTGAAACAATGATGAGCCTTCAGGAGTGCAGAGCGGCTCTGATCGCAGCCAAGGAGGTATCTGACCTTGCTGTAATGGTTACTCTTACCTTTGAAGGTGATGGCAGAACACTCTATGGATCAGATGCGGCGGCAAGTGCAATAACACTTGAGGCACTGGGGGCGTGCGCCATTGGTGCTAACTGTTCAACAGGTCCTGACAAGATGGAAGAGATCATCAGGAATATGGCTGCTGTTACCACTGTTCCAATAATAGCCAAGCCCAATGCCGGACTTCCTTCCGTTAATCCTGACGGAACCACCGGCTATGACATGGAAGCTGATACTTTTGCTGCAGAGATGAGAAGACTTATTAACGCAGGCGCATCTGTAATAGGTGGATGCTGCGGCACAACTCCCGAATACATCAAGGGGCTTAAGGCTGAGTACGGAGCTCTTGATCCTGCGGAAATAAGAGATAATGAGGGCAATCCTATTCCCAGAAGGATGGTGGGGAGAAGATATTTATCTTCTGAGAGAAGAAGCCTTTCCTTTGGAATGAATGATCCTTTTATGATCGTGGGAGAGAGAATCAACCCCACTGGCAAGAAGAAACTTCAGGCCCAGCTTCGTGAAGGCAATCTTGACATGGTCTGCGATTTTGCAGCCAGTCAGGAGAGTGAAGGAGCATCAATACTTGATATTAACGTAGGCATGAGCGGAATTGATGAGAAGGAAATGATGCTCAAGGTAATGGAAGAGGTTATGTCCATCACTGATCTGCCCCTGTGTATAGATACCAGTTCAGCAGAGGTTATGGAGGCCGCTCTTCGTATTTACCCCGGACGAGCACTTATGAATTCCATTTCGCTGGAGAAAGGTAAGGCTGAGACCTTCCTTCCTCTTGCCCAAAAATACGGCGCGATGTTTATTCTTTTACCACTTAATCCCGACGGACTTCCCAAGGATGCAGCGGAGAAAATAGGTAACATCGAAGAGCTCTCCGGGATGGCCTATGACCTTGGAATGTGCAGAGAGGATATTGTGGTTGACGGTCTCGTCGCCACTGTTGGTGCGGAACCTTCTGCAGCCATCAATACACTTGATACCATAGATTATTGTTACGATAACGGATTTGCCACTATCTGCGGACTCTCCAACATATCCTTCGGACTTCCGGAGAGAATGAGTGTTAATACAGCGTTCCTTACCATGGCTATAGACAGAGGTCTTACCATGGCCATAGCCAATCCTTCCCAGGAACTGTTGGGGAATGCAGCCTTTGCTTCCGACCTTCTTAAGAGAAAAGAAGGAGCTGACATCAGATACATCGAGAGAATGCAGCTTGTTGCAGAGAGAAATGCCCAGAAGGAAGCTGCTCTCAAGGCGCTTCAGGTAAAGGCTGGCAAGGACAGTACCTGGACAGGAGCCAGCCTTTCTACATCAGACAGTACCAAATCATCAGAAGCAACCGGTGCTGCAACTGAGAATGATACTCTCGCAGTTATTAAAAAAGATGTTCTCACCGGTAATAAGAGAACGATCGTCAGAGATACAGAGAACGCTGTTAACAGCGGAATAGAGCCTAAGGTAATCCTTAATGACGTGCTGATGCCGGCCATTAACGAAGTAGGAGAGCTATTTGATAAGGGCAAATACTTCCTGCCACAGCTGATCTCAGGCGCAGAAGCAATGAAGATGTCCATAGGATATCTTGAACCTCTTCTTCAGAAGGATTCCGAAGGAGCACCCAAGCTCCCTACGGTTGTAATAGCAACGGTACACGGTGACATTCATGATATTGGTAAGAACCTTGTCGCTCTGATGCTTAAGAACTACGGCTTTAACGTAATTGATCTTGGCAAGGATGTTCCAAAGGAAGAAATCGTCAAGGCAGCAAAAGAGCACGACGCCAGCATTATCGCTCTGTCAGCGCTTATGACCACCACAATGAAGGAGATGAAAAATGTGGTGGAATATGCACATGAGAACAAAGTTAATGCTAAAATAGTAATAGGTGGTGCTGTTGTAACCAGAGATTATGCAATGGAAATCGGCGCTGACGGCTATTCATCCGACGCTGCAGATGCCGTAAGAGTGATAAAAAGTATTTTGAATATTGACTAAAATATAGAGCTTGCCAATACGGAGGATTTTTATGATAGGTGCAGAGGCTATTGTAAGATGTCTTGAAAAAGAGAAAACTGAAGTAATCTTCGGATATTCGGGAGTTGCCATTGATCCCTTCTGGAATCAGATGATAAACAGCAATATCAAGAGAGTTTTGGTTAGGACTGAGCAGAACGCTGCGCATCTTGCCAGCGGTTTTGCACGAATCAGCGGCAAGGTGGGCGTGTGCGCCGTAACTTCAGGCCCCGGTGCCACAAACCTTATAACCGGCATTGCAACAGCCTATGCGGACAGTATTCCTCTTGTTGCAATAACAGGACAGGTTAACAGCGACATGATTGGAAGTGATGTGTTCCAGGAGGCTGATATTACCGGTGCTGTAGAGTCTTTTGTTAAATACAGCTATCTTATAAGGGATGTCAATGATATTCCCAGAATCATCAAGGAGGCTTTTTACATTGCAGGAACCGGCAGAAAGGGGCCTGTACTTATTGATATTCCTTTCGATGTGCAGAACGCAGAGCTTACTGAGAAATTCAGCTATCCCGAGTCTATCTCCATGCGTAGCTACAAGCCCACAGTCAAGGGCAATATAGTTCAGATCAAAAAGGTTATCAAGGAAGTTGAAAATGCCAAACGCCCCATTATCTGCGTAGGAGGCGGCGTTCATTTAAGCCAGGCCACAGAAGAGATCAGAAAATTTGCAGAACTCAATCATGTTCCCGTAGTATCCACAATGATGGGAATCGGAGTAATGCCCTCTGAGCATCCTCTTTACTTCGGCATGGTGGGTAATAACGGTCAGCCCTATGCCAACAGGGCAATGAATGAATCGGATCTTCTGCTTATGGTTGGAGCCAGAGTTGCGGACAGGGCAGTGAACAGACCTGATCTTATAACAGAGAACAAGGTAATGGTTCACATAGATGTAGATCCCGCCGAGATTGGTAAAAATGTAGGACCCACAATTCCTCTTGTAGGAGATATCAAGCATATATTCCAGGATTTCCTTGAGCAGGACGATCACGCCGATGATCATGACGACTGGCTGGAACTGTTAAATGGCTACAAGAAGGAAATGGCTTCCTGCAGGATTCCAAGACAGGGTGATTATGTGGAACCCAAGGACTTTATCACAAGACTGTCCAATGCTATGGAAGATGATGCCATCTATGTTGCAGATGTAGGCCAGAATCAGATGTGGTCCTGTGCTTACCACCTTGTGAGAAACGGAAGATTCTTAACCTCAGGCGGAATGGGAACCATGGGCTATTCAATTCCCGCAGCAATGGGAGCCAAGCTGGCAGATAAGAAGAAACAGGTCGTTGCGGTTACCGGAGACGGAGCCTTCCAGATGTCCATGATGGAGCTTGCCACCATGAGACAGTATGGTATCAACATCAAGATAATCGTTATGAAGAACGGCTTCCTTGGAATGGTAAGAGAGCATCAGCATTATGCATATGATGACAATTATTCCATGGTAGAACTCAAGGGCGATCCTGATCTGGCACTTATAGCTGCCGCCTATGGAATGGGCTATATGAAGGTTAACGGCAACAGTGATATAGACGCAGAGCTTAAGGAGTTCTTTAAGGATGACGAGTCCTGCCTTATGGAAGTTAGAGTAGACCCTTTGGAACTTGTAAAATTCTGACATATCCGAAAGAGGAATGAGTATGAAGAGAATATATTCCGTTCTTGTAGAAAACAGAGCCGGTGTACTTTCCAAGGTAGCAGGTCTTTTCTCAAGAAGAAATTTCAATATTGATTCACTGGTTGTAGGTGAGACTGCGGATCACAGCGTATCCTGCATGACGATTGTTTCCTCCGGTGATGAGAGGACCATTGAGCAGATCGAGAAGCAGCTCAACAAAAAGATTGATGTCATCAAGGTCAAGACCTTCAAGGAGAGCATGAGTATCAACAGAGAGCTTATGCTTATGAAGGTTAAGTATAATAAGGAGAACCGACGTGATATCATGGAGAACTGCGAGATCATGCATGCTCAGATCGTGGACATGTCCAAGAACATGATGATCATCCAGATCTGCGATACCTCCGACCGCATTGAGCTTTTTATCGAGATGCTAAAGAGTGTAAGTATTGTTGAGATTGCCCGCACCGGAACGGTGGCTCTCACAAAATGTAAAGAACAGTAATAAAGGGGATTTGAAAAAAGTATGTTGTGGTTAAATAAAGTAAAAGGAAGCGCCAAGGAAGTTCTCAAAGAGCATCCTGTTTCTGTTTGTTGTTTTTTTCTTGCTGCATTGTCTTATGGAATTCTTGATGAATTCTTTAGTCTCAGTATCTATTTTGGTAATGTCATAGCAAATTTTGCCAAGTTTTTATCCATATTATTATTTGTTATCACACCGGCTTTTTTGGTATGCGAGTGCAATTTTGCATATAAAAAGAGCATAGGTAAGATCTCATCCCTTAAGGAGATCAACAAGTCTTTTGTTTATATTATTGTCAGTCTGATCGGGCTTGCCATTTCCGGAATCTACGGTTGGATGGAGGTATATTTATCTGCTTATGATAAGACACTTCTCGGGTATTTTCCCGATTACTTTGAACGTGTATTCTATGTCTATCTGGCTGTATGCGGTGTCAGTTCCTTTTTCTTTATGTACAAAAAGTCAGGGGAAGAATTTGAGAATTACCTGGTAAAAGCATTTCTCGGTACGATGAAAGCTTCTCTTGTTTATGGAGTCATGCTGCTTGGAATGCTGTGCATGATTTGGGTGTTTGAAGCTTTGTTTTTTAGAATTTATGTTGAGAGTTTTCTGGGGTGGCTGATCACCGGGACTATTGCGTATCCCGCTTATATTATCGGCTTTTCCAGGTTTGAGGAGGATCTGTCCAAGTTTTCTAAAGTCTTTTTCGGATATGTGCTCACATCCCTTTTAGCGGTGGCATTTGTTATAGTTTATGCTTATATAGTTAAGATAATTGTCACATGGACGTTTCCCTCCAATCAGGTATATTCCATTATGGCTGCTCTTTTTGGCTGTGGACTGTTTATCTGGACGGCGGCTCAGGGCTTTACCGAAGGAAGACTTTATACGGCTCTAAGGGTCTTTCCATTTTTGTTTATACCTTTCATAGTGGTTCAGATCATGTGCATCAGTATGAGAGTATCACAGTACGGAATGACCATGAGCAGGTATCTGGGCATAATGCTTATCGTGTTCGAAGTATTATATGAGATTTATTATGCAGTATGTTTTTGTAGGAAAAAGGGGCTTGGAGGAGTTCTGTTTCCTGTGGTGCTTATCTTTGTTTTGGTCTTTTATCTTGTACCGGCGATTAATGTTTACTCTGTGGTTACAAGATCTCAGAAAAAGGTGCTGGAACAGTTTATGACGCAGGTAAATTCCGGCGGGGCTGTGACCAAGGAAATTGCCAACAGGGCCAAGTCTTCATACAATACGATCAAAGATGACTGCAGCGTAGAAGGTCAAAGGTATCTTGATAAGTATTATCGGACCTATAATTCGGATAAGATAATGGAAGCATTATCGGACTATGCAGATAAGTCCGGTTATGAAGCAGAAAACCAGCGTTATATTGATATTTGTGCAAAATATTATAGAGACATATATGATACTGAAGGGTACGCCCACTTTTCGAATATTCACACAAGGGTGTATGAAGATATCGTTCCGAACAAAATTCCGCTTGAATCTTCTGCCTATGAACCGGTTCGCTTTGGTTATATAGACCTGTCCGATAAGATATCCCGGCTTGAGGAACTGGGCAAGATGGATGCGGATTCCGACGATCTTGCTGAGCTTGTTAAGGAGCCAATACAGCTTGAAAACGGTGTTTTATACATTGATAGTTTGACTATTCGCTATAACAGCAGCGATGACAGTGACATTGAACACGTCTATGTTGACGGACATTACTTATTCAACTGATTTCTGCTACGGATTTTTCAGTAAATATCCGAATTATTGTCTGAATATTTTCAGAATTTAATAGATTAAAAAGCCTTCTGACTGTATAATTGATATTGGGTTACTAATTATTCAATAAATTATATTTAAGGAGGTTTTTCTTTATGGCACGTTTTACACTACCAAGGGATATTTATCACGGAAAAGGAGCTCTTGAAGCCTTGAAGACTCTTGAGGGAAAGAAAGCCATCGTATGTGTTGGCGGAAGCTCCATGAAAAAAGGTGGATTCCTTCAGAAGGTAGAAGACTACCTTAAGGAAGCGGGTATGGAAGTTGAGTTGTTTGAGGGAATCGAGCCTGATCCTTCAGTTGAGACTGTTATGAAGGGCGCTGAGGCCATGCAGAAGTTCCAGCCTGACTGGATTGTTGCAATCGGCGGAGGATCACCCATCGATGCAGCCAAGGCTATGTGGATCAAGTACGAGTATCCTGAGACCACATTTGAGGATATGTGCAAGGTATTCGGACTTCCCAAGCTTCGTACCAAGGCTCATTTCTGCGCTATTCCTTCTACTTCGGGAACAGCTACCGAGGTTACAGCTTTCTCAATCATCACAGACTATGCAAAGGGAATCAAATATCCTATAGCTGATTTCGAGATCACTCCCGATGTGGCTATCGTAGACCCTGAGCTCACACATACAATGCCAGTCAAGCTGGTTGCCCATACCGGTATGGATGCCATCACACATGCCATTGAGGCTTATGTTTCAACAGCTAACTGTGATTACACAGATGGTCTTGCAATTCACGCAATCGAGATGATCCAGGCTAATCTGGTTAAATCCTATAAGGGAGACCTGGAGTCAAGAGACTTGATGCACAACGCACAGTGCCTTGCAGGAATGGCCTTCTCCAACGCACTCCTTGGAATCGTTCATTCAATGGCTCACAAGACAGGTGCTGCTTTTGCTGATAAGGGTGCACATATCATCCACGGCGCAGCTAACGCTATGTACCTTCCTAAGGTTATCGCCTTCAATGCCAAGGACGAGACAGCCAAGAAGCGCTACGGTGTAATCGCTGATTACATGCATCTTGGCGGATCAAACGACGACGAGAAGGTTAAGCTTCTTATCGAGTATCTCCGCAAGATGAATGATGACCTGAATATTCCTCACAGCATCAACAAGTACGGTGCAGACGGACTTCCTGCAGAGACAGGCTTCGTTGCTGAGGATGTATTCCTTGAGAGACTCCATGATATCGCAGCCAATGCTATTCTTGACGCCTGCACAGGATCCAATCCTCGTCAGCCCAGCCAGGAAGAGATGGAGAAGCTCCTTAAGTGCTGCTACTACGATACAGAGGTTGATTTCTGATCGTTTTGATTTAGGTTTAATGATTATAGGACCCGTCAGTTTCAGGACTGGCGGGTCTTTCTTCTAAAAGAGGTTTAGATATGGCTGTTTACAGACTTGATGACAACGATATATTTTTTCCCATGCCTGAGCTTGCCGATGACGACGGGCTTCTTGCCGTGGGCGGAGATCTGTCGGTGGAGAGACTGATCCTGGCCTACAGTAACGGCATTTTTCCCTGGTATGACAAGTCACCTATTTTGTGGTGGTGTCCCAAAGAGAGATTTATCATAAGACCTACCGAGATTCATGTGTCCCATTCCATGCGGAAGTTTGCCCGTAAGCATAGTTTATCCGTCAAGTTAAACAGGGACTTCGCAGATACCATGCACAGATGCAGACTTAAACGTGAATTTGAGGAAGGAACCTGGATAAATGATGACATGGAGGCTGCATATAAGAGGCTTGCGGATAGAAATCTGGCCCTGGCAGTGGAAGCCTATATTGACGGCGAACTGGCGGGAGGACTGTATGGTGTAAGTCTTGGAAAATGCTTTTTTGGAGAGAGTATGTTCTCAGATATGGAGAACGGCTCCAAGATTGCCCTCATTTCGCTGGCACGGATTCTGGCAGAGCATGGCTATGTGATGATAGACTGCCAGTTCCATACGGATCATCTGGAGAGTATGGGCGGAGTGAGGATCAGCTATGAGGAGTATGTGAAGCTGTTGCATGAAGGAGGACTGTAGCAAGCTATACTTCAATGGTTTAAAGTGGAAAACAAAAAGTTGTTGACATGATTGTATACAGTGCTATAATTTAGAGTAATCAGTGCAAAATAATTTAAAAATCTACCGAATATATATCGATATAACGATAATTAACGAAACTAGAAATTAGTACTTTAAAGTGCTAAAGGCGCAAGCAAACAAGGGAGATTCAGTAGATTTTGAGGAGAGTAAAATGCAGAAAAAAGTATTTCAGCTTCTGGTTGATAATACCTCCGGTGTTCTTTCCAGAATCTCAGGTCTGTTTTCCAGACGAGGATACAACATCGAGAGCATTACAGCGGGAGTTACGGCGGATCCTAGGTTCACCAGAATCACAATTGTGGCTTCGGGAGATGACATTATCCTGGATCAGATTGAGAAACAGGTTGCCAAGCTTGTGGATGTAAGAGATATACATGAGCTCCTTCCGGAGGATTCGGTCTACAGAGAACTGGCGATGGTCAAGGTTAGGGCTGAGGCGGACAAGAGACAGTCAATCCTTGCAACTGCCAATATTTTCAGAGGCAACATCGTAGATGTCAGCCCCGATTCACTTATTATCGAGATCACCGGCAACCAGTCCAAGATAGACGCTTTCCTTAAGCTTCTTGAGGGCTATGAGATCTTAGAACTTGCCAGAACCGGTATTGCAGGTCTCGGAAGAGGTACAGACAAGGTAATCTACCTCGACGAATAACTTAGATGTTAATTTTGTTAGTTCAAAATTGATATATATAGCTTTTGCCAAAGACTATAGGAATATTAAGAAAAAAGATATGGAGGAAAACAAAATGTCACAGGATGCACGTATTTTTTACCAGGAAGATTGTAACTTATCACTCTTAGAGGGTAAGACTATTGCTATTATCGGTTATGGTTCACAGGGACATGCTCATGCACTTAACCTGAAGGATTCAGGCTGCAACGTTGTTATCGGTCTTTACGAGGGCTCCAAGAGCAAGGCTAAGGCTGAGGCTCAGGGACTCAAGGTTTACAATACAAAAGAGGCTGCCAAGATGGCAGATATCATCATGATCCTTATCAACGATGAGAAGCAGGCCAAGATGTACAAAGAGGACATCGAGCCCAACCTTCAGCCTGGCAACATGCTTATGTTCGCTCACGGCTTCAACGTACACTTCGGACTTATCAAGGCTCCCAAGGATGTTGACGTAGCTATGATCGCTCCTAAGGCTCCCGGACACACAGTTCGTTCCGAGTACCAGGCAGGTAAGGGAACTCCTTGTCTTGTAGCTGTTGAGCAGGATGCTACAGGTAAGGCACTTGATCTTGCCCTGGCTTATGGCGCAGGTATCGGCGGAGCAAGAGCAGGTATCCTTGAGACAACCTTCAGAACAGAGACAGAGACTGACCTCTTCGGTGAGCAGGCTGTTCTTTGCGGCGGTGTTTGCGCACTTATGCAGGCAGGCTTCGAGACTCTTGTTGAGGCAGGTTACGATCCCAGAAACGCATACTTCGAGTGCGTACATGAGATGAAGCTCATCGTAGACCTTATCTATCAGTCAGGTTTCGCAGGAATGAGATATTCAATCTCCAACACAGCTGAGTACGGTGATTACATCACAGGACCCAAGCTTGTTACAGAAGAGACCAAGAAGACAATGAAGAAGATCCTTTCCGACATCCAGGATGGAACCTTTGCAAAAGAGTTCCTTCTCGACATGTCAGAGGCAGGCGGACAGGTACACTTCCAGGCTATGAGAAAGCTTGCTGCTGAGCATCCGGCTGAGCAGGTTGGTGCTGAGATCCGTAAGCTCTACAGCTGGAACAACGAGTCAGATAAGCTTATCAACAACTGATAAGTATTTGAAAATATCCTCTAAGTAGAATAGAATTAATTAGAGTGTCATTATATCAATAGTATAGTGACACTCTATTTGTTTTTGAGGAGATTATGAAATGTCAGATTTTGGTTTTAAGGACTATAAGGTGAGCAGTGATAACGCGGAGAAAAGATGGTATGTTCCTGTGATCATGTTTACCAGTTCTTTTGTGATGTACATTCTTGCTGTACTTCCTATCTTTATTTCCAGAGGATTACCCTTTTTCTATTACGGTGATTACAATATCCAGCAGGTTCCTTTCTATATCCTTGCTCACAGGGCGGTTAGAAGCGGTGAGTTTTTCTGGAACTGGAATGTGGACCTTGGCGGTACCATGTTCGGTGATTTCGCCTTTTATCTCTGGGGAAGTCCGTTCTTTTGGATCACAACGCTATTTCCCGAAACAGCAATCCCTTACCTGATGCCTTTTCTCATGGCTATGAAGTATGCATCTGCAGCGACCTGCGCATACCTCTACATCAGGCGATATGTAAGAAAATATACCAATGCCATGATTGGCGGCTACCTTTTTGCATTCTCCGGTTTTAATGCCTGCAATATAGTATTCAACCACTTTACTGATTCAGTGGCATTTTTCCCGCTGTTTCTTATGGCCTTTGAAGAGCTTATGGCTGTGGATGACAAGGGAGGACACTGCAGGTTCAGACTTTCCGGCTGGAAATTTATATTTTTTGTAATAATGACCATGTACATGTCCGTTGTTAACTATTATTTCTTCTTCGGACAGGTACTGTTTTTGCTGATCTATTTCTGCATCAGATACCTCAGGGGCAATAGTTTTGTTAATATCAGAAGGATGTTCTTAAGAGCTCTTTCCGGCGGCGTCCTTGGCGTTATGATTGCGGCATTTTTCCTGTTACAGGCCTTCGCAGGTGTTCAGGGCAATTCAAGACTTGATAATTTCATCACCGGCTACGACATGCTGATCTATCCCAGCGAGAAGCTTATCTGGGATATAATTAAGAGCGTTTCCATGCTTCCTGACATCATCGGCAAAGGCACACTTTTTTACACAGGAACTGTTAAGAATGCATCTCTTGCTGCGTATATTCCTCTGTTTGGAATATCGGGCGTAGTGGCATTTTTCCTTCTTAACAAGAAGAGACATTGGGAAAAGAGCATGCTGATCCTGTGTGCTGTCTTTGCTTTTGTTCCCGTGTTCAATGCATCTTTTTCTATGTTTAACAGCGCATATTATGCTAGATGGTACTATATGCCGATTCTTCTGATGTGCCTTATGACTGCGCAGGTCCTTGAGAGGGGCAAGTCTCCTCAGCTCAAGAAGGGCGCGCTGGTAGCGGTAGCTATGTTCCTTATATTTGTTGTGATATACCTTCTTCCTTCCAAGAACGATGACGGCAAGGTGGTATTTTTCAACATGTCCGATAACAACAAGATATTTGTAAGAGACATGATAGGTTCCGCTATCCTGAGTCTTCTTTTGATCGGAGTGGTATTTGCACTTCCCCGCAACAAGAAGCTCAAGAACATCGAAGGAATTGAGATAAAGAGACCTCTTATAAGACTCAGGGATAAAGTGATTCTCGGAGTTGTTATTGCCAGCTGCATTCTCTCAACCTTTATACCGATTAAGAACGGAAGCTCCATCATAAGCGATCGCGGCAAAGAGAAATGGCAGGAGCAGATGCTCTTTAACAAGGTGGATGTGGATCAAAGTCAGTTCTGCAGAGGAGAGGTTGACAGTACTTCAACCAACTACGATATGGTCTGGGGAGTGCCCTCGATACACTGTTTCCTCAGTACGGTTCCTTCGGAGATATTTGATTTCCTTAAAGGGAGCTGCGGAATAACAAGAACTGTTGAGACCAATATTCCTGTTACGAGAGCCGGCGCCAGAGCTCTTCTGTCAGCGAGATACTATTTTGAGAATGCAATAATCAGTAAAAACAGGGTATACAGTAACGGAGAGGGTACTGACGGCTACTATTTTGCTGATAACCAGGATGGTTTCGATATCTTTGAGAACCTGAACTTTATACCCATGGGATTTACCTTTGAACATTACATAAGGGAGTCCGAGTGGGACAAACTTAAGGCTGCGGATTATGATTATGACCTGGTGAGGGTTCTTATCATTCCCGATGATATAGCTGATGAATACAGCGGGAAGCTGGCTATGACCGAGCTTACTTCCGGGGATCTTAAGGCAGATGAACTTGATTATAACAGTTTTGCTAAGGAATGCAGTGACAGAGCGACAACCTCCTGTCAGAGCTTTGAGACTGATACCTACGGCTTTACTGCCAGGACTTCAATGATAAAAGACAACACTCTTGTATTTTTCTCTGTTCCCTGTACAGAGGGATTTTCCTGTAAGGTGGACGGAGTTGAGACGCCTATAATAACAGCGGATTACGGTCTTATGGCAATCCCTGTGTCCGGCGGAATCCATGAGATCAGGGTGGACTACGAGCCTGAAGGATTCAAGGCAGGACTGGGCATAAGCTTATTTGGGATTTTAATTTTTGCAATATATATCGCAGCGGCAATAAAAAACATCAAGAAAAACGATTAAATTTGTTATGTTATAAATCTCTTTTTGCTATGTTATATTTACAGATAAATATTTGATATAAATTAAGGAGATAAGGTATGAGTGGAATGACTATGAGCCAGAAGATACTGGCAGCCCATGCAGGACTTGAGAAGGTCGAGGCAGGACAGCTTATAGAAGCTAATTTGGACCTGGTGCTTGGCAACGATATTACCAGTCCTGTTGCAATTAACGAGATGAAGAAGTTCAACAAAGAAGGGGTTTTTGACAAGGACAAGATTGCCCTTGTACCTGACCACTTTGTACCTAACAAGGATATAAAGTCTGCTGAGAACTGCAAGTGTGTAAGAGAGTTCGCTATGCGCAACAAGATCACCAACTATTTCGAAGTTGGTCAGATGGGTATCGAGCACGCTCTTTTGCCTGAGCAGGGACTTACGGTGGCAGGAGATCTGATAATCGGAGCAGATTCCCATACCTGTACTTATGGCGCCCTTGGTGCTTTCTCCACCGGTATCGGATCCACTGATATGGCAGCCGGAATGGCAACAGGTAAGGCCTGGTTCAAGGTTCCTTCCGCCATCAGGTTCAACATTGTAGGTAAGCCCTCCAAATGGGTCAGCGGCAAAGATGTTATCCTTCATATAATCGGAATGATCGGTGTTGACGGAGCGCTTTATAAATCCATGGAATTCGTTGGAGAGGGCATTAAGAACCTTTCAATGGATGACAGATTCACCATTGCCAACATGGCTATCGAGGCCGGCGGCAAGAACGGCATTTTCCCTGTGGATGATGTGGCTAAGGCTTATATGAAGGAGCATGCTCCTAATAGGGAATTCACTGTATATGAAGCAGATCCCGATGCGGTATATGATGAAGAGTACACCATTGACCTTAGTACACTTAAGTCAACGGTCGCATTCCCTCATCTTCCCGAGAATACGCATACCTTTGACAATATTGATGATATTAAGATTGATCAGGTTGTGATCGGATCCTGTACCAATGGGCGTATCGATGATCTGAGAATCGCAGCTGAGGTTCTTACAGACCATCATGTGGCTGAGGGAGTCAGATGTATCATCATCCCTGCAACTCAGAAGATTTATTTACATGCTATGGAAGAGGGGCTTCTTAAGATCTTCATTGAGGCCGGCGCCATAGTTTCAACTCCTACATGCGGACCTTGCCTTGGAGGTTATATGGGCGTTCTGGCATCAGGAGAGAGATGCGTATCCACCACCAACAGAAACTTTGTTGGAAGAATGGGGGCCATTGATTCGGAGATCTACCTTGCATCCCCTGCGGTTGCAGCTGCCAGCGCAGTAACAGGTAAGGTTTCACAGCCTTCAGAGCTTGGATTGTGATTATGCTATATGCTTAGCAATCCGTATATCATATGGTGTCAAAAGGTACTTTTGACACCATACATCATAATAATAAGGAGATAAAAAATGAAAGCCGCCAAGGGAACAGTTTTTAAATATGGAGACAATGTAGATACAGACGTTATCATACCTGCAAGATATCTTAACAGCACGGAAGGGTCTGAGCTTGCCAAGCATTGCATGGAGGATATAGACAAGGAATTCGCCTCCAAGGTAAAAGAGGGAGACATCATCGTGGCAGACAAGAACTTCGGCTGCGGCTCCTCAAGAGAGCATGCACCTCTTGCTATCAAGTGCGCCGGAGTCAGCTGCGTAATCGCAAAGAGTTTCGCAAGAATCTTTTACAGAAATTCCATCAATATCGGACTTCCCATTATTGAGTGCGAGGAGGCTGCTGATGCTATCAGCGCCGGCGATACAGTAAGCATTGATTTTGATACCGGAATCATCACTGATGAGACAACAGGCAAGAGCTTCAAGGGACAGGCTTTTCCGGAGTTCATGCAGAAGATCATCGACAGTGAAGGGCTTATCAATTACATAAACAAGAATTGATCAGCATATTCTAATGCGGTGGAGCAGTTCGCTTCATCGCATTTTTTATTTTGTCAGATCGGTTCATTATAGCGACATTTGAGAATAAAACAACAAAATATGCGTAGTGTAGGCGTGAGTATTTATTTATCATAGATTTCGGAGAGCAAAAACAAGAAACTATATAAGTTTGGAGAGAGTTATGAATTTAAAAACAGCCTACGAATCCTATTTTAAGATCGGCGCAGCGATTTCCCGCTGGAACCTTCACACACCTGCTCATATGAAGCTTTTGACAGAGCAGTTTAACAGCTTTACCTGCGAGAATGATATGAAGCCCATGTTCTTTCTTGATACTGACAAGAACAAGGCAGAGCCTGATAAATACAATCTTGCTCCGGCGCTTACCTTCGAGAACGCAATACCTTATCTTGAATTTGCCAAGGCAAATAATATCGCCATGAGAGGTCATACTCTTGCCTGGCACAATCAGACTCCGAAGTGGTTTTTCTGCGAGAACTACAATGAGATGTTCCCTTTTGCAGACAGGGAGACTATCCTTTCAAGACTTGAGAACTACATTCACGGAGTTCTTGATTTCGTACAGAATAATTACCCCGGAATAGTATATGCCTGGGATGTTTTTAATGAGATTGTGGATGAGGGCGATTTCAGGAAATCTCTGTGGTTTAGGACTGTGGGCGAAGACTTTTTTATCAAAGCCTTTGAATATGCCAGAAAATATGCAGCTCCCGGAGTGGATCTTTTTTACGATGACTACGAGACTTCTGAGCCTTGGAAAAGAGACTTCATCATTGAAAAAGTTCTTACACCTCTTAAAGAAAAAGGCCTTGTTGACGGAATGGGACTCCAGTCTCACCTGATGATGGATCACCCGGATCTTGATAATTATAAAAAAGCTCTTGAGATGTACGGCGCTCTGGGACTTAAGATCAATATCACCGAGCTTGATATGCACAACGCAGCCCCGGGAGAAGAGTCTATGCACGCACTGGCTGAGAGATACAGGGCGTTCTTCGAGATCTATCTTGAAGCAAGGAAATCAGGCAAGGCCAATATTACCAGTGTTACCTTCTGGAACCTTCTTGATGAGAACAGCTGGCTCACCGGATTTAGAAGAGAGAAGAGCTATCCTCTTTTGTTCAGCGGCAAATGCGAGGCCAAAGAGGCTTATTACAGCGTTATTGAGGCTGCAACGGGAGAGAAGGCAGATAAATGGCAGCCTGATTATCCTGATGAAGACTACAATCTTCAGGGAATGGAAATGCCTAAGATCAAGAGATTTCGTAAAGATATCTGGGGTGAGGGTGAATATACTTACGCAGCATCCTATGGCTTTACTCCTAATCTGATGGCATTTGTTCATAATGATGACGTCAAGCGCGACTGTCTGCTGGTGGTGCCCGGAGGCGGATATTGCATGTGCACTCCTCATGAGGGTGAACTGCCTGCCATGGAGTTTTTTGACAGGGGTATGAATGTTTTCGTACTTACTTATACAACGGATATCACCATGTCAGTGCCTCTTAAGTCTCAGCCTATGAATGATGTTTCAAGAGCTGTGAGATATATCAGAAAAAATGGCTCGGAATATGGAATTGACGGCAAGAAGCTGTTTATAATGGGCTTTTCTGCAGGTGCTCATGTATGCGGAAGCCTCGCTGTTCATTATGAGGATATTGAGGATAAGAACCCGGAATACTCAGCTGTGTCAAACAGACCAGACGGAATTATCCTGGCTTATCCCGTGATCACGACAGGAGAATATACTCATAAGGATTCGGTGAGAGCGCTTCTTGGTAATGAGCCTACACAGGAAGAGCTGGATTATTTCTCATTGGAGAATCATGTCAGCGAGAATACACCTCCGTGCTTTATCTGGCAGACCCAGGAGGACAATCTGGTGCCTGTTGAGAACAGCTATCTCTTTGCTATGGCACTTAGGAAAAATAATGTTCCTTTTGCTCACTATGTATTTCCCGTGGGCTTCCATGGACTTAGCGCTGCCAACAATGCATTTTTCAGAGGCTGGTCCGGCGGGGAGTTCTGCATGGAACAGACTATGAGGGCAGCTTTCTCTGTAAAGGATGGCAAAGGGGTGAACGTGTCAGAGCAAAGGAAGCAGGAGCTTATCGATCAGTTCTTTGGCGGCAATGAGATGCCAGCGATGGGGATTGATTTTAGCCTCAGAGATGATGTGGGCAAGTGGACTGATATGGCAGATGCCTGGATGAAGAGAATCTAAAGGCTTTTTCTATGTCCTTTTAAAAATGGAAGTTTTGTACTATTATAATATAGGTATATTAGGAACTGGAGAAAGTGTATGAATAATAGATTGTTCTGTGTTATCCCCTGCTATAACGAGCAGGAGGTTCTGCCGGAGACTTCAAAGAGATTAAAAGCAAAACTGTCATCCTTGATGGAACGGGGACTTATTTCAAAAGACAGCCGTGTCCTTCTTGTAAATGACGGTTCCAAAGATTCCACCTGGGAGATAATAGACAAACTTCATAAGTCTGATGAGCTTTTTCAAGGCATCAAATTGTCCAAGAACATGGGGCATCAGAATGCACTTCTTGCAGGGCTCATGGTTGCCAAGGATGTATGCGACATGGCGATTTCCATGGATTCAGATCTTCAGGATGATATTAATGCGATCGACGAGATGATACAGAAATATCATGAAGGTGCGGATATCGTATACGGCGTGCGCTCCAAGAGAGAGACGGATACTTTTTTCAAAAGAGCGACAGCAGAAGGATATTACAATGTAATGAACAGCCTTGGCGCGGGAACTGTGTACAATCACGCTGATTACAGGCTGATGAGCAGACGTGCGCTGGAGGCGCTCTCTGAATTCAGAGAAGTGAATCTGTTCCTTCGCGGCATTGTTCCCATGATCGGATTTAAGACAGAGAAGGTCTATTACGAGAGGGCTGAGCGATTTGCAGGCACCAGCAAATATCCGCTTAAGAAGATGCTGAGCTTTGCTGTTGAGGGAATCACCAGTCTTAGTACCAAACCTATTAAAATGATAACAGGTCTGGGATTCTTCATTTTCTTTGTGAGCATTGCAGTTCTGATTTACAGTCTTGTGAGACATTTTACAGGTCATACTATACCCGGTTGGACCACCACAGTGTTGTCAGTTTGGGCTATTGGAGGCCTGATCATGATTTCCCTGGGGGTTATCGGAGAATATGTAGGCAAGATATATCTTGAGACCAAGGGAAGACCCCGCTTTATCATCGAGGAATACATTGCGGATTCCAAGGATGAAGAGACCTACAGAAATTCAAAATAATTAATATATGATTGGAGATTTTTTTAATGGCTAAGTCACCGGAAGAGTTTAAGAAGCAGATGGATGACAACTTCAAGGTTGCACTCTCTGAGCATTCTCATGTTAAGAAGGTAATAGGTATTGTAAGTGGCAAAGGTGGTGTCGGCAAGAGTCTTGTCACCGGCCTTTCAGCTGTTGCAATGAATAATAAAGGCTACAAGACAGCTATCATGGACGCTGATATAACAGGTCCTTCTATTCCTAAGATGTTTGGAATTGGCAAACACAACTACGCGGATGAAACCGGTCTTATTCCCGCTGTCACTGAGAAGGGCATGAAGGTTATGTCTCTTAATATGCTTATGGACAACGAGACCGATCCCGTTGTATGGAGAGGCCCTGTCATCGCAGGCATTGTTAAGCAGTTCTGGTCAGATGTTAATTGGGGCGATGTGGACTTCATGTTCGTGGATATGCCTCCGGGAACCGGCGATGTGCCGCTTACCGTGTTCCAGTCACTTCCTGTTGACGGTATCATCGTGGTTTCAACACCTCAGGAACTTGTTGAAATGATCGTTGAGAAAGCCATTAACATGGCAAATATAATGAATATTCCTGTTCTCGGAATTGTTGAGAACATGAGTTATATGAATTGTCCTCACTGCAATGAGCCAATCTACGTATTTGGAAAGAGCAAGATTGAGAGCTATGCTGCTTCAAAGGGACTTGATATTCTGGGAAGGATTCCGCTTAATCCCGCTCTTGCGGAGAAATGCGATGCGGGAAAGGCCGAGGACATTGATGAAGACTATCTGGCCAGCCTTGCATATGTACTTGAGGGAATGATCCAAGAATAAATTCTTATAAAGGGAGAAGAGCTATGCGCCTTAAACCTGAGAAAAATCAAGTGACCTGGGGAATGACCGTTTTTTGTGTGGCAGTATGTATAATGCTTGCCTATTCCTTTATTTTTGAAAACAAGGACATGATGACGTCCTTGGGAAAAATAGCCAATTCTCTGTCAGGGATTATTTTCGGCCTTGTAATGGCATATGTTCTCATACCTCTTTTGGAGGGAATAGAAGAGAAGATCCTGATTCCTATTTATAGAAAAAGGGGAATAAAGGTATCGATTTACGGCTCTGAGGACAAAAAGAAAAGGAAGCAGATAAGGACAATCTCCGTTGTTCTTACTATGGGAATCTTTATTCTTATTGTGTATGGCCTTTTCAGGATCATCATTCCTCAGCTTATCAGCAGTATTCGAGAGATTGTATATAATCTCCCTGTATACATTAAGAATATTGATGAGTATTCCAATCTTTTGCTTGAGAACAATCCGGATCTACAAAGGATCATTGATTCACAGCTGGATGCATATTACGCCAATTTAAGCAGCTTTCTTTCCAAGAAACTTATGCCTCTTTTACCAAATGTGAATACCATTGTGAAGGTGGCATCCAAGAGCTTTTTCTCAGTGCTTGGTGTATTCATCGATATTATCGTAGGCTTCATCGTTGCAATCTATGTTCTTAATGCTAAAGAGAGATTCGCCACAATGGGTAAAAAGATGGCTTACGCCTTCTTGAAGGAAGAGTATGCCAATGAGCTCATCGGAGGCTTTAGATTTGTAAACAACACCTTCGCTGGTTTCGTTGGAGGCAAGCTTATAGATTCTCTTATTATCGGAATTATCTGCTATTTTGGTTGCAGGATACTGGGGATTTCTTATCCGGTGCTGATTTCCGTTATTGTAGGTGTCACAAATATTATTCCTTTCTTTGGACCTTACATCGGCGGAGCTGCGGGAGCGTTGCTTCTTGTTTTGATAGATCCGATCAAGGCGCTGGTTTTCCTCATCTTTGTAATTGTACTTCAGCAGTTTGACGGCAATATTTTAGGCCCTCTTATTTTGGGCAATTCAACGGGACTGTCAAGTTTCTGGGTCATCTTTGCCATCACGCTCTTCGGAGGACTGTGGGGAATCATCGGACTGTTTGTGGGAGTACCTGTTTTTGCAGTATTCTATGCTCTTGTGGCAAGGATAACCAACATGTATCTGACTAAGCGTAACCTTAGTACGGAGACTACGGACTATGACGATCTGGCATATATTGAGAACGGAGAGTTCAAGTCTCTTGGCGACTCGGAGAATACCAAATACAACGCAGGCAAAGAGCCTGACACCTTTGAGAGAATCTTCAAAATGAAGGGAAAGAAACGCAAATCCCAAACGAACAAAACTGAAGGCAAGTAATCTTTCGGATATGACTTGACTGCATGAAATAAAGGATTATAATGTAATTTATTAGTGCTTTGACGTGCTAAAGTTAGATAGAAAGGGTGAGGAGTTTATGAGTAAAAAGAATTTAGACTGGGCAAATATTGGTTTTAGTTACATGGTTGCCGACTACAGATATGTTTCAAATTATAAGGACGGCAAGTGGGATGATGGCGTCATTACCAAGGATTCCACCGTTACTTTGAGCGAGGATGCCGGTGTTCTTCATTATGCACAGGAGTGCTTCGAGGGACTTAAGGCTTATGAGACAGAGGATGGCAAGATAGTAACCTTCAGACCTGACCTCAATGCCAAGAGAATGGTTGACTCAGCTAAGAGACTTGAGATGCCTCCTTTCCCTGAGGATAGATTTATCAAGGCTGTAGAGGAAGTTGTTGCAGCTAACAAGGACTGGGTTCCTCCTTACGGATCCGGTGCAACTCTGTACATCAGACCGGTTATGTTTGCTACCGGCAATGTAATTGGTGTTAAGCCTGCGGATGAATATCAGTTCAGAATCTTTGTTACACCTGTAGGACCTTACTTCAAGGGTGGTGCTAAGCCTATCGTTGTTAAGATAAGTGATTTCGACCGAGCAGCACCGCACGGAACAGGTAATATCAAGGCCGGTCTTAACTACGCTATGAGTCTTCATGCAATCGTAACCGCACATGATGAAGGTTTCGCCGAGAATGTATATCTTGATGCTGAGTCAAGAACTTACATCGAGGAGACAGGCGGAGCTAACATTATCTTCGTTACCAAGGAAGGCGGACTGGTAGTTCCTCAGTCTCACACAGATTCAATCCTTCCTTCTATAACCAGAAGATCAATTGTACAGGTTGCAAGAGATATCCTTAAGCTGAATGTTGAGGAGAGACCTGTTAAGCTTTCAGAAGTTCCTGACTTCGTTGAGATGGGACTTTGCGGAACAGCAGCTGTTATCAGTCCTGTAGGCAAGATCAACGATCATGGCAAGGAGATCGCTTTTGCCAGCGGTATGGATGACATGGGACCTGTTATCAAGAAGCTCTACGATACTCTGACAGGTATTCAGATGGGTACTGTTGAGGCTCCCGAAGGCTGGATTCACACTATCGGTTAATAAGTTTACATTGTATTTAGAGGCTATCTGCCGGGCGGCAGGTAGCCTTATTTATTTCTTTTTGGTATTAAAATGAGAATTATGACTCTTTAATATGCAATACTAAGTATATATATCCATATAGCGTGCACATATAATCTTATTATCAGTTAGATAACTGAATCATATAGATCAAGGTATTGAAAGGAGAAAAGAGTATGAATATCACATTGGAAGCAGTAGAAAAGGTAATGGAGCAGACAGGCGTTGAGTACAAGACAGCCAAGGAAGCTCTCCTTAAGACAGACGGCAACGTTGATGAGGCAATCAAGCTTCTGTGTCCCGATACAATCGACATCGGAGAGGAAGCAAAGGCCGCTGTTGAAAAGCTCAAAAAGAGAGTAAAGGAAGGAAACGTTGACAGGATTCAGATCCGCAAGGATGATCAGATCGTATTTAGTGTTCCTGTCAACGTTGGTATTATCGGTGGTATCATTGGTTTTGCCACAATTCCATGGGCACTCATCGCCGGCAGCGTAGCAGCTTTCGGACTTGGATGCAAGCTGGAGGTTGTCAAGAAAGATGGATCTACCGATGAAATCGTATAACTTCTAAGTAGTCCGGGAGGTGGATATTTCTTATATCCACCTCCTCTTTTTGTGGTAAAATAGTAGAGGCTTTATAGGGGAGGAAAATGATTTGATTGCTTATGTAAATGGAATTTTGGAGAGTATTGAGGAGGGGAATGCCGTAGTTGATGTTAACGGCATTGGTTACAATGTAAATATCTCCGGCTCAACTATGGACAGAATGCCCGGTATAGGAGAATCGGTGAAGCTCTATACATATACAAATGTTAAGGAAGATGCTTTTACCTTATTCGGATTTCTGTCAAAGGATGAGCTTAATCTTTTTAAACTTCTCATCACAGTTAACGGAATCGGACCCAAAGGCGGTCTGGCAATTCTCTCGGTGATGTCTCCCGATGATCTCAGATTTGCAATTATAGCAGGGGACAGCAAGTCCCTTTCCAAGGCTCCCGGAATCGGCAAGAAGACTGCGGAGCGTATTACTCTTGAACTTCGTGACAAGATTAAGGCTACTGAGGATACGATGCTTGGCGGAGCCGGAATTTCCATGGACAACGCTCTGGGTGATACTGATTCTTCCAAGTCAGAGGCTGTTGCTGCATTGGTTGCTCTGGGCTACAATTCTGCTGATGCCATGAAGGCGGTGAGGAAGGTAGTTTCCGCCAATCCTTCGGCAGCGGAGGATACAGAGCTGCTTCTTAAGCTTGCACTGAAAGAGATGTTCTAAATACTGATGTGGTGGTAAATGTATGGAGAAAAGAAAGATAAACACAACGGCTCGTAGCGTCGATACTCAGGAAAACGCTGAGGATTCCAGAATTGAGGGATCGCTTCGCCCCAAGAGCCTTTCAAATTATATAGGACAGAAAAAGATCAAGGAGAGTCTCAAGATCTATATCGAGGCAGCCAAGCAAAGAGGAGACAGTCTGGATCACCTCCTTTTTTACGGACCGCCCGGACTTGGTAAGACAACTCTTGCAGGTATAATTGCCAATGAGATGGGGGTTAATATCAAGATAACCAGCGGACCGGCTATTGAGAAACCGGGAGATATGGCGGCTATTCTCAATAACCTTCAGGAGGGAGATGTCCTTTTTGTAGATGAGATACATCGCCTGAACAGACAGGTTGAAGAGGTTCTGTATCCCGCAATGGAGGACTTTGCCATTGATATCATGATAGGCAAGGGACCGACTGCCAGATCTATCAGGCTTGATCTTCCAAGATTTACATTGATAGGTGCTACGACAAGAGCAGGTATGCTGTCTGCACCTCTTCGCGACAGGTTCGGAATGATCCACAGAATGGAGTACTATGATACTGATGAACTGTGTGAGATCATCCTTCAGTCAGCCAAGGTACTTGATGTGGAAGTGGATGAACAGGGCGCAGTTGAAATGGCCAAGAGAAGCCGTGGAACGCCCAGGCTTGCCAACAGGATCTTAAAGAGAGTAAGGGATTTTGCCCAGGTTAAATATGACGGCAGAATAACAGAAGATGTTGCTGTTACGGCACTTGACCTTATGGATGTCGACAAGATGGGACTTGATCACACTGACAGGAACCTTCTGATGACAATGATAGGTAAGTTCGGTGGAGGACCGGTTGGACTTGATACTTTGGCGGCAGCCATCGGAGAGGACTCGGGTACCATTGAGGATGTCTATGAACCCTATCTTATCAAGAACGGTTTCATAAACAGAACCCCCAGGGGCCGCGTGGTTACTATGGATGCCTATCGGCATTTAGGACTTGAAATGCCCGTTGAGGGAGATATATAATCAAATAAATAAACTATATTGGGGGAATATTATGGCTTCTAAAACAGATACCGAAGTAATCATCGGCGGCAAAGTATTTACTTTAAGCGGATATGAGAGCGAGGAATACCTTCAGAAGGTTGCATCCTATATCAATAACAAGATCGCAGAATACAACAAGATCGATGGTTTTAAGAGACAGCCCATTGATACTCAGAATGTTCTTCTTCAGCTCAATATTGCAGACGATTACTTTAAGGCCAAGAAGCAGATAGAGATCATGGAAGAGCAGCTCTCCGAGAAGGAGAAGGAGCTCTATGATATCAAACATGAACTTATAGCAACCCAGATGAAGTTTGAGAACAGTGAAAAGAATGCCAAGAGCCTTCAGACCAAGCTCGATGAGTCCTCCAAGAAGATCATTCAGCTTGAGGCACAGGCCAAGGGCACTAAGAAATAATTATTAAGAGGCTGCATGTTCAGCCTCTTTTTTTGAAGCAATACGTGGTGATTTATGAAGAGAGTGGAATTATTATCTCCTGCCGGTAATTATGAGACCATGGTAGGGGCATTTAACGCAGGTGCGGATGCGGTATATCTTGGCGGAAGCAAGTTCGGAGCAAGGGCCTATGCAGACAATTTTGACAGGGACCAGGTTCTGGATGCCATTGGTTATGCCCATATCAATGGTAAAAAAATCTATATGACCGTTAACACCCTGGTTAAAGAGAGGGAGTTCGGTGAACTGTATGATTTTATGCTCCCTTTCGCAGAGAAGAAGCTGGACGGTGTCATTGTTCAGGACTACGGTGTTATGAGGTTCATACGACAGGAATTTCCCGGTATTGAGCTTCATGCCAGCACGCAGCAGACAGTTACCGGTGTGTATGGAGCCAAACTCCTTAAGGAACTTGGCTGCTGCAGAGTCGTTCCGGCGAGGGAACTGAGTCTTGAGGAGATGAAACGGATCAGGACCGAAGCGGATATTGAAGTTGAGGCTTTTATCCACGGTGCTATGTGCTATTGCTATTCAGGAGTGTGCCTATTCAGCAGTATGGTAGGCGGAAGGAGTGGTAATCGCGGAAGATGTGCCCAGCCTTGCAGACTCCCTTACCGGTTATCAGGTGACAGATCCGGCAAGGAGCAGTATCCCTTAAGTCTTAAGGATATGTGTACCGTTGACATGATTCCTGAGCTTATAGAGGCAGGTATAGATTCCTTCAAGATTGAAGGAAGAATGAAAAAGCCTGAGTATTCTGCAGGAGTAACTTCCCTTTACAGGAAATATATAGATCTTTATTACAGGGAACCGGACAAAAAACATGATATTTCCAGGGAAGACATGGATATTCTTAAGTCTCTTTATCTCAGAACCGGAATAAGCCAGGGCTATTACCACAAGCATAACGGCAAAGATATGGTGACTATAGATTCTCCTGCCTATAACGGAACCTCTGACAAGGTTCTGGCAGAGGTCAAAGACAGATTTTTGGATCATGAGCTTAAGATTAAATGTGAGATCAATTGTCAGCTTACTCTTGCAGAGGAAGCTGTTATCTCTATGTCCGCTTATGTTGGTGACCAAATCCTGCATGAGACTGTACGTGGCAAAAAAGTCGAAGCAGCTTCCAAGCGCCCCATGGATAAGGACAGTGTGCTCAAACAGCTCTCAAGACTTGGAAATACTCCTTTTGAAGCAGAGAATATCAATGTTAATATTGATGACGGCGGAAGCAGAACCGGGATTTTTGTACCTGTAAGTGAGCTTAATGAACTTAGAAGAGAGCTGTGTGAGAAAATGCAGGCCGCTATAGAAGGCATGGCAAGTTCAAGTGTAACATCCGCAGTAGAATCCGGCATTAAGACCGGGGATAGAATTGAGGATATCTATGCTGATACTGAAGTACAGCCGGGGATTCTCGATGTACTTGTTACAAATGCGAAGCAGCTTAAGACTATCGCCAAAATCTATGATAAAGCGGATTATAAGGTTCCCGGAAGAATATATGTAGATAGCAACATATTCTTTTCTTCAATGGATGAAACCGGCGATATTATCAGGAAGATAAAGGAGGCAGTGGCTGAAACTGAAGTAATCCTCGCACTTCCTTTTGTTACAAGGCATGAAGAACTGGATGCCACGCAGGATCTGGATCTTGTTGCCGATAGTTTTGTGAAATATGGCTTTGACGGAGTTTTGATAAGGAATCTCGAACAGCTGGGATTTTTCAAACAGAGAGGTTTTACCGGCAAAGTGATTCTTGACTATGGAATGTACAACTGGAATGCTGAGGCGGTTAAGCTCCTTCTTGAGTGTAACAGCGGTTTCCAAGGTGGTTTCAATGTTTCGGAGATATCGATTCCTCTTGAACTTACCATTCATGAGACCAAAGAGCTGGTTAAGGAAATAAGGAAAAACACCAGGATTCCGGTTTCTTACTGCGTTTACGGCAAAGTACCCATGATGGTCAGTGCAGGGTGTGTCAGGAAGACCATGGATAATTGCTCCGGAAGGCTTCACAAACACCATTCCGAGACTATTGGTATCACCGACAGAATGGATAACGAGCTTGTGATCACCACCAACTGCCGCAATTGCTATAATGTTATCTGGAATGCGCATCCGACGGCGCTTCACAAGAAGTATGAGAATATTGTGGAATTGGGGATTTTTAATCGTCTGAGAATAGATTTTACAACGGAGGATGCTGAGACTGCAGAAGCTGTGTATGAAGCATTTGCAAAAGATATGCCCGCAAAGGCAGATATCTTTGATAAGATCAGCTATACCACAGGACACTATAAACGGGGAGTAGAGTAATTCTAAATGAAGTTATATGTAACTGAGATATCCAAATATGTTATTGCCTTATTCCTTTTTCTGTATACACTGGAAGCTTTTATGGCCTTCAGGTTCAGAACGGAGAAAAAGAGAAAAGGTATATATATCAGACAGATAATATTTATGTTTGCGGTGCAGCTGGCCTGTTTCGTTCAGATAATCGCAAGAACCGGCAAGGCCAGGTATCTGTTCTTTTTTGCCTTTCAGATAATAGTATTTGCTTCGGTGCTGATGCTGTTCTACGTGATATATCCGGAAGCTAACCGGCTTATTATCAACAATTCCTGTATGCTCTTGATGATAGGAATGATAATACTTACGAGACTGTCTTATGATAAGGCGGTGAAGCAGTTTTTTATCATAACAGCGTCCTTTATTATCGGCTTCTTTGTGCCTGAGGCTGTATTCAGATTTAATTTTGTAAAAAAATTCACTTATGTATTTGCGGCCATTGGTATTGTTGCTATAGGTGTTGTGCTTCTTCTGGGAGCTGTTACCAACGGATCTAAGATAACGTATACGCTCGGAGGCATAACCTTCCAGCCATCGGAAGTGGTCAAGATCGTATTTCTGTTTTTTATGGCGGGAGCGCTGTATGAGAGCGATAACATATGGCTGCTTTTCATTAACTCAATAATCGCAGCTGCCCATGTAATTATCCTGGTGCTCTCCAAGGACCTTGGAAGTGCGCTTATCTTTTTTGTTATCTATCTGGCAATGATCTATATTGCTACGGAGAATATCGGATATCTTGCTATTGGACTGGGCTTTGGAGCTCTGGCAAGCGCCTTCGCTTACAAGCTCTTTTCACATATTCAGGTTCGTGTGCAGGCGTGGATCGATCCCTTTGCGGATATTGAAAAAACGGGATATCAGCTGTCTCAGTCGCTCTTTGGAATCAGCTGCGGTAGCTGGTTCGGACTTGGACTATATGGCGGCGCACCTCAGTCGATCCCTTTTGTGGAGCAGGATTTTATTTTCTCAGCAATAGCGGAGGAGATGGGAATTATTTTTGCGGTTCTTATGGCGCTTATCTGCGTCAGTTCCTTTGTGGCTATAATGCAGGAAGGGTATTTTCTTAGAGACAAATATTACAGGCTGGTGGTGTGCGGCATCGGTGTAGCATACATTTTTCAGACCTTCCTGACTATTGGCGGCGGCTGTAAGTTTATTCCCCTTACGGGAGTTACGCTTCCGCTTGTCAGCTATGGTGGAACTTCGGTTTTTGTTACCATCATAATGATGATGATAGTGGAAGGAATCTGCATGATCAGAACCGATGAGCGCTATGTGGCCATTGAGAAAATGCAGAGAAGAAAAGCTGCCAGGAAAAGGACCGAAGACAAGGCTGATACATAAATTTCGGGAGAAGACAATCATTTTATGAATGAAGATATGATAAAAGAAGAAGTGGGTACAGCTAAAGAGAGTGCGGGCAAAAAAGCCGGTAAGAAAAAGACCAAAAAGATCAGGTCTTATCCTATTATCGTGCTTACTGCTTTTTATGGACTGCTATTTGGCACCATGCTTATTTACATCTGCAATTATTCCTACAGAAACAAGCAGGTTCTTCTTAACAACAATTACAATACAAGACAGCAGATCCTGGCTAATCAGAACACCAGGGGCAGTATTGTTTCCAGGGACGGAGATCTGCTGGCCTATTCGGAAGCGGGAGAGGACGGCAAGGACAAAAGAGTATATCCCTACAACGAAGAATTTGCCCATGTTGTGGGCTATGCCTCCAACGGTAAGTCCGGACTTGAAGCTCTGACCAACTATTATCTTATAAATACCAGCGCAGATCTCTCAGAGAAGGTGGAATACGATCTTGAGGGCAAAAAATATCCGGGTGACAATGTTATTACTTCACTGGACGTTAAGCTTCAGGAGGTTGCTTTTAATGCACTTGCCGCAAGGAAGGGAGCTATTGTGGTGTCTGACCCCAAGACAGGACAGATACTGGCCATGGTTTCCAAGCCTGATTTTGACCCAAACAAGATTCAGGAAGAGTGGGAGAGGCTTATTAACGACACTTCAGGTAATGCAATGCTGGTCAACAGGGCAACCCAGGGGCTATACCCCCCGGGATCTACCTTTAAGATTGTGACATCTCTTGCCTACTTAAGAGACCATCCTGACGAGATAGACAGCTACAGGTATTCCTGCAACGGAAGGTTTACTCATGAAGATGAGTCAATTTCCTGTTTTCACGGTGAGAGCCATGGAAGTGTAGATTTTTACACCTCTTTTGCCAAGTCCTGTAATTCCTCCTATGCAAATATGGGGCTTAATATCAGTAGGAGTACGTTTAACAAGACCCTTGATGATCTGATGTTCAACCAGGATATACCGGTCAGTTTGTCACATTCAACAAGCACGGCGATATATGACAAGGACACAACTTCGGCTTCCGTTATGCAGTTGTCTATAGGTCAGGGAACAACAGGAGTTTCGCCTATTCACATGAACCTTATTACAAGTGCTATAGCCAATGACGGTGTTCTGATGAAGCCCTATTTGGTGACGGAGATTAAGGCTGCCGACGGCAAGACTGTTAAGAGCTATTCGCCAGAGAAGTATAAGAAACTCATGACTGAGGAAGAGGCTGAAACTCTGACACAGATGATGATTCAGGTTGTGGAAAGCGGTACCGGAACCAAGTTAAAAGGACAGTCTTACACCGCGGCAGGTAAGACCGGCTCTGCAGAGTTTAATACTTCGACCTCCGATTCACACGCCTGGTTCACGGGCTTTGCTCCGGCAGAGGATCCCGAGATCTGTGTCACCATAATTGTGGAGAATGCGGGAAGCGGCGGAAGTTATGCAGTGCCTATTGCCAAGAGAATATTCGATGCATATTTCGGAGTGGACTAAATTTTTTGAAAATAAAAGTATGGTACAATAAACTATAAAACTGTTACGGAGAGGATAATGTCGAAGAAGGGCTTTTGTGAATTCTATAAAAAGCTGTATTGGGGAGCTTCAGTTAAAAAGCATACTGTAGTTAAGTGGAAGCTCTGGCACGGTAGCGGCCAGTTTGGTATTTTTTGTATTACAAGGGCCACTAACGGTATAGATCAGCTGGACATTATCAACTGCGCCTTTTTGAAACAGCCATATTTCAGGCAACACCCCGTTTATATTTATGGTATTGCGGGAGGGTATGAAGAGGCTATGGATATAGTTCTTCGTATCTCGCAGGAGGCTTCGCTGGCCGGTAAGGACGGAAGACTCTTGGAATATCTGGATTCGGTGGGCTGATTAACTGATAGAATAAATTTGTTGGAGCTATTATGTTGGCGGGAGTTTTGGGAGTTTTAAAGGTCATAGGGATCGTGCTTTTGGTGATACTTGCTGTATTGCTTGTTCTTATCCTGTTGGTTTTATTTGTGCCGGTGAGATACAAGGCGGATCTTTACATACCTGAGACAGAATTTGATAAGGGCTTTGATGTGGGCAAAATTGATTTTTCCGCAAGGTTTACCTGGCTGCTTCATATTGTTAGCAGTGGAATTGATTTTCCTGAGGATAAGCAGTTTTTTGTAAAGGTATTCGGAATTAAGGTTTTTCCCAAAAAGGATAAGAAGAAGGAAGAAAAAGCCGATAATAATAGTGAAACCATGGAATCCGATAAGATCGATGAAAGTACCGATGACGGCGTGATCGAGATGAGCGATATGCAGGAGCTTGAAAGCAGCAACGATGATACGGACGGCGCCGGAGACGGGACTGATAATGATGCTGCGGTTAGCGCTGAAGATGCGGACAATACACAGCAGGAAGAGACGGGATCTCAGGATAATGACGAGCCGGAACCTGCCGATTCGGATACAGGAACAGATTCGCAGCCGGATGAAAACTCGAATGAGTATTCAGATGAGTTTTCGGATGAAGATGAAGGTAAGGACAGAGCTCTTATAGAGATTATTCAGGATATTTTTGACAAGATAGAAAATATTCTAAAAACGCCACAAAATGTGTTCGAAAAAATACAATATACAATATCTAGAGTTTGTGGTAAGATAAAAATGATTAAAACTACCCTGGAAAGCGATATTTTCAAGCGTGCTTATAAGTTGGTTAAGGGGAAATTAGTCAGACTTTTGAAGATGATCCTGCCGGATAAATATAAGGCGGAGATTTTACTTGGGCTGGGGGATCCTGCCACTACAGCCGAGCTTATGGGAGCCTATGGAGTATTATATCCCATAACGCTTGACAGAGTAGTCCTGGAACCGGATTTTGAGCGCAAGGTGGTTAAGGTAAGAGCCCATGTTAAGGGGCATATCACATTGTTCGTTGTTTTGTACTGCGTGCTTGTATGCTACTTTAACAAGGATGTCAAAAAAGTCATCAGGCGTTTTAAGAAGATATTTAACACCTGATTAACGAAAGTTTTTTGGAGGCTATAATGGGAGAAAATAATTTCAACGGCGTAGTAGAGTCATTACTTCATGGTATGAATTCCGTATTGGCATCTAAGACTGTTGTGGGAGAAGCAACACAGGTTGGAGATACTATAATACTTCCGCTTGTGGATGTATCCTTTGGTGTAGGCGCGGGATCAAGTGCTGCTGAGAAGAAGGACGGCGGAGTCGGCGGCTTTGGTGCCAAGATGTCACCAAGTGCTGTGCTGGTTATCAAGAACGGCTCTACCAAGCTGGTTAATATCAAGAATCAGGATGCGGTTACCAAGGTTCTGGATCTTATTCCTGATATTGCGGATCGTTTTACAGCTAAGAAAGAAAACCTTATGGATGATGATTCTGCGGTAGATATTGCTTTTCCCGAGGAAAATAAGGAAGAGGAATAACACTGCTGTATCCTGAAGGCGGGGGTTCCAAATGGAAGATATGAGAAAGATTGAAGAAGTAATTTTAAACGGAAGCATGGATGAACTGGCGGAGCTAAGGCTCTGGCTCTTTAAGGAGAGCTGTCGCCTTGAGAATATGGAGAGCTCATTGTCAGAGCGCTATGCAAGGCTTGAGGCTGATGAGATGGCTTTCAAGAACAGGATGGATGCAGCGGAGCGCAAGCTTGAGACTGCAACCAAGAAGCTCAACAACGACAAGGCATTGTTTGACCAGAGGCTTGCCATTTTGAATAATGGTTTTGAACAGCTGACTAGTGACAAGAAGAGGCTTGAGTCCGAGTACAGGAGACTTGAGAAAGAGAAGTCCTATCAGCGTGAGAACGAGTATGATGTTATGGACCTTCTGTTCAGAGGTGCCAATAATCCTCTCACTCTCAAGAAAAGATACAAGGATCTGATGAAGATGTTCCATCCCGACAATATCTGCGGTGATGCTGATATGGTAAGGCTTATCAATCAGGAATATGATGATCTTTGCAGGCAGTATGATATGGGAATGATCAACTGATACAGTTGCAAAAATATATCAGATATGATAATGTATACGAGTCATTGTTCATGGGGTGGACAATGACTCATGTATATTTTTAGTCGCTTTTTTCTTAATTTGCTGCACCGCAGCAGTTTTTCGGCGTTTCTGCCGGCATTTTCAAATTGAAATTTATTTGAAAAAATATTGTTGACATGACCGAACATCTGTTTTATTATTTAAATATAACGAACAGGCGTTCTTAAAAGGAGAAAAGTATGGAAAGAGAAGAAAAACAAAAAGCATTGGAAGCAGCACTTGGACAGATTGAGAAGCAGTTCGGAAAGGGTGCTGTGATGAAACTTGGTGATTCATCAGACACCATGAATATTGAGACTATTCCCACAGGATCTCTTAGCCTTGATATCGCGCTGGGACTTGGCGGTATCCCTAAGGGACGTATTGTTGAGATATATGGACCTGAGAGTAGTGGTAAGACCACAGTTACTCTTCATATGATCGCAGAGGTACAGAAGAGGGGCGGAATTGCTGGATTCATTGACGCAGAGCATGCTCTTGATCCAGTATATGCCAAGAACATCGGTGTAGATGTAGACAACCTCTATATTTCACAGCCTGACAGTGGTGAGCAGGCCCTCGAGATCACCGAGACCATGGTTCGCTCAGGCGCTATTGATATCGTAGTAGTTGACTCTGTTGCAGCTCTTGTTCCCAAGGCTGAGATTGACGGAGATATGGGTGATTCCCACGTAGGTCTTCAGGCAAGACTTATGTCTCAGGCTCTTCGTAAGCTCACAGCTGTTATCAGCAAGTCCAATTGTACAGTAATCTTCATCAACCAGCTCAGAGAGAAGGTTGGTGTTATGTTCGGTAATCCCGAGACCACAACCGGTGGACGTGCCCTTAAGTTCTATTCATCAGTTCGTATGGATGTACGTCGTATAGAGGCTATCAAGCAGAACGGAGAGAACATCGGTAACCGCACAAGGGTTAAGGTTGTTAAGAACAAGATTGCTCCTCCTTTCAAGGAGGCTGAGTTCGATATCATGTTTGGTAAGGGAATCTCTGCTACAGGAGATATTCTTGATCTTGCCGCTAATTGCGACATCGTTAATAAGAGCGGTGCATGGTATCAGTACAATGGAGAGAAGATTGGACAGGGACGTGAGAATGCGAAGCTCTATCTTGAGAACAATCCCGCTATTCTGGCAGATATTGATGCAAGGGTGAGAGAACATTATGGACTTCCGGTACAGGGAGCAGTTGCGGCTGCACCTGTGGAGGAAGAGACACCCAAGAAGAAATCCAAGTAAATAGTACTCGGCAGCTCTAATGACCCTCGGGGAGTATTCTCCCGGGGGTTGTTGTATATAGGGCGTCGAGACATCTGCGTGGACGATGGAGCTGGGGACTGTGGATGGACATCGGGGATTTTTAAGTGTGGTAGACCATGGCGGTATTCAAAAATCTGCCTCATGGTGTTAAACGCTTCGATGAGCCCTGAGCATGAATCACTCGTGCATAAGGCACTCCTGATTCATAGGTCTCATTTCCGCAACACCACAATCGGCATATTTTTGAATACCGCCATGGCCTACCATATTTCAAAATCCCCGATGCCCTGCGCAGCTTGCCGATTTCCATCACCCATTGCAGATGTTGATCTACTTTATGACAAACCTTAGGAGAAGCTAGTGCATCGAGGGCATATGGTAACCGAGTAGAGGCAATCAGAGAAAAGGGCGAGAATAGTTGAAAGTGAACAGACACTTTATCGAAACTTCATTATGGAGAAGAACAAACATGACAGTCACAGATTTAGTTGAACTTGATAAAAAGAGATGCAAAGTCTACCTTGATGGGGAGTTTGCGTTTGTGCTCTATAAGGGTGAGCTTAGAGATTACGGAATCAAGCAGAATGCTGAGGTGGATGATGAATCCTATCGGGCAATCACAGAGGAGCTTCTTCCGAAGAGAGCAACCAAGAGAGCTATGAATCTTTTGCAGAAGAAGGATTATACCGAGAAGAAGCTGAGAGATAAGCTGGCTGAAGGTATGTATTCGGATGAGTGTATCGATGCAGCAATAGAGTATGTTAAGTCCTACAGGTATCTGGATGACGAGCGTTTCGCCAGGGATTATATTGTTTATCATATGGAGATGAGAAGCAAGAATAGGATAGTGCAGGATCTCATGGGCAAGGGTATCAGCAAGGAACTTACTGAGAGGCTTATGCTGGAGATATATGAAGATGAAGCCGATGTAGATGTGGAACAGGAGCAGATTAAGAAGCTCCTTGTTAAGAAACACTATGACAAGGATATGGAATTCAAGGACAAGCAGAAAATCATAGCATTTTTGCTAAGACGCGGATATTCAATGGACTCTGTAAGAAGAGCCCTGGATGAATGAATTATATGAAATTATAGGAAAATATAGCGGATTATAGTGGATTATAGTGTTTTATAGTCCACTTTTTTAATTATATTAAATTATAGTGTTTTATATTAAATTATATTGAATTATATTATTTTATAGAGAATTATATGATATTATATTGGCATGGTGTAAATTATATTTTTACAGGAGGGATATTATGCCTGAACGAAATCCTTATGCTATAAGTTTTGGACGAATTCCAACTCAGTATATACGTCGAAGCATGCTTATTGATGAGATTGTTGATACGCTTAACAGTGATATTGTTGAGGAACAGGCATTTAAGATAACCGGAATCAGAGGAACCGGCAAGACTGTTACTCTTACTACAATCGAGAAGGAACTACGGGATGACAAGGACTGGATTGTTGTTGATATAAAACCCGGCGGAGACATTACCAATGATCTTGTTGCGAATCTTTATACCAATGTTCCTTTTGTGACCAGTTTTGTGGATACACATCTTAATCTTTCTGCCTTCGGCATAGGCATAAGTGCCTCTAAGATCAGTCCTGCAGCCAGCCTCGATGTGGCTTTGGATAAACTTATGGAAGAGGTGGCTCGCAGGAAAAAGAAAGTTCTTATTGTAATTGATGAAGTCAGGAAAACACCGCATCTTGTGGAGTTTATTCAGGAATTCCAGATTCTGATAAGAAAAGAGTATCCAATCTATCTTGTTGTTGCCGGTCTCTATGAGGATATTGAGAGTATTGAAAATACTGACGGCCTTACCTTTTTCCTTCGTGCCACTAGATATGAGATGACGCCTCTTAATATTGGGATAATCAAGGAAGACTATAAGGAGACCTTGGGACTTTCAGATGAAGTAGCCTATGACCTGGCGGTTATGACCAAGGGATATGCTTTTGCATATCAGGCCTTTGGAAAGTTTATGTGGGAAGCGAAAGCAAAGAAAATAACAGGGGTTGTTGTAGCCCAGGTGGATGAAGCTTTGGCAGTGAAGGTATATGACAAAATATGGAGCGAACTAACTCAAAGAGATAAGTGGTTCCTTCGGTTTATTGTTACAAAGGATTCGATGTCAGCTACAGAGCTTCTGGAACTTACAAAGAAAAATCACAATGAATGGAGCGAACCAAGAAAACATCTGATGGATAAGGGCATCATTGACGGTTCGATCAGAGGAATGATAAGCCTGAAGCTTCCAAGATTAAAGGAATATGTTGAGAGTAAAGCATGAAAATACTTATCATAGGAGCCAGCGGATTTCTTGGCGGCACGGTTTATTACAAATGTAAGAAATTTGTTTTCATGTCTACTTCAGTTACATATGAAAAGAATATGACGGAAGAGGTTAAGCCATTTCTTAGAACGGCGGACAGTTATAATCATCATTACTTTAACGGTAAGATTAAGTCTGAGGCAGTCATAAGGAATATGGCCAACTACTGCATCATAAGATCCGGCAGCATTTATGGAATCAATCCTTAGTTCGATACAAGAAAATCAGTTTATCAGATAGCAAAAAGAATGCCAAACATTCTTGTAGGAGTTCCGGATCTTTATGATGCTTTAGATGCAAGCGAGGTGGCGGATATGTTCGGTTCATTGAAGTCTTTTTATCAATATTTGAAAGTAAAGTAGTAGGCTTCCTCAGGACCAACGATAGCGCCGTCGGTCTCAGATACATAGAAGGTGGCACCAAGGGCAAAGTAGCTGATGGTTCCCTTTATGGTATCATCATCGCTGGTGAAGTGAATGACTTCTTCTTCGCCTGGATATTCCTGGATATAGCCTGTGCCATCGAAGGAGTGGTCATCATCGATGTGAACACGAACATTGTAGGAATCGCTCTCCATGCCCTCTGTGATGATAAGATAGCAGTCGCCGTCATAAGCACCGTAGAAACCGCAGGGAGTTGAATCCGGGAAGGAGAAGGTGACTTCGCCGTTAAGATCTGCAAGAGCACTGGCGTTGCTATAGGCGTCCTGCTTGTAACGCATGGCGATGTTTTCATTTATTATCATGGACTGTATTGAACCGCCTTCATATACATAGCTCATTTGTTCGGCAATAGTGGTGACGTAGCTTTCCCATCTGTCATATTCAGATTTATATTCGCCTGAGTTTGCGGGATCTTTTTCGATAATTCTGTCTGCAAGGCTTGCATCCTCAAACTTCCATACCAGAATAGGCCACTGGCTTAATTCATTCATAGCAGTCTGAGTTTCAGCAGACATTCTCATGAGGTCATATTTGTTATAAAGTTCATTTATCTTCACAAGCTCATCTGAAAGATCGGCAGAAGAAGCTACGATCTCATTTACCTCTCCGCGTATCTGCTCTGTATAGTCATCGGATCCTGTGTCTGATGAATCTGCAGTCTGTGTTTCTGTAGTATCAGTTGTTTCTGCATTTTGTGCATCCGTAGCAGTGGTGGAATCTGAAGTCTCGTCTACACCTGTCTTCTCGAAAAAGCTACTGTTTGCGTCGGTATTACCTGACTGATTCTGGCAACCACTCATGATAAATACGGCGGTCAGTAATGTTGTAATTATTGTTTTTTTCATAATATTTTTCCTCATAAAACAAACTCCGTTTATCATAACACAAATTGATCTTCAGTCACAGTTAATTGTCTTCTGATTGGATATTCCCGTGTTTTATAAAAAATTAATGAATATACCCCAAGTGCTTTTGATGGAATGATATTAAGTAATATTATGCGCTAATTGTCGATAAAAATAATGGAGACGACTATGTACACTACCATATTGGATGAGAGTAATATCGAAGATTATGCAGCTTATCTTGGAGAAGATGCTGCAGAAAACCTGGAGCGCAATTATTTCCGGGGGTTGGTACTCCTTGAGGAAGACCGGGATGACCCTGTTGGGTGGATTATCTGGGAACTTAAGAATTTAGAAGCAAAAGAACATGTGGAGAGTTATATTCGTTGGTTTAACGTAGGAAGCAGCGATGAAGCCAGTGTTTTGCTTAAGCGATATGGTGATATGGTAGCAGCGGATGGAGTTGAGAAGTCAATTGCCATAATTCCTGCAACTAAAGAGAGTGGTCTTTTGAAGGATATCCTGACAGAGTGCGGCTTTGACATGATGCTGACTGAGGGGGATGACGTTTCTGTTGCCTTGTCAGAACTTTTGGCTATGCCGATATTTCAAAAAAAGTTTGAGGCTCCCGCCGGGTTGCATCTGCTTGAGGATATGACTCTTCGCAATTACAGAAGTATAATCGCTAAACTGGAGCTTCTTGGACAACGGGGAGCATGTGATGATCTTGGTTTCCTGCCCATGAACTATTTTGATAAATCTATATCCTGTTACTATGAGGAGGATGATGACATAAAAGGCATAGTATTGTTCCATGCGATGCCGTCAGGAAGCATTGCGCTAAAGGTTATGCGAGCAATAAGCGTGCCTCAGAAGGAAGCTCCGAAAATACTTATGAGAATGCTGATTTATTCCATTCAGCACGCCGGTGCCTACTACAGCGAACAAACTCAGGTTGTGGTTGACAGACATAATGACGCAGCTTTCCTGCTGGCCGAGAAAATCTTTCCTCGTGGATTCGGCCGTCCTGTGTATAGCGGTAGCCGAAAAGAGAAATGATCTACGTGGAATGAAAATATGAGAGAAATGCGAATTGAAGCAAGTCGCAAATATATGCAGACGGTACAGGATTTTGTGAAAGAAGAGCTTGAAAAAAATCCGGATTGCACCCGAAGCGATAATCTGAAAATACACATGGTGGTAGATGAGATCTTTGGTAACATCTGTGATTACGCATACACAGACGCCCCCGGAGAGATCACAGTTTGGGTGGATACAGATTCATCCGCAGAGATGGTTAAGCTTGTATTTTCTGATGAGGGAACACCCTTTAATCCACTGCTTTTAGATGACCCGGACATTACCCTTCCTGCAAGCGAGCGAAGTATAGGCGGTCTTGGGCTATTCATGGTAAAGAATGCGATGGACGACATCAGCTACGAAAGCAAAGAAGGCAAAAATATACTGACAATTATAAAGAGAATAGGAGAAAAGGATGCTTAATATCAAAAAAGACATAGTAGGGAATACAATAACTGTGGCATTGGAGGGAATTTTGGACTCCCAGACTTCTCCGGATCTTGATGCTGCGCTTATGAACGATCTGGCCGCAGCGGGGGAAGTGATCTTTGATTTTTCTTCACTTGAGTACCTGACAAGTGCAGGACTCAGGGTTATTCTGAAAGTTCAGCAGGCTATGGAAAAAGCACAGGGCCGGATGGTCATCAAAAATGTACCTAAAGATGTTATGGATGTATTTAATGCTACCGGTTTTGCCGCACTTCTCAACATTGAATAAGGATGGAGTATGAATATTTTCAGATTAACGAAAGATGATGTGAAACTTTTCGACAAGCTGGATCCCTATGGGTGGCTATCTATTTTGGACTGCCCCAATGGGTTTGCATGTGGGTGCATTGAAGAAGAGGAGGATTCGATTGCCCTGAAGGCGGGCCTTATAGTCGCATCAGCCGTTGAAAAGGAAATTACAATTCACTGGCTGGCTGTTGAAGGTTCCGGACAGGGTATCGGAATTGGAAGTGCTCTGCTCAGAAAAATGTTTGAGGTGGCAGAGATAATGGAAATACCACAGCTTTCAGCGCTGATATCGCCCGAATATGACAAAGAAGTATTCTCAGGCGGTGCAGAAAGCTTTTTTGCCGAGCGGTTTTTTACACACAAAAGAGATCTGACCGGAATTTGGCAGGGGCCGCTATTCGTACTTATGCAGAATAAATGCTTTAAGACTGATGTGGGGAAATTACCTGAAACCAAGGCGCTTTCGGAATTTCCTGCTGATGCAAGAGCTGAGGTCATCCGACAGCTTTCTGATATCGAAGGGCATATAAGCTTTTTTGAGCTGACCGGTGAACCGGATGGGTATGATCCTGAGCTTAGTTTTGTGATCATGGATGGAGATGAAGTCTGGGGCGGACTTATTGTACGCAGCCTTTCCGATCGTGTCATGCCGATATATTTTTACGCCGACTCTTTACCGGAAGCCCGTTCCCTGGCTTTAAGCTCTGTAAAAAAAGCTGAGGCAATATATGGAAAGAGTATTCAGACAGATATTATCCTGACAGGGCGCTTCCCGAGTGGAGTTACAAGTTTTAATACAAGCAAAAAGAAAAATGAAGCATGGGAAAACACCATGGAATATGCTGCCAAACTCTTGCCGGAAGCAGCTAAAGGCGGATATATACTGAGCGCACACATGGATGAATATTTAGAATATATGCAGGATAGCTACAAGAACATCTAAAAGGAGGATGACTATGCCAAACGATGAATTACAGGTTAGGCGGGAACTTTCTCAAAAAGAACAGTTTAAGATAGATGTTATCACTCAGGAAAGCGAGTCCTTCAGGGCCGTAAATTTAGATCTCAAGCAGAACGCAGACTATAAACAAAAAAGCGGCTATAACGTAGAACAGACCTCCGAAAGTGTTCGCTTTATAGATGAGATGCTCACTAATGAGCAGAATGGAATAATTGAAATGAGTCCTGAACAAAGGGCTCTTATAATCATGCAAAGAAGCCGCTATAAATCATTTATGCAGCTAAATGACGGCAAGTTTTCCGGAGACTCCAAGGAGATGCAGGCGGTCAAGAAACATCTTGGTATTTTGGAGGATTATCTTCAGACCAGGATAGCTTTTAATGAACAGTCTTTTCATGCTATTGAGCATCAGTACGATAATGTCATAAAGGTTTGTACCTATTATGTGAACAATAAGAATCCCTGGTTTAGAGCCGGTATCGAGAGAAAACAAAGGGTTCAGGAGACTCTTATGCGTATGCAGGAGGAAAAGTCAGTTTTCCTGGCAGCAAGAGATGCTTACAAAAATAATCCTTTGGGAGCAGCAAAGTATACCAATGTAAGAAAGATGATGGAGGCTCATCTTGCCAATAGTTTTAAAGAAGCTAAAAAGAGTAAACCGGTTGAAAAAGAAGATAAAGGGATAAGCGAAGTAGATAAGGAATGGCTAGAAGACCTTAAGGAGCAGCGGAATTTCAATGCATTTTTCGAGAATCTTAAGAGTCAAAATCCGTATATTACAGAAGAAGATGCCGAGTATCATCTTATGCTGGATGTATTAAAAAAGCACCAGTCCTATGATAAGGAAAAACATAAAGAAAAGCTTCCTCCTATGCTTGACGGACTGGGAGAGGCAAATGAAATCGTTAAAGAAGCGGAAGAAAAAGGTGTTGCGAGTGATGGTGACGTTAGTAGAAAGGTGACTAACGGTCTCCGTGTAGTAAGACGCGATAAAACAGGAAAACCCAGAACAGAAGAAGACCGGATAAGAGATGAGCAGAACAAGGAGTATCTTGCGCTTTTCAAGGATTATTATGATGCAAAAGCCGTTAAGAAGCAGGCCGGAAATGAGCCTTCAGAGGATGTACTTACTTCTTTCGAAACTAAAAAGAAAAAACTATGGGATTGCTGCATAAAGCGAATTGAATATACATTAGCAAGAGTGAATATGCCCACACCACAAGAGCTTAAGAAAAATCCTAATTTTATCGATGACATTCGCCGCAAGGATTTCGATCTCTATTATGCGATTCACGCACTGGCCGGATGGTGGTCGGAACTTGGCAATGAAGGCATGGAAGATTACCAAAACGCATATATAAAGGAACATCCTGAATTTCATATTTTTACGGATATGCTGACGAATCTTAAAATGATCGAGACCAGTGTAATAAGACCGAAGCATCATATGAACGCTTCCATGGAGCTTAATACAAAGGATGATTATACGAAATACATGAATGTCATGAATAATCCAAATGCCACGCAAGATGAAAAGAATAGTGCACAGTTGGATTATGATGACAGTATGAGGCAATTACAGGAAGATGTTGACGAGCTTATTGAACAGTATGAGGAAAATTACATAAAGCTTAAGCAATATGAAGCTATTAAAGACTTATCATGGGAAGAAAAGAAAGCGTACATCTTCTTTGACGAGATTAAAGGCACCAAGACACCTGAGCAAATCATAGAGGAACAGCAGGCAGAAGGAAAAAATATATCCCTTCAGGCTGCAAAGGTGCATCTCCTTATTAAAAATGCGCTAAAGACCGAACATCTTCCTGAATACAATGCACTTAAGGAAAAGTTTCATAAACAGAATAATAATGGAGCCATGTCACGTGAGGTTGGTTCCTTGTTATATCTTGTCCTGAAAAAGGATAATGATGAGCCTCTGAATGAGGAAGAAAAGAAGAAACAGGAGTGGAATAAAAAGTGGCTTGAATGCTATGCGGACGAAAACAAGAGGCAGGATAAGGTTGAACTGATGAAGGAAGCTATTCCAAGAATCCTTAACACTGAGATACCTTCACCTGAGCAGATAAAAGCCCATGGCCTTGGCTACTATTTTGAAAAAGATCCTGTTAAATTCATAGAACTTGCAAATCGCGTAACCGGACTCTCCAATTTAAAGGGCGTAGAACCTGATTTATTCAAAGAGGTTGTACCGACAGGATCCCTTATTGATGAGAGATGGAACGTCCTCACCAATTTTTCCGTTTATGTTCTGGAGTATGTCACACAGTTTTATCTATTGAATAAGGATAATAACTACGATTTTTACTCGAAGGAAAAGGTTGACGAAAAAAATAGTCCAGGAAAAAAGGCTGTAGAAAAACAAGTACGCGCTAGCTGCTTCAGTTTTTTTGAAGAGTCTTATAATGGTTTAAAAAAGCGCGAGGCAAATGAAAAGCTGACAAAAGAGCAGATTCGAAATCTTTTCAAAAAGAGCGACCGCGTTCCCACGGATCTTTCAAAGATCAGGAAGTCTGCTGATAACAAGGAATTCCTCCGGGAACACAGTGTGGAGGATGCAAAGAAAGAAGCGGATCTCATTGACAAGATATTACGAGGAGAAAATACAGAATCCGAGGCAAAAAACAGACTCTATGACGAAAACGGAGCTACAGTTGAACAGTATCTGGATGAGACAAAGGAAGCTATAAATAAGCTTGGCGTTAAGACGGTAACAGGATTAAAACATAAGCAGATACTGGATATGGCGCACGTGCTCCTTAACAGCAATGAAAAAGAAGATTCAGCAGAGATGGACAGCGTAAAGCAGGATCTCACCGCCATTGCAGATGTTATGGAAAAAAATAAGAACCTTGAGGCTGAAAGCAAAGTCATAGAAGAATTTGATGTTGCCATTCATCTTGCGATCACATCCTGTAAGCATTACCTGAACAGTAAAAATCCTCATACGGAAATAGGACAGAAGAGATATCAGATTGTCTATGAAATCTGGAGCTCTCTGATATGTGAGCAGAGACTTATAATGTACGCGTACAATTCTGCTACAGAGAGTAAACTGGCGGGGAATCCCGTTACTCTTGGCCAGCTCTTTGGCATGACTGAGACAAACCGCAAAAAGAAGGCCATGAGCCCCGAAAAGAGTGATGAGGTTCAGACTGAGGATGTATTTGAAAAACTCTTTAACTTTGGCAAGCAAAAGAATGCGCCCGATCCAGGCAAGCTTTCCAAAGAAGCCGAGTATGGCAAAAAGATTCTTGGCCCCGGACATATTTTTATAGATGATGTAAAGAATTCCGGATTAAGTGATAAGGCCAAAAAGGCCCGGGCACAAAAGATTCTTGAGTTTAGAACACATATCAAAGAATTCCCCAAGGGACAGGTATGCTCTGCAGATTTGGATATCCTTGGTACAAAGGTCCGCGTTCTGCAAAAGAGCGACAACACACTTTATGTAATTGACAATCACAAGGAAATTCCTGTAGGAAACAAGACCTTTGACTCAATCAACAACCAGATTGAGCAGGAAATATTTAATAATCCGGAGATATATGGAGATAAGGCTGTATCAGATCTTATAGCTCATTACCGCTCAAATGATATGACCAGTGGTGAGCATTTAAGGGTCCGTCAGGCCATGATAGAGTTCATCTGCGGCAAGACCGGAATGGTTCCGAATGAATTCTCCAATGTTGTGAAAAGTGCACTGGCAGATTTTACCTTGCATCTTATTAAGGGTGAGATAACTCCGGAAGAAGTTACGCGGCGCGTTCGAGACGAAATAAACAAGGGAGAGTTCGTCAACGGCGTTGAGCTTGCTGAAATGGTGGAACTTACCCGTAACAGAAGTAAAGATCAGCTTGATCAGATGGTTGTTTTGCAATCTGAACAGGATCAGGTTGAAAGACCTATGGAAGAGGGATGGACCGCTGAGGAGAAGAAGGTAAAGGACTTCGTGGCAGACTTTATTTTCTCTCAGGAGACCTGGGAAATGGATGCCAGTATCTCAAGACCTGAGGGCTTTGTGGCAGATATGATCCGCAAGCATACACCTGCAGTGCTGGCTCTTGTCAATGCCAAAAAACAGGGTCAGAATACAGTAGGTCTGGTGGAAGGCATTATGGAGAAGATGTCTTTATCAGAACTGGATGGCGAACTAAACGGCGAAAGGGTAAAACTTGCAGCTGTAGTTAAGGATGCCATTAATTCCCTGACAGATCTTGTGGAAGCACAGCTTTCGCGCTTTAATGAGGGCGGAGACCTTGCTGGAGAAGCTAATTTAACCACTGATGAAGCAAGGCTTTCATACATCTTCGACAATATGAATGCTGATATGAGGCAGCAATTGGCAGGTCTCAAGGAATCCATGGATGCAGTAGCTGATAAGGCAGGTGCTATACTTCAGCAAAATGTAAATAAGATGACTAATGTCATCTTCCCGGAGCAGCAGGAAGGACAGGAAAAGGATCTTTCGCAGCAAAGCCTTAAGGAAATTCTTTCAGGTGCCACAAAGTCAGAAAAAGGGCAGGGTAAGCTTATCCGTAATGTTTTGAAGAATTATTTTGGCAAAGTGTCCAATCTGGATAAGCGTGCAATGCTGGCATCTGTTATTCGAAACGCTAAAAAAGTAAGTGTCGATGATCTGACCGATACAGTTATAATCGCAAAGCTAAAGGCAGAGAAACCGGCAGAGTATGCCGGGATGTTCGGGAATCCGGATAAACTCAATGCAAAAGAGCGTGAAGCTATCGAAGAATACAGAAATGCAAAGAAAGAACTGCGCATGCAGTCCAACTTCCTTGCAGGTCTTCTTCGCGGAGCCGGACCTCTTATGCATAAGCTGATGCAGGGAATTCCGGCACAGTCACTGCCACCGGAAATTGCAGAAGCATTAAAGGATATGAAAACAAATCTTCCGCCTATACCGGACGAAATTGTCCGCACAAGGTTTGCTGCTATGGTTGAAAGTAGCGGCGGCACCGTTACCAAGATAGAAAAGATAAAATCTCTTGGAGCAGCTTCTGTGGGACAGGCATTCCTGTGTAAAGTATATGGTCCCGGAATGAAGCCCGAAGGAGAAGAAGTAGTAATCAAGCTCCTTCGTCCGGAAGCATCCAACCGCATGAAACGTGAAGAAGCCATAATGCTGGAGTGCGCAGCAATGACGGATGAAGCCATGAAAGCTACCTATGAAGGACAGCTTAATAACTACCGCAAGGAGCTGGATCTTTCTGTGGAGGCGGAAAACTGCCGAAAAGGTCAGAAGGCCTATAAGGAAGAAATGGAAAAGCTTCCTGAAGAACAAAGACTCAAAGACGTTAAGACCATGTCAGTCTTTGAAGAAATCCCGGCCACCAGTAATGCTCTTGTTATCAAAAAGGTGGAAGGTGATACTCTTGATTCCTATATCAATGACCTTAAAAAGTTCTCGGAAGATGCCGGAGAAAAAGCACATGTAGGAAGGCCTGATTTGCCAATCCGTCTTAATAGTGAAACAGAGAAGACAGTCGTTTCTATCAAAAAGGAACTTCTTGATAAGATTGACAACGCAGTTAAAAGACGTGACCATCTTCTTGGCCTTGTAAATGTCTGGATAACTCAGGCTGTGTGCAAGACCGGCTTTTATCATGGAGATCTTCATGCAGGAAATGTAATGATAAACGATGAAGATGCAACCTTTATTGACTACGGCAATGCAGTTCAACTATCCGAGAGACAGCAGGCCAACATTGCCAAGATGACTCTTGCGGCTTCATTGTCTGTTGTCAAGAAATATAAGGAAGTAACAGAAGAAATAACCAAGAACGGTAAAACGAAGACAGTCACAAGAACTGTATATGACACCGAGAAGATGAACAAGATTAATGATGAATCTGTTGATCTGTTCTTTGAATCCTTCAATGACATGCTGGCAGAGAGCAATGATGAAGCAGAAAATGCTGCTTATACCAATGAAAAGAAGGCTCAGGTTCGGGCTATCTTTAAGACTGTACTGCAAAAGGGTAATGAGAATGACACAGGAGCGCGTATTGCTGCAGCAATCCTGAAGGTTCAGGAAATCGGAGTGAAGGTTCCGCCGGCAATGCAGAATTTCTCTCAGGGACAGATACGTCTCCAGAACTCTATTAACGAGCTTAATGAAGCAATTGATGACATGCACGAATTGGCTACTAAGCTCGATAATGCTTTTGCAAATAACACCGTTAAGGATCCTGTTTATGTTGTTCAGAGTAAGATTTCTGAAGAGCACAGAAAAGGAGACGATAATGAGGCAGATGCCGCGTTCGAACATGCGCTGAAAGAAATCCAACCCCTGGATGAGGACGAATTTGTTAAGGCAGTTCTTGATGATCAATATAAGCAGGGTGATCAGGAACTTGGCATTCGTACAATTGACAAGAGAAATGAATTCGACCAGTTCTACTTTAAAGGCGTATTGAACCTCAAGGAGAATTATGAGGATCAGGATAAAGACGAACGAGACCAATATGAAAATATAAGAGATAATGCCAGAAACCTTGTAAAGAATTATCTTGACAAATACCGAACAAAGATAGGAACCAAGGAGCAGCTTGACGCTGCAAATAAGCTGTCAAGCGACCTGCTTATCAATTTGGCAGGGGTGGGTCTATTTGATGCATTTGGAGGTATTTCATTCATGATAAATGGTCTTCAGACCGCCATGAGAACGATGGATGAAGATTATTTAAATGATTTCCTCAATGCTGTAGATAAGCTGTTCCCGCTTGCACTAACCCTGCAGGATAAGCTAAATGCCATCAGAAATGCACAGGATGGAATAGGAGGCAGGAAAGCCTCCAAGGAAACACTTACAAGCATGGCAAAGGATCTCTACAAAGATTTTGCCCAAATTTGGGATTTCGGCGTAAAACGAAACAAGATTCGAGCAGCCATAGAATTTGATCTAAATCACCCTTCGAATACTCTTACAGAGGATAATCTAAAGGAAATTATGGCTATTACAGAAAAGAACGTAGGTCAGAGAGTTCGTGAAAAACTGGATACTTTCTTTGCCATAAAGAAAAAGGATATAACGATAGATGAAGGGGGTAAGCCCAAATCCTTTGATCTTTCTCCTGAGAATACAGAAGAATTCATACGCGCTAAAAAAGAACTTCTTGATGTTGTCATGGAGGGTGTGGCCATCAGACTTAAGAACTTCAAGAATGAAATGCATAACAGGAAGCCTAATTTCAAATTCGTTAATTATGATACTGTCATGACGGATGTAGTTTCCAATAATCAGAATGCGCTTAGAAAGAAAGTTGGCCTTGGAAACGCACTGTGGGCAGCAAAAGTGGTAGGACTCATATAAAAATATTTTTTGCCATTTTTTTATCTGATTCGTATAAATAGTCAGAAGGAGGTACATATTATGGACGGAAAAAATAAACAAATGGATGATAATGCCCTTGAAAAGATTACTGGAGGAGTTGGGAACATAAATATCGAAGGCGGGGATGGAACTGATCTTCCTCAGTTTCCGGAGATGCCTTCTGTTATTCCGGGGTGGGAAAATCCTGCAAAGCCGAAAGATGTTCCGGGGAGTCTTAACGGAATAGGAAGGTAAACTAAAAGGAGAGCTGAAGTATTGCAAAAAGACAGGCGCTCACTTCAGGTTGTCGCCTTCAATACTATACTTTTAATTTCAACGGCACTAATACTGCTGATTGGGGCGGTAACACTTTTAAACAATTATATTGTCAAGATGAAGGAGTACAAGAGAGAGACAGCAAACATTATGGAATATGCGGTCTCTCTTCTTGGCGCGTCTTACCTTGAAAAAGCCTATAATTCAACAAAAAAGCTCTACAATGATCTTCCGGAAGAAATCGCAAAGGATCAGTTTTCAGAAGAGTATATTGACTATTTTTTGGAACTGATAGATGAGGATTTCTGGAATGCCTATGACAGTCTGGCGCTTATAAGGGAAAAGAATAAGCTTGCAAGCCTGGACTTTATTTTCCTTGATCAGGAAAGGAAACGGGCTGTTTATGTAATTGATGGCTCCGATATTGAAGAGGCGTATATACCGGGGCAGTGGCTTTCTGAAGAAGACAATGGCATAGACACACCGGAGCAGATGGATAAAGTGGCATCATCAAAGTATAAGATTTATGTGGGATACGGAGATGTAAGTGGATGGATAGCCACTAATTATCTAAAAGTATACGATGCCAATGGAGAATTTCTTGGTTACTGTACCTGCGATATTAATGTCACAGACTTCATCAAGGACCTGATTGTGGAAGCTATTGTCTACATTCTTATCTGCATGATACTGATCGCCATAGTGGCATATAGGGTAAGCTGTATCATGAGGAAAAAAATGATCATCCCCATTAATACTCTTGCCATGACAGCTGAGGAATATACAAAAAGAGATAAAGCTGTCGAGGATGAGGACAAGCTGTTTTTTGAAGGGCTTAACATCCATACAAATGATGAGATAGAAACGCTATATCATTCACTTGCTGATATGGAGCTGGACATAAAAGAAACTATGGGGCGCATAAGAATGATGACTGCGGAGAAAGAGAAAGCCGCAGCTGAGATGGATCTGGCAGCCAGGATTCAGGTCAGCATGCTTCCCGGCAACTTTCCGCTGTTTCCTGACCATAGCGAATTTGATATCTATGCGTCTATGGACCCTGCCAAGGAAGTTGGCGGAGATTTCTATGATGCATTTCTTATTGATCCGACGCATCTTTGCCTTGTTATAGCAGATGTGTCCGGAAAGGGTGTTCCTGCAGCACTTTTCATGGTGATATCCAAAACCGTTATAAAGCATAGAGCCCGTATGGGCGGTAGCCCTTCGGAAATAATTGAAGATGTTAATAAAACACTGTGCGAGGGTAACAGCGAGATGATGTTTGTTACGGTCTGGCTGGCTATTCTTGATATTACTACCGGAGAAATGATATCGGTTAACGCAGGGCATGAGAACCCTGTTCTGATGCGAAAAAACGGCGAATGCGAACTGATAAAAACGGTGCACGGTATGGTTCTTGGCGCTGTGCCCGGTTTAAAGTATGAGAATGAGTATTGTAATCTGAGCGAAGGAGACAGATTTTTTGTATATACAGACGGACTTCCCGAAGCCACAAACAGTCAGGATGAAAGGCTGACAGAGCCCGTAATGTTTGAGATCATCCAAAAACACAGTGCTGACGATAACAGAATGTTACTGCAGAATATACGCAGTGACGTAGATGCTTTTGTAAAAGATGCTCCTCAATTTGATGATCTTACTATGCTGGTTATTGAATATAAAGGAAAAAGTGCAGGAGATAATTAATGCTGGAACATAGCCAATTAGACAATCTTCATAGGAGTTTAAATGCATCAGCAATCAGCCGTCAGCAGAATATTTCAGAACACAATCCGGTGCCTGAGCGCAAGGAGCAGGCGGTGCACAATGATCAGGTCGATCTGAATAAGATTGAAACTGAGATAAAAAAGGTCGTGTCTGACCATAAGCGAATGGCAAACTTTCAGAAGGTGATTGCCTGCGCTTTGCTTTATCAGCAGGCAACAAGCGAGGAAGAAAGAACAGAAAGCCTGCTTGCTATCCGTCAGAGCGCCGCAGATTATCTGCTTCGGAGAAAAACATCTTCCAGCCCTGAAAGAAAGGCTCTGTGTGAGAGACTTATCAGCTATATCGATGAGTATGCAAGTCAGATCAATATTTCAGTATCCCGCGATTTATCTTATATGACAGGAAATCGACATCTGACCACTGATGAGATCAATAATGAGCTCTCTCTGGCTCACGACCTTGTTAGCGATAAACCTCTGGGAGAAATAACGAAAGAGCGCAGAGAACGCTTTAAGCAGAAACTTGCTGATGTTAAGCTTACCCGGGGATATCTTAAGGACATAGAGAAATATAAGAACAAAAAGAAAGAGTTCCTTAAACAAAAGAGTGAAGCAGAAGGCCTCGCCGACGGAGTGAACGAACGCTACGATAACTGCCTGACGGATGCGATCCTTTGGTATGCAAGAGCTAATAACCTCAAGGATGAGGCTATGGCTACGATGCTCTGCCGAATGAAGGCCGATGACAACAATGACGCTGAGGGTCAAACCGGGTTGCAGCTAAAGGTAAGACAGATAGAGACCATCCTTTTTGACATCATGTCCTGGGATATGTCGGATTTTACCTTTGCAAGGACAGATGATTTTCTCCACAGAAAGGAAAAAGGAGAGACCGAGAAAGAACATTTTCTAAAGCTATACAGCAAATTACAGGTGGCTAAACACGCAGATCTTCTTCTGGGAGAAGTGCTTCGTCTGGAAAAACGATTCGATACACCCCTGGATTTTTCAAAGAAGACTTTGGAGGAGATGAAGGTCAGAATAAAAATCTATAAGGAAATAGAAAAGGACTATTCCGAGCGACTGGCAATCATGTCCTCTCCTTATTATGCTCTTTTGGAAAAAGAAGATATAGATGGGGCCATGACCGAAATAAGTAATAACAAACTCCTTGCGCTGAAAGAGGAAAAGGAAATTCCGCTCTCCCATGTTAAACGAAAAGTCCCTGCTGAATTCTCTAAATACATCGATACACTTTTTCTTAAGAAGGAGCGTATGGATGAAACAAAGATCAGTGACTATTTCACGAGACATTCAGATCTTGAGGGTGCTATCGAATATCATCTCAAAAAGAAGGATATATATACAAAGGAGAGAAAGAGCAGACTTACCCGGGAAGGTAATGAAGTACGAAAAGCTCTCGCTCAGGATGTCTTAGAGTTAAAGCAGTATAAAGAAGGCGGAGAGGCTGTTCAAAAGAATAAGGCTGAAAATATAAAGCCTCCGGTTGAAAGACAGAATATCGATAATTCCATGCGCGCAGTTCAGGGACGTTCTTTTGTTCCTGTAGAAAGACCAAACAGCAGAATAGGCCTTTGGGGGAAACTCAAGAACTATGGTATGGCCGGCGCAAGATGGATGATCGGTGCAACTGTCGGCCTTGTCGGGTCTATTGTCGGCAAGGCAATTGCGGCACCCAAACAGCTCAAGGAAAAGGAGAGAGCAGCCGGCGCCCAGAAGAAGCGGATACATGGTTTTGTTCCCGGAACCAAAGATGAGAGGTTTGCGGATGAGCACATTACAGACAGTGACGATGAAGAAAATCTTCTTTTTGATTTTAGAAGATTCCCTCTTATCTGGGAAAAAATGACTGCGGGAAATCCGGAGAGCCCACCGGAGGTGACCATAATGACAGCGCAGTCTATGAGAGGCAAAAGAGGTGCTGATATCTGGGCAGGCATGGGCCATGCCATGATAGGTCTGTCCTATAGCCGGTATAACAAAGCTACAAAGCGGAAGGAGAGATATTGCCTCAAAATGGGCTTTTACCCGGGCGGAGGACTTTCGAAAGTTAACCATCTGATGATGGCATCCGGTGCTCTTATGCAGGGGCAGATTCGGAATGATTACAATCATGATTTTGATATTGCCAGAAAGTATAAGGTAAAGACCGGCGATATAAACAGGATTCTTAAGGCAACGGAGACCTATGCAGACGGAGGCTACGGTTATTATAAGAGAAACTGCGCCACTTATGTGACGGATATGGCAAAGCTTGCAAACCTTCCTATTGCCGGCGATATAGAAAAAGAGATAATTGACTTTACAGGTGTTATCTCCAATGGGCTCAATATAGCTGTGGGAGCTAACGGCTTTGGAAAAAATATTGCAGCAAATGATATAGCTGATAAATTCCAAAAGACTGATACTTCCTATGAGAATTTCGGTCAGAAGATGACTACCAAGGAAGATCTCGACCGTTATTATGATACTGTTGATGGCGCGGATCTGGTACGTAAGGGTTACTCGCCGGGAGCTATAGGAGAGGACCTTCGAGAAGCGGATAAGGGTGAACTGACGGCTAATTACTCAGAGCATATCGAAATGGAGGATGTTCAGGAATTCCAAAATGTTTACAAGGATACAGGTGTTTTACTTGCTGAAGAGATAAGAAACAGAATAACAGAGCAGGAGGGCAGCTTAAAGAGTTACGATCAGTCAATATGTGAGATGCTTGCAAGCGGAAGCAGAATTGCAGATATAATAATGAAAAGCGGCAAAGGCGTTGCCGATGAGGCCAGAGCAAAACATAAAGAAATCAGTTCCAATATGAAGATGCTTAATGATTATTACGCCAAAAGGCTTAAGCAGGATCACCTCCTCAATGAATCATTTATGAAATACTTAAGTCTATGCGAGGTGGCGCTGAGTTTTCTGGATAATGCTTATGCCAATAACATCGCTAATGATTATAAAGGTGAAGTAGGGACAGTTTTAGCAGATTATGAGGCGGATCATGAAATTGTTTATATATCCAAAGAGAATACCGAGTATACAGTAAGTATCAGTCCGCAGATATTTATGGGCTATATTAAGATGGGCAAGACACCGACGCAGATTGTTACAGAGGGTGCTGAATATGTAAGGATAAATAATATACCTGAAGATGAGAGGACTTCCGAGGATAACAAAATGTTCAGTAAGCTTGAAAGGGAGCTTACTACTGCCACAGCCTTTGGAAAAGCCAGCCTGTTTAACCTGTATAAAGAAGAATTTACAGACAAGGACCTGGACTTCGCATTTTCAGAACTTTGCAAGCTGGAAGAAAAGAAAGAAGAGGGAGAAAGGCTTATGGGAACATTTTTCTTAGAGAAGCGTCCCTCTTATGCATATCAGGCAGTGATTCTTGAGAAGGTCATCTCGGGGCTTAGCAGCTTGAATTATCCCAAAGAAAGCAGCGATGAACAGAAAATATCGCAGATCGATGCTTTCATTTCTTCAAAAATGAGTGAAAAGAGTGAATTAATGAAGAAAATCCTGGCTGCTTATGCCAAAGGAAATGAAGAAAAATCACCTCATATTATCGCAGATTCATTTGTGCAGGATAGCCTGATAGTGTATATAAAGTCTGCATTGAAGGAAGCAGGGTATCGGAAAAGGGATATCGATGGAATATGCCTTTTTATTACCAGGATGACTCAAACAATGCAATGGATTGAAAGTGCAGTCAGTTCAGAGAGGAATAGTTGATGAATACTGTGATTTACAGTCAGATCACCGAAAAAAATCTTGAAGAATATGAACCTCTTATTCTTCCTATGGTAGTGGAAGAACTTAAACAGCAAGGAAATTTTGAGGAAAACTATCTGGCTTTGGCAGCCGATGACAAAGATGGGGCTGTGGGAGCATTGGTGGCTGAACTCGAGGATAACGGAGACATCAGCCTGCTCAGCGTTTGGACCGATGAGGAACACAGAAGGGAAGGAATCGCTTCAGGGCTTCTGCAAAAGATGACCGAGGTAGCAAGAGCTCTTTATGACTGGGAGGATAGTCAATACGGAGATGATATTCTGTTAAAGGTTATGTACTGCCTGGAGGATGAGTATCGGGAAGTGTTTGAGGAGTGGCTTCGCAGAAATGACTTCACGGATTTCCTCGTTATGAGGGACAAATCCCAAAACAGGCCGGAAATATGCGGTGCAACCGCTGAGATACATTTTTTCAGATATTGAATATCGCTACGTCAGGGAACAATATCTTTCTTGACACTGCAACATAGAAAAGGTAATATTAATATGTTGTAAAATTGTATATGGGTAGGCCATTTTGAGGCTTGATATACAAAATATTGTACAATGAAAATTGAATAAGGAGGTGCTCCTGTAATGATCGGTTATGTTATTGCAGTAGTAGTAACTCTTGTCATTTCTGCTCTTGCAACTTGGGTTTTAGCCACCAATTACCACAAAAAGGTAACAGAGGGCAAAATCGGAAGTGCTGAGGAAAGGGCAAGAAAGATTATTGACGAGGCCCTCAAAACTGCGGAAGATACGAAGCGTGAGAAACTTCTTGAAGCTAAAGAAGAAGCCATGAAAACACGTAACGACCTTGAGAAAGAAGTCAAGGATCGTCGTAACGAGGTTCAGCGTTCCGAACGTAGAGTTCAGCAGAAAGAGGAGAACGTCGAGAAGAGATCGGAAGCGATCGAGAGGAAAGAGCAGAGCTTGAATGCCCGTGAAGAGGCAATCAACAAGAAGAGTGAAGAGGTTGCGAAGCTTAACGAACAGAGAGTACAGGAACTGGAGAAAATCTCTGGCTTAACCTCCGAGCAGGCAAAAGAGTATCTTTTAAAGATCGTAGAAGATGATGTGAAGCATGAATCAGCTGTCATGATCAAGAACATGGAAGCTGAGGCTAAGGAAGAAGCAGATAAGAGAGCCAAGGAAATCGTTGTTAACGCAATTCAGCGTTGTGCAGCGGATCACGTTTCCGAGACAACAATATCTGTAGTTCAGCTGCCTAATGATGAGATGAAAGGTCGAATCATTGGCAGAGAGGGAAGAAACATCAGAACCCTTGAGACAATGACCGGTGTTGATCTTATTATCGATGACACACCGGAAGCTGTGGTTATATCCGGATTTGATCCTATCCGACGTGAAGTAGCACGTATAGCTCTTGAGAAGCTTATCGTGGACGGACGTATCCATCCCGCAAGAATTGAAGAGATGGTGGAGAAGGCACAGAAAGAAGTAGCTGCCAAGATCAAAGAGGAAGGTGAGAACGCTGCTATCGAGGCAGGTGTTCACGGACTCCATCCTGAAGTAGTTAAGATTCTCGGTAGAATGAAATTCAGAACCAGTTATGGACAGAACTGCCTTAAGCATTCTGTTGAGGTTGCTCAGCTGTGCGGACTTCTGGCATCAGAGCTTGGACTCGATGTTAGAGTTGCTAAGAGAGCAGGTCTCTTACATGATATTGGTAAGGCTGTAGATCATGAACTTGAAGGCTCACATATTCAGCTTGGTGTTGAGATATGTAAGAAGTACAAGGAATCACAGACAGTTATCAATGCGGTAGAAGCTCACCACGGTGATGTTGAACCCCAGTCTCTTATTGCTGTACTGGTACAGGCTGCTGATACAATTTCTTCAGCAAGACCCGGCGCAAGAAGAGAAACACTTGAAACCTACACATCCAGACTTAAAGAACTCGAGGATATCACTAATAGCTTTAAGGGTGTTGATCACTCATTTGCTATTCAGGCCGGCAGAGAAGTCAGAGTAATGGTTGTTCCTGAGCAGGTATCTGATGAAGACATGGTGCTCATGGCTCGTGATATTGCCAAGAAGATTGAGGACGAGATGGAATATCCCGGACAGATCAAGGTTAATATCATCAGAGAGAGCAGAGCAACAGATTATGCTAAGTAATCAGGCTGCATCGTATTAAATTGAAAATGTAGTGGAGAGGCTATCCGTAAGGATGGCCTCTTTTAAAATTACGGGGATTATAAAAGAGGAGTGGAGTCAGAGGGGATATGCGTAGCAATAAAAAAATAATCATCGCATGCGGTATTACTATAGCAATTCTGGCATTAGTATTTTTGTCACAGATCGTGAAGAATCGCGGCGGTCTCAATGTGAAATGTGAAGTGGATTATCCCGTGTCTGAAAACATGGTTCATTATCGCCAGGATGATGACAGGTGGAAGACAATACATCTGGGAGAATCCAAATACACAATGGAGTCATCAGGCTGTATAACTACCTGTATAGCTTCCGCAATTTCCGAGAGCAGTGGGGCATTATCTCCCGGAGGAGTGGCTACTCTTTTATCTGAAAACGGAGTGTTTGATGCTGCCGGAAATATGCAGTGGGGAGCTCTTGATAAGCTTCCCGGCTTTAATGCGGAAGTTTACAGTGACCTGGATTCAGGATATATAGACGAATGCCTTTCCCAGGGGAGGTATCCTATAGTGAAGATCCATAGGAAATCCCTTTTTAGTTATCATCATTTTGTGTTGATCATAGGCGCAGAAAACGGGGAATATATCTGTATGGATCCGCTTAAAGATACGTATACTACATTAAAAGACTATAGCAACAGAATTTATTCTGTAAGATGCGTCTGGTATGAACCATGATCTGAGTTATAAGTGATCATGACTTATATGAAGAGTGATATATTTTATCTGATTAAACTCTTGCATATTTTGGTTGCGTACAATACAATTAACATATTAAGACTAATGCACGGGGGTGTACTATGCACGAATCTGGTGAAGATTATATCGAGACTATATACCTTTTGAAGAAGAAAAAGGGTGTGGTACGATCAATTGATGTGGCCAATGAACTTGAGTTTTCAAGGCCCAGTGTATCAAGAGCTGTGGGCATTCTCAAGGAGAATGGCCTTATTACCATGGAAGCAGACGGTGAGCTCAATCTTACAGCTGAGGGACTTAAGGTTGCCAAGGCTGTTTACGCCAAGCACACCAATCTGACCAAGTTCCTTATGATGACAGCAGGGGTCAATGAGACAATAGCTGAGGCTGATGCCTGCAGGATTGAGCATATCATAAGCCCTGAGACCTTCAAGGGAATCAAGAAGTATATCAAGGAACACGAAGAGAAGTAAATACAAGTAAATGCTGCGCCACTGCTCTTGCGGTGGCGTGTTTATTAGTGAGGTTTTATGTTACCGGAAATATTTAAAGAGAGAATGAAAAGTTCTTTGTCACAGGAAGAATACCAGCAGTTTTTGGACAGTTTTGATGATGACGCAAGGCATCATGCCTTAAGGATCAATACATTTAAGGCTGATAAGTCTGTTCTCAACAAATTTCCTACTGCCAAAGAAGAGGTGCCCTGGGAAGAGAATGGATATTATTATGAGACCAGTGATACTCCGGGCAAGCACCCTTATCATGAAGCGGGACTATATTACATTCAGGAACCCAGCGCTATGGCACCGGTTCATTTCCTTGCTCCAAGGCCCGGAGAGAAGATTCTTGACCTGTGCGCTGCCCCCGGCGGCAAATCCACTCAGATAGCCGTTGCCATGAAGGGAGAGGGGATACTTGTAACTAATGAGATCAACAGAGATAGAGCTAAGATATTATCTCTTAACATAGAGCGTCTTGGTATAAATAATGCGCTTGTAACCAACGAGACGCCAAAGCATCTGTCAGAAGTTTTTGAAGGATACTTTGAAAAAATCCTTGTGGATGCTCCCTGTTCAGGAGAAGGAATGTTCAGGAAAAATGAAGAGGCCTTTTCCGAGTGGAGTCTCGAAAATGTCAAACTCTGTGCCGAGAGACAGGCAGAAATTCTGGATTGTGCCGAAAAAATGCTGCTTCCGGGCGGGACTCTTGTTTATTCCACCTGTACTTTTTCTGTAGAAGAAAATGAGAACACTATACTTCAGTTTATCAGAAAGCACCCTGATTTCCATGTGGTGACTGTACCGCTTGTGGGCGGAATGGAGGCAGGAAGGCCTGAATGGACTGATGCTGACGATATTGAAGCCAATGAGATAGGAAAGAGCGTAAGACTCTGGCCCCACAAGGTAAAAGGCGAGGGGCATTTCCTGTGCGTTCTAAAGAGGGACGGAGAGCTTACTTCTTCAGATTTAAGTAGATACGTTCCGGGAGGCAGGGTAAAAGAAGCGTCAAAGGCCGAGAAAAAAATATTTGAGGAGTTCGCAAAAGAGACTCTGGTGAACCCTGATGATCTTAAGGGAACAATATTTATGTTCGGAGATCAGATGTATCTGGCTCCTGAAAACATGCCTTCACCAAATGGACTTAAGGTAATGCGCCCGGGACTTCACCTGGGAACCTTGAAAAAAGATAGGTTCGAGCCCTCCCATGCGCTGGCACTTGCTCTTAGGAAAGATGAAGTACAGGCCTATGTGGATTTTGAGGCAGAAGCTCCTGAAATAGATGCATATTTGAATGGACAGACCCTGAGGGGCCTTGATAAAAAGGAAAAAGGCTGGCGTCTTATCCTGGTGGACGGCTATAGTATAGGCTGGGCCAAGGCTGCAGGCGGAATGTTAAAGAACCATTATCCCAAGGGACTAAGGATCAACCTATGATAAGAAAAACTTCCGGAAAACTGAGTTTGATCTTAGCGGTGGTAATTGCAGCAGGCACCTTGGGAGCCTGTGGTGAATCCGGGGGAACTCCTGTATCATCGCAAGGGTATTCAAGTTCTGCTTTTGAAAAGATAGAAGATGTTCAGACTGACAGTAGCAGGCTTGGAACTACAGAAGAGACCGAAAGCGATGACATAGAAACGCAGCTGATTCTTGGAGATGAGCGCTTTGAGCAGTATATTCCAATGCTTGAGGGAAAGAGAGTCGCTCTTTTTTCCAATCAGTCAGGAATCGTAGGAGATGAGTGTTCTTTCGACTACGATGCATTAGGTGAAGGAGCTGATCTCATTCACTTCGGCAAGGATGATAAGGGGAATGATGTGACCTATGGGGAACATGTCCTCGATGCTCTTATACGGCAGAATGTTGATGTGGCCTGCGTTTTATCCCCGGAGCACGGCTTTAGAGGTACCAGTGACGCCGGAGAAGGCGTGGATGATTCAATTGACCCGGCTACAGGAGTTCCGCTTCTTTCTCTGTATGAGGATAATCGCAGCAAGGCGGTTTCTGAAGATACGTTAGAGACATTTGATGTACTTGTGGTTGATATCCAGGATGTGGGACTCAGATTCTATACATATTACATCACAATGTTTGATCTTATGGACGCCTGCTCAGAGCATGGCAAATCGGTGATAATTCTTGACAGGCCCAATCCCAACGGCTTTTTGGTTGACGGACCGATCCTTCAGAATGAGCTTATTTCCAACGTGGGAAGACTTCCGATTCCGGTTGCTCATGGTATGACGCTGGGGGAGTTGGCACTTATGATTAATGGTGAAGGATGGCTACAGGCAGGGAAGGACTCCTGTGATCTTACGGTGATCACCTGTCTTGGCTATGATCATAACACAATGCATTATCTGATCAAGCCGCCATCTCCAAATCTTAAGGATATGAGAGCGGTGTACCTGTATCCTTCCACGTGCCTCTTTGAGAATACTGTTGTATCTGTGGGAAGAGGGACGGAGTACCCTTTTGAAACTTATGGAAGTCCATACCTTGCTGATATGAAAGAATACGATTATAATTTTATACCTGTGTCTATGGAAGGTGCCGTGAGCCCCATGTACCAGGATAAAACATGCTATGGCAGGGATCTGCGGACAATACCTCTTTCGGATATCCGGAATAACGGATTAAACTTAAGCTACCTGATAGATGCTTATAATGCGATAAATGAAAGCAGCTGTGAAGCAGTCTTTTGGGGCCCCAAATATAACGACGGGCATTACTGGATCGATTATCTTATGGGTACGGATAATGTCAGGCTCATGATAGAGGACGGCAAAAGTGCTGAAAAAATCAAGGCTTCCTGGAAGGAGGAACTTGATGACTTTAAAGAGAAGAGAAGGCAGTATCTGCTATACACCGATTTTGAATAAAAGAGGATTTTATGAAAAAGCTATTGGTTTATCTAAAAGATTACAGAAAGGAAGCTACGCTTGGACCTCTGTTCAAGCTTCTTGAGGCTTCCTTTGAACTGATGGTGCCGCTTGTTATAGCGGCTCTCATCGATAAGGGAATCACCGGTGGAGACAAGTCCTATATCATCAGGATGTGTCTTATTCTGGTGCTTCTTTGTTTTGTTGGATTTGTAAGTGCCATTACAGCGCAGTATTTTGCGGCGAAAGCAGCTTCAGGCTTTGCTGCCAAGGTTAAGAGCGCACTGTTCGAGAATATCCAGAAGCTATCTTTTTCCGATATGGACAGAGTTGGAACTTCTGCAATGATCACAAGGATGACCAGTGACGTCAACCAGGTTCAGCAGGGAGTCAACCTTACTATCAGACTTCTTCTGAGATCTCCCTTTGTGGTATTCGGCGCAATGGCCATGGCATTTACAATTGATGTTCGTCAGGCTTTGATTTTTCTGGTAACGATCATACTTCTTTTTGCTGTTGTTGGATTTATCATGACCTGGAGTATCCCAAGATACGGTAAGATCCAGAGCGGCCTTGATGCGCTTCTTGGCCTCACAAGAGAGAATCACACCGGCGTCAGAGTTATCAGAGCCTTCGGAATGGAAGAGAAGGAGAAGGCTAATTTCAGGGACAAAAATAATGCTCTTTTAAATCTGCAGGAATTCGTCGGAAGGGTGACGGCTCTTATGAATCCCGTTACCTATGCGATCCTTAATCTTGCGGTTGTTTATCTTATCTACAGAGGCGCTATCTATGTTAACTCAGGAGCTCTTACCCAGGGCCAGATCGTGGCGCTCTATAATTACATGTCACAGATTCTTGTTGAGCTTATCAAGTTTGCCAATCTTGTACTTACCGTGACCAAGGCCATTGCCTCCGGTAACAGAGTTCAGGAGCTTCTTGAACTTAAGTCTTCAATGGTGGACGGAAGCGAGAGAAGCTTTGATACCACCGAGGATCACGTAGTATTTAATGATGTCAGTATGAGATATCAGGGAGACAGTGAGGATTCCCTTGAAAATATCACCCTTACAGTTAAGAGAGGCGAGAGGATAGGCGTTATCGGAGGAACCGGTAGCGGTAAGTCCACCTTTATCAATCTGATTCCCAGATTCTATGACGTTTCCAAGGGAAGCGTTGTTATTGATGGCAAAAATGTCAAGGAATACAGTCTTGAGGCCCTTAGGGAGCGTATTGGAATTGTTCCTCAGAAGGCCGTTCTTTTCCATGGCAGTATAAGAGACAATATCAGATGGGGAAAAAATGATGCCACCGACGAGGAAATCTATGAGGCACTTAGAATTGCTCAGGCAGAAGAAATTGTAAAGGGCAAGGACAAAGAGCTTGATTACATGGTGGCGCAGGGAGGAAAGAACTTCTCCGGCGGACAGAAGCAGCGCCTTACCATCGCAAGGGCTCTTGTAAGAAAGCCTGAGATCCTGATCCTGGATGACAGCGCATCGGCTCTTGATTATCTCACTGACAAGAATCTTCGTGAAGCTATTGCAAAAATGGATAATGCGCCTACAACTTTTATTGTTTCCCAGCGCACCTCCTCTGTACTTAACTGCGATAAGATAATAGTTCTTGATAACGGTAAGGCTGCGGGTATCGGAACTCATGAGGAGCTTCTTGCAAGCTGCGAGCTATATAAGGAAATCTACGATTCACAGTATAAGAAGGAGGGCGCGGTATGAAAAAGGGAACGCTTAAAAAAGTACTGAAATATGCCGGCAAATACCGCCTGCTTATATTGTTGTCCATGGTTCTTGCTATCGTGACAGCGCTCCTTTCTCTCTATGTGCCTATTTTGGCAGGTAACGCAATAGACTGTATTGTCGGTGCCGGAGCCGTTGACTTTGGTAAGATTACTACAATACTGATAAGAATGGTGATCGCCATCGCAATTATCGCTGTTTGTCAGTGGATAATGAACCAGGCAAATAATAAGATAACTTTCCAGGTTGTAAGGGATGTTAGAAAAGAAGCTTTTGACAAGCTTCAGATCCTGCCCTTTGAATACATTGATTCCAAGCAGACAGGAGATATCGTAAGCAGGATAATCTCTGATGTTGACCTTTTTGCGGATGGTCTTCTTATGGGCTTTACACAGCTGTTTACAGGAATTGTGACTATTGTGGGAACCCTTGTATTCATGTTCTATCTGAATTACAGGATCGCTATTGTTGTAGTTGTTCTTACTCCGCTGTCTTTGTTTATTGCCAAGTTTATTGCGGATAAGTCCTTTAAGCTTTTCAAAGAACAGAGCCAGTCCCGTGCTGATCAGACCGCATTTGTGGACGAGATGATAGGGAATCTCTCCGTTGTTAAGGCTTTTGCTCATGAAGATGAGAACATGGAAGTGTTTGATGAGGTCAATGAGAGACTCAGGAAGACCAGTATAATGGCCACCTTTATCTCATCCCTTACCAACCCCGGCACCAGATGCGTCAACAATCTGGTATATGCAGCGGTCGCACTGTTCGGAGCTTTTGCTTGCATTGCGGGAGGCATGACTGTTGGTGGACTTACAATTTTCCTTAGCTACGCCAATCAGTACACCAAGCCCTTCAATGAGATATCCGGCGTGGTAACTGAGCTTCAGAATGCTCTTGCCTGCGCTGAGAGAGTATTTGCTATTATCGAGGAGAAACCTGAGGTGTCTGATGATGCCAATGCGCCTATGAATTTCTTACCTGAGGGAGAGGTTACTTTTTCTGACGTGGCGTTCTCTTATGATAAGTCCAAAGAACTTATCGGAGATCTTGATCTTAATGTGAAAAAGGGCCAGAGAGTAGCTATTGTTGGTCCTACCGGAAGTGGTAAGACTACACTTATCAATCTTCTCATGAGATTCTATGACGTAGATAACGGCAGCATCTCTATTGACGGCCATGATATCAGAACCCTTAAGAGAAAGGATCTTCGCGACAGCTTTGGAATGGTGCTTCAGGAGACCTGGCTTAGAAGCGGGACTATCAGGGATAATATTACTCTTGGAAGAGAAGGCTTTACCGATGAGCAGATTATTGAAGCAGCCAAGGCTTCTCACGCCCACAGTTTTATAAAAAGGCTTCCGGAAGGATATGATACTGTTATCACTGAGAACGGAGGGAACCTGTCACAGGGACAGAAGCAGCTTTTGTGCATAACCAGAGTAATGCTGAATATTCCTCCTATGCTGATCCTCGATGAGGCAACTTCTTCAATTGATACCAGCACTGAGATCAGGATTCAGAAGGCTTTCAACAAGATGATGAAGGGAAGGACCAGCTTCATTGTTGCCCACAGACTTTCGACCATAAGAGAGGCCGATGTGATCCTGGTAATGAAGGACGGACATATCTTAGAGCAGGGCAACCACGAGCAGCTTCTTGAGAAGAAAGGCTTCTACTATGAGCTTTATAACAGCCAGTTCGCTTAAGATATTACGAAATCTTTTAAAAAATGTAGAAATAATGCGTTCAGATGCGTTAATATGAAATAAGACGGTTTATAAAAAGTAGTTTACGTTTCACGAGGAAATATAATGGGATATAAAATGGATAACAACAGACCTGTACTGGTAATGGGACACAAGAATCCCGACACGGATTCCATTTGCGCCGCCATTACCTACGCCAAGCTTAAGCGTGAGATTACAGGAGGAGATTATATTGCGGCCAGAGCAGGACACCTTAACGAAGAGACTCAGTTTGTATTGTCTCATTTCGATGTACCGGTGCCGGCTTATATCAAGGACGTAAGAACTCAGGTAAGAGATATGGAGATACGTATGCTTGACGGTTCTCCTGCCAATCTGTCTCTTAAGAACGCCTGGGCCAAAATGAGAGATGCCAATGTTGTGACCTTGTGTGTTACGGAAGGAGATCATCTTTCAGGTATCGTTACAACCAACGATATAGTTGAGACCTACATGGATGTTATCGATCCGAGGATCCTGTCAGAAGCAGGAACATGCTACAGGAACATTGTTGAGACCCTTGACGGTGAGCTTATCGTGGGAGATATCGATGATGTTCTTACCAAGGGTAAGGTTGTAATTGCGGCAGCTAACCCTGATATGATGGAGAATGTTATTGAAGAAGGCGATGTTGTCATACTTGGAAACAGATATGACATGCAGCTGTGTGCTATCGAAATGAATGCCGGCTGTATCATAGTCTGCGAGGGCGCTAATGTTGCCAAGACCATTCAGATCCAGGCACAGGAGCACGGAGCCAAGATCATCAAGACTCCACATGACACCTTCATTGTAGCAAGACTCATTAACCAGAGTATGCCAATCCGGCATGTTATGAAAAAGGATAAGCTGGTGAGCTTCCATATGGATGACTTCATAGAGGATATTCAGGAAGTAATGGCATCCATGAGACACAGATACTTCCCGGTACTTGATAAGAACGATCATTACATCGGAATGATCAGCCGAAGAAACTTCCTGGGAGCCAAGAAGAAACAGCTTATTCTTGTGGATCATAACGAGAAGAACCAGGCGGTTAACGGAGCTGATTCCGCAGATATATTGGAGATCATCGATCATCACAGACTACGTACCATCGAGACCGCAGGCCCGGTTTTCTTCAGAAATCAGCCTCTGGGATCAACCTGTACCATTATTTATCTGATGTACAAGGAGTACGGCGTAGAGATTGATAAGACCACAGCAGGTCTGCTACTGGCAGCTATCCTGTCAGATACGCTGATGTTCAGATCTCCCACCTGTACCAAGATTGACAAGAAAGCGGGAGAAGAGCTTGCAGCCATAGCCGAGATAGATTTTGAAGCCTTTGCAAAAGAGATGTTCCACGCAGGTTCCAACCTTAGTGGCAAGACTGCCAAGGAAATCCTTCATCAGGACTTCAAGAAGTTTACCGTTGATGATATGACCATAGGAATCGGTCAGATCAATTCCATGAGTGCCGAGGAGCTGGTTGAGATCAAAGATAAGATAATGCCGGAGCTTTCCAAGGTAGCTTCCGATGATGGATTGGATATGCTTTTCTTCATGCTGACCAATATCATAGAGGAGTCTTCTGAAGTGGTATATGCCGGCAACAAGGCTGAGCATACACTCGGAAGTGCCTTTGGAATAACCGTAAGCGGCGGAAGTGCCAGACTTGCGGGAGTTGTATCCCGTAAGAAACAGCTCCTTCCCGCAATAGTTGAAACAATACAACAATAAAAGATGAGAGGGCAAGTGTATGGAAGAACTGCGCAGGATTCTTCTTCACGAGATTATTGGGGTATATGGGCCTAAGTATGGCCAGGGAATAGGGACAGTTATAATTCCTGCTTTTTTGGGGGATTTTAAGACTGTCTTGGAAAAAAGCAATTCCGCGGATGAAGTGTCCGAGGAATATATGACTGAGGATAAAAAGGTGCACCTTATTCTGAGCGGCAGAAGGGTTATGGGTGCCAAGGGAATGAATCTTGAGGTCACAGGCTGTAATTTCAATGACAGAGAGATTTTTTATAATAATGACCTTGAGAGGGTTCTTTTATGAATGAACAGTTTTCAAGAACGGCAATGCTCCTTGGTGAAGAGGGAATAAATAAGCTCTCGGACTCCAAGGTGCTTGTTTTTGGCGTGGGCGGAGTCGGCGGATTTGTTGTCGAAGGCCTGGCCAGAGCAGGAGTGGGAAATATTGATATTGTGGACAACGATTCAGTCTGCCTCTCTAACTTAAACAGGCAGATCATTGCCCTTCACAGCACTGTAGGCATGGACAAAGTGGATGTCTGCAGGAATAGGATTAAGGATATCAATCCGGAGTGCGAAGTGAATGTTTTCAAATGCTTTTACCTTCCGGAGACTGCTGATCAATTCGATTTTGCAGCCTATGATTATGTAATAGACGCAATTGATACTGTCACTGCCAAGATTGATATCATCGTTAAATGCACTGAGGCCGGAATTCCGGTTCTTAGTTCCATGGGTACAGGCAACAAGCTTGATCCCACCCAGATAGAAGTTACGGATATCTACAAGACCGAGATGGATCCCCTTGCCAAGGTAATGCGAAGGGAACTGAAGAAAAGAGGAGTAAGAAAGCTAAAGGTTGTCTATTCCGGGGAAAAGGCTCTTAAGCCCGATTATTCCTTTGACAGTGAGAAAGAAGAAACGCCTGCAGACTATGAACAGTCAGGTTCCACAGGAAGAAAAAAGCTTCCTCCCGGAAGTGTATCCTTTGTTCCTTCAGTGGCAGGCCTGGTGATCGCATCCGAAGTTATTAAGGATATTTTGGGAATCAAAAAGTAAAAGGACGGAACAGTATTTTGGATAATAAGGATCTGACATGGAAGCTTCAGAACGCACAGCATCTTGCCCAGGATGAATGGATAGATTTCAGAGCCTGTGATTATGAGCTTCCCAATGGAGAAATCATAGGACCTGTCTACAATTTTTCCAAACACAGCTTTTCAATAATCGTGGCCAGGGATGAACAGGGAAGATTTATCTGTGTGCGCCAGTACAGGCATGGTATCGATGAGGTTACCACTGAGTTTCCTGCAGGTGCGATAGAGTATAAGGATAAGAGTGATGTTCCTTATATTACTTTTGACAACATCATTGCTACAGAAGATGATGCATTTGAAACAGCAAGAAGAGAACTCAAGGAGGAGACAGGATACGTTTCCGATAACTGGAAGCATCTGATGACAGCTCCCTCCAATGCAACCCTGTCTAACAGCAATGTCCATATTTATGCTGCCGAGAACTGCCACAAGGTCACCGGGCAGGAGCTTGATGATACAGAGTTTTTAAATGTGGAGCTTATAGACGAGGAAGAACTTGTTAAAAGGATTTATGTCGGAGACTTTAAGCAGACGATTCATATGCTGGCCTATTTTTTGTACAAGAATGCATAAATAGGGCAATTACTTCCATTTTTTACTTGAATATACAGTGGCGCTGTGATAAACTGAATAGGCTGTATGTTGATACAGCCTTTCTTAATTTCATATTCAGCCGGCATGTCGGAATGGCAGACGATGCAGACTCAAAATCTGTTGTGGGTAACCACGTGTGGGTTCAAGTCCCACTGCCGGCACTGATCATTTCAGCTAACACATCCATTTTGGATGTGTTTTTTTGTTGCACAAGACTGGCAAGCGAATGGATGCTTGCATACAAATTCATTTGCCGGTTGGATATATTTATAAAATTTTTGTAAACTAAGCCGTCAATACAAGAACGTTTAAACGATTAATCCCAGTTCCTGAGCGGGTTTGAAAACATTTATAAAAATTTGATAAACTGAAATTAAATTATCAATAAACAGAGTATTGCTGCACATTTGTTACAATATTTGGTTTATAATATAAGTATGCTTGTGCATCTGTACGCATATTGATTTTCACTACGTAAATATGTCTGCAAAGACATACTGTAACGGATTAATTTCTCACAATAATTGATTGGGGGGGACTATCTTCATGGCTAATAGTCAGCTATATCCTTTCGAGCGAAATCGTTATTATCCCGGAAAAATGTTAACAACTGCAGACTTCCAGGCAGAACAGAGCTACCACATGAATAAGCAGCGCTTTATGAGCAGCCTTATGTATGGGGCCGGTATTATCTGCGGCTGTAACGTTGTCAATCTTGATGACTTGTCTATCCTTGTGGAGAGCGGTGTCGTTATAGACGGAACCGGAAGAGAGATAATAATTGATTCTTCTTTGGTTAAGAAGCTGTCGGCTATAGAAGGATTTGAGCAGCTCCATACCGATACAGCCTGCCTTTGTGTGCGCTACAAGGAGAAGGATATTCATTCGGTATATGCGGTAAGCCATAAGGAGTCCGATCAGGAGTATGAGTACAACCGTATAAGTGAGGGCTTTGAGCTGTTCCTTGTTGATAAAGAAGATTATAACGAGGGTATAGAATTTGAAACCGAATTTCTGCAGTCGGAGACCCTGTTCAGAACTTCAAACTACGAAGGAAGTATAGTGATTCCCACAATTGCCTGCAAGGGTAAAAATGTGAGAGCACTTCTGAAGATAAAGAAGCTGTCTGATCAGGAGGTGAAAGTATCCTATAAGGGAATACTTGATATCCCTTCATTTACATCTCCTGAAGGAACTGAGCAGATAGACATCTCAGTGGATGAAGTTGATCTGGCGCAAGGAACTGTTTTCACCAAAGAATTCTGGATGACAGCCCAGAAACACACGGGAATTGAGACAAACATAATCCTGCGAAGCGGCAGTGCTTCAGCCTTTGAAAATGATAAGGCAATCAGTGTTGAGAACAGCTTCGCCATGAAGATAAGGCTTTCGGAAGAGACACCCCAGGCACTTATAGGAAGAGAACTGGGAAGACTGAGTCTTGAAATGAGACAGGCCATGACCAGAGATAATATCAAACTGGCGGAGGTTGATCTTCTTAGAACCGACAGCGCCTATGTTATAGAGGCCATAAGAGAGCCTGTTACCAATCAGTACATTGATGTTCCTGCCCAGAATGCCATAAGAAACAGGTACATGGAATTCTTTGTAAAGGATGTGGATATCGCAGAAAAGAGATCTGCAGATATCCCGGCATCATATCAGATACCTCTTGCTGCTCCTGCCGCCAGTGAACTTAAAAATGTCGCTACCGGCGTGCTGGAGATACCTCTCGGAAGAGATGCCAAGGCAGGAGATATAAGATATTCAGGCGAAATAACCCATGGACTTGGAAATGGAAATGTATTTGTTTCCATCGGTTATGAATATCTTTCTCAGGATCAGACCCTGGGAGCCAGTGCTAAGAGCACTGTATACGGAAATCCTGAACTCTTCAGCAGACAGGCGCAGCAGCTTGTTGACGCTGAGACGGCAGTCAGAGTTCTTAATGACAAGGGAAGCTTTGTTGTAGCAGCAAGACTCCTTCACGATGTGGACTTCTTGGTTCTCACCTACAGGTGGGTGGCCATCAAGTTCCCTAACGGCAAAGAGCTTGATGCTGAGGACTATTACGGAAAGACCATTACAGCCAAGACGCCTACTGTTGTAATGAGACCCAGAGAGAATTATTACTTTGGCGTACAGTTCAACAACATGGATCCCGTCAGCATTACTTATGAGCTTACAGCTCCCGGAAGCGGAGAAGTCTCCGTGGACGGTGTATATACGGCTCCTGCCAAGGAGGGCGTATATGAAATCAGAATATATTGTTCGGATATGCCCATGGTATGTACCTACGCCTATGCCATCGTCAAATCAACAGCTACAGAAGAAGATGCAGGCAGCATAGCCGAGCAGGAAAAAGAACCTATAGTTAAAATACCGGATCTCAAACTCTGATGGGGGCTTTCTGATGATTTATGAATCAGGAACAATGCGGCTTCTGCCGGTGACAACTAAAAGTGTGGGAGAAGTGAATGACTGCTATATATGCAGGGATTTATCTTCTTCCGGGGGAACACTTTATACGGTAATTGTTGTCCATCAGCACGATATCGTGCGGAAGATCTTGGAGCTGTTCAAACTCTCCTCAAGAAAGGGAGAGGGAGCTCTGATAGAAGACTTCTCAGTGGGGGACGGACATGCACTTATTTTTCCGTATCACCGGGAAAGACCGTTACTGGATTTTTATGAGGGGAAATCACTTTCTTTGGCACAGTGTGAGGAGATATGCATAAATACTATCCTCGCATGTATCACATCTGATCTCCCGTATCCAATTTTATATTTGCTTATCAAAGGCGGACAGATAAACCTGGCCGCCGACAGATCCGTTTATCTGAGTTATGAAATGGACCTGTCACTACTGGATGAGAGCATAGGCGAAAGGGACTGCACTTCGGAGTGCGCTTCCATACTTTTGACACTTCTTAGCCCCAAGGCGGGACAGAAGGCCACAAGCTACTATCTTTTGGAAAAAAAGATTGCAAATTCCAGCTATGACAGATTCACGGATTTATACAGAGATATAACCATTGCTGCAGTGACCAAAAAGAAGATCACGCCCTGGTTTTTGATAAAGCTGTGGGTAAAAAGAAATTCCGACACCATTATCGGAATACTTTTCTGGATCAGCATTATCCTGGCAATTATCGCACTCAGCATTTTCCTTTCCAGACTTTTCCTTGGAGGAAATTCCTGGATAAGACTATTGTTTAACACCTTTAAACGAATCGGAACCGAAAGTCTCCTTCAATAAAGCAGAAGGAGTTTATTGATCATTATGTTCATTGATCAAAGACGTGAAGGATTGGAAGGAATCGGATGAGACTCAGAAACAGACTGATAATAATCTTATTTATTCTAAGCATAACCGCATCCATATTCATATTTACCTCCGTTGTAGAGAACAGGAGCGTGGATATGGATTATACCATTTTTTCCGACAGCGCCTTTGTTGATGATCACATCTACTATTCTCAGAACATGATCGACCAGGGACTATTGTTTGATATGTCCCAGAAAGGGGATGTGGCGAGAATCTTTTCCTCAAGAACCGTGGGAGAGGACAGGATATCTGCCATTTCCGTAAAGGGAGAAAACATCTACCTTGTTCTTGAGAGTTATTACCAAAAGGAAAACGAGCAGGACAATACCGTTGAAACAGGTACGATCTACAGGATTGTATGTCTTGACAGAAAGTTCAGGGTACAGAGCCTCACCGACAGATTTTTGATAGCTCAGGACGAAATATTATCGGGTTTTTCTGCCGAACAGAATGGTTTGTTCGTATCAATGATAAGGGAAGATGGATCCTATGTGAGGGTATACAGCATCAATCCATCGGTCCTTAGGCCAGAGGATCAGCTGACCGGTGAGTCCATCAAGGTTGACAGTGTTCGCAGCAAAAAATGTCCCGATGAGAACTTCTATGTGCAGGCTCAGTATGAGTACGGTCAGCTCTACACAAGAACTGATAAGGACGTACCTACGGGTATCTTTGCTGTTGACTCAAATATTGAGCATGCAGTCTCCACCATGAGACTGACGATGGGGCAGCTTCTGTCTCTGTACAGGACAGCTGTTATCTGGTATATAGCACTGCTTCTTATATGGTTGGTGCTTCTGATTCTTATTATCAAGCTTCTGACCGACAGAAACAGGATTTTTTATCTGGCAGTTGTAATAGAAACCGTGCTGGCTCTTATCACCGGAATCGGAATAGTAACTGTGAACAGGCAATGGCAGGAGGCAAGGCAGGCTGAGCACTCAAGATTTGCTGTCATATCACTTATAAGTTTGTCTGATTCTGCAGGACTCAATGAAACAGCCAATTTCTTTGTTCCGAATTTCTATAACTCAGAGTTTTATAAGAACCTTAAAAAGCATATCAGCAGTTTTATAAGGACAGAGGGAAACAACGAGATTTTTTACGATGTGCTGATAACAAGACTGTCCGACAATATGGTTGTTGCCAGCGCCAGCGGAAGAAACCTTCAGACCCTGACCAGCGTATACGGAGACAACGTCATCAACCTTGATTATGCAATATACAGAGGAAGCAAATATGCTGCGGAGGATATCATCCTGGAGGGACAGAGTTACAGAGCCGTAGCCATTTCCGAAGGTGTCGGAGGCAGCAATTACGCTATGGTTGCTATCATCAATGACAGCACTCAGGATTCCAATGTATGGGTTGACAACAGAGGCGCACTTTTGCTATTTGCTCTGTTTTTTGCCCTTGGAAGCGCTCTTGTTATGCTGATCCTATTTATACAGACCAGAGATTTAAGACAGCTGGAGCAGGCTATGGCAGATACAGCTCTGGGGCGTGTGATCCATGACAGACCGCAGGTTATCAGCAGAGACCTGAAGGAGATGTGGAGCTCCTTATTTGAGATAAACAAGAGGGTGGAGGAGCTTCAGTACAGTAAGCTCAGAATCCTGGAAGCTTACTACAGATTTGCACCCAAAAACATTGAAAAAACACTTTCCAAGAAGTCCATTATCGAAGTAGAGAAGGGTGAGAATATCGTCACCGACGGAACTGTAGCAATGATGGCTCTCGGTGAATATCTCAGCGAGCCGGATCCTTCCAAGCTTGACAGAGTTCTTGCTTTTATTGGCGACTACCAGAAGGAACACGACAGTATAATAATCGGCAAAACTCCCGACATGTCCCAGATGGCTCTGTTATTCCTTCAAAAAGAAAAGGGCTGCGTGAACTTCTTTGTACAGCTTCTCAATAATAACATCAGGTTCCGCGGAAACAGGGATATGGATATTTCCGTAGTTCTTTTCTATGACAATTGTAAGTTCGGAATTCTCGGAAATGAAGATGAGGCTTCAACCTATCTCTACTTTGACAATAAGCCTGTGGTATCCAAGATTTCAGGCTTTATCAAGAACAAAAAGCTGGGACTTGTAATCACAGAGGAGGTCAAGAACAGAGAGAATGTCACATCACCTCTTCGTTTCATAGGATTTATGACCGGCGGCTGGAATGGAGAAAAGGTAAGACTCTATGAGGTACTGGATGCTTATCCCGCTGCCATCAGGAAGCAGAAGATAGCGACCCTCAAGAAGTTCCAGGATGCACTTGCCCAGTATTATGAAAAGGATTTCTATCTTTCAAGAACGAGCTTTTCGGAGATCCTTAAGGAAGCACCCGACGATCTTCTTGCTAAGTGGTATGTCTTTGAAAGCGACAGATATCTAAACGAGGTTGTAAGCGGTGACGAATACATGTACCTGCATAACAACTAAAGGGAGAGTTTAAATGGGTGGCAATGAACTGTTAAACATCCTGATACAGAGTATCAAGTCCAAACTGACGGGGCTTGTTACGAAGATAAGGCTATACACCAGCTGGGCCTATGTTAAGACCAGAATCGTAATAAAGATCAGAGATTTCTTTGTAAATCTCCTGGGAATCAAGCCGAGGAACAAGGAAGACTATTTCAATGTCGGAAGATGGATGCTGTCAAAAAGGCTCATCTATGCGGCAGTTATCATGATAGGAGTCCTGAGTATCTGGTATATATCTTCGGAAACAACGCTTTTTAAGAACTTTTCACAGGATGGAATTAAGACCTACAAATACAATTCATTAAGACTGCGTACCGCCAAGGGACATGTGAAAATAACCGGTAAATCCGGATATCTGGCCTATGACGGAAATGTGGAAAACGGCTATGCCAACGGCGAGGGAGTTCTTTACAACCCGGCCGGAAATGCGGTCTATATAGGAACCTTTGAACAGAATGACTACGAGGGCTACGGAACAGAGAATTATCCCACAGGAAGCCTTCATTATATAGGCGATTTTCATGACTGCTACTACGAAGGTAAGGGCACTCTGTACAGAGAAAACGGGACCAGAGAATATTATGGAGATTTTTTCCAGGGAAAAAAGAATGGCACCGGAACCCTGTACGATGTGGGTGAAAATGAGATCTACAGCGGTAGCTTCTCGGCTGACAACATAGTTTACAGCGAGCTTCTTGGGAAAAATGCAACAGAAGTAAATGAATGCTACAAGGGCCACAGCACCCTGTATGTAGCTTCCGATGAATCGGTAGTTGTCATGGATGAGATCAATGCTCTCTACAGGGGAGTCGCAGATGAGGATGCCCTGGATGATGAGGTCAAGGTTGATTCCGTATATGTCCTTCAGAATTTTTTTAACATAGGAAACGAATCCATAGAGAGCATATCGGATCTTAAGGATGCGTTGGGAGAACCTATTTATCAGGGCAATTCCGAGGTGGTACTTCCGGAAGCTGTTGCCATCAATCTCCTTGGCAAGAAGAAAAATATTTTTCAGGGTCCCGTAAAAATGGATCTGGAGCAGACCTTTTCCGACGTGGCAGAGGTCAACAGCTTTGACAGAGATTATTCGGTTTATATCTACACCTTCCTAAGAGGCGAGATCGCATATTCTTTTGTTTGCAAAGAAAAATCAGAGTATTTTGAGTTCTACTATTTGTCCAATGCGAATGATGATGATGCTATGTAAAAAATCAAAAGTGAATATTGCAAGGGTTCTGATAGCAGCCCTGATCGCAGGATCATTATCCTTTTCGCCTGCAGTTGAGGCTAAAGCGGCCAAAAAGAAGATGACTCTTAATACTGCAAGGAAGATGGCAATTCTAAATTCAGACTCAGTGGAAAATGCGGAGATGAAGGTGGAATCCAAGCTGGCTGCCTATGAAAGTGCTGTTAAATCCCTGAAGATCAAGGAACAGAGCATGAGGCAGTTCAGATGGTCACCACTTCTTAGCTTTCACTTTCCCGAGACACCGAATTTTGCCCAGGCTTCTGAGTTCCAATACAAGCCGGTGCAGCTGCAGTATGACATAAGAGTGGCTCAGCACGATCTTCAGGATAAAAACTTTGAGGTATCGGAAAAGGTCAACAACCTTTTTGTAGATATTGTAGCCCTTCAGGAGAACATCGCCTTCAATGAAAAAAGACTTGAAACGGCGCAGACAGGGCTTAAGAAAAATCAGGCCAAGTTAAAGCTGGGACAGGCCAACAAAAGTGATGTTGAAAAGATTGAAAAGAACATCGAATCCCTTACCAGCAAGATTTCATCCCAGAGAACAACCTTGTCCTCAAATCTTACGAAGCTTTCAAAGATGATAGGGGTAGATGTCACCACCGGTTATGATTTTGAGAAGCCCTTTGTGGATGCGGATATTGAACGAAGTCAGCTTCCCGCTATTATCAAGTACACCGAGGATAGAGATGAGGGCTACTATGAGGCCTGTATAGAAGAAGTTACTGCCAGGGCAGAACTTAATACAAATGCCGGGCTTATGAGAAATAAATACGGCGGAGATTATTTCATGATCTCAAGCTATGTACAGGCAGCACTTAATGGACAGGCAGTTAACAAAAAGGCTTTTAAAGCTTCATATAAACAGTTTTTGGTAAAGATAGACAGCTACTGGGGGGGCAAGAAAAGAATCTTTCTATTTATTAAGATTCCCAGACTCTGGTTCAAGGGAAACATGGACGGCACAAGATACATCGATGACGATCCCTATGCTCTGTACCAGAACGTCCTTGATTACAACAGTGCCTGCAATGATAAGAAAGCAGCCAAGGATGAGCTGGATCAGCTTGTTACGGATACCTATAACAACTATGTATCCGTCAAGAATGCATACAAGCAATACGTAAAGGATGTTGACAATGCCTCCAAGGACCTTAAAAAGGCTGAGTACCTGAACCGGGTGGGGCAGCTGACTTTTGAGGAATACCAGTCTCAGCTTGACAGCTACGAAGAGATGCAAAACAGCATGCTGGATGCCATGAAGCTGTATGCCACAACACTTTATTCCTTTGACAGGCTTACCTGCGGAGGGATAAGCGCCCTTATGAAGGGCACGGATGAAGACCTTCAGACTGCAGTTGTGGGCGAGAGCTATGTTGAAAAAGAAGTGTCTGAAGGCGCTTATTACACCTTAAGGCCAATTATTCAGGAACAGGAATTCGAGCTGTCCTTAAGGATTCCCGATGACTTTGAAATATCCATTACACATTATGAACTCTGGGTGGACAACATTCAGGTGGGAGGAAGAACTCCCGTTGATAAGAAACTCAGACATCTTATGATCACCGCAGACGGAGTTGATGAAGCCAAGATAAGACTTCTTGATAACGGAAAGTTTGTGGATGACTGCAAGATAGATCCTTCGGAAGAGTCAGGGCGACTTGAAATAACCAAGGGCTTTGTTGTGAAGAAGGAAGAGATTCCGGAACTCGGAACCTTTACCGTGGATGCCAATGAAACTACCGGCATCGTTGAACTTAAATTTGAGATGAAAAACGAGAAAATCAGGAAGTTTAAGGTACTTACGCAGGACGGCAAGCCCCTTGGCGGTGATGTACAGATAGACATCGACAAGCCACTTAAGTACATTTCGGTTCTAACACAGTCCTTGTCGGAGCTCAAAGTTGAGTTCTACGGAGAAGATGGCAATCTCATTGTCAGAGGAAGACTTGACGATGCCAATGGAATTGTCAGAAGAGAGGAATAAGTAAAGCATGAAATTTGGCAGAATGCTAAAAAAGTTAATAGCCATTTTACTGACAGCTGTTTTAGTGGGCTCCATGATCGTGGCAGTCTTCGGACAGAGGGTTACTTCACTTGCAATTTTTGACCAATCCACTGCAGTTACTTATCAGACCTATAGCTCCGGGAACACTATTGAAAACTCTGTGCTGTTTATCGGAACCTACATTATTCATAAGGACGCGCTCAATGATCAGCTCTATGAGAAGGCCCAGAAGTCTGCGTCGGAGTCCAGCCAGAATGAGATTTATTACAAATCCGAGCTATCTGACGGACAGTGGTTTGACATAGGTGATATCGAGAATGGTGTAAGGGGAATTTCAAACCAGGGACGGCCGGTTAACATAGAGACCATCAATCCTCTGTATGTAACTTACTACGTGGGATCTGACGGAATCATGAAGGATGCCAAATCCCGAACAGCTATCAATCCCTTTGATATACCCGACCCTTATGATCTGTCCAAGCTGGCAGAGCTTGAACCTATCTGGACTCAGTATACCTATTCCGAATCCAAGCAGAATATATCCCAGGCAGACTTTTTGAAAAACAGAAATTCCAAGGAAACAGGGAATCTCAGAAGTGACGTATATTATTATCAGCTTCTTAGTACCTTCTTTACCTTGAATTTACGGGATGCTGCCACTGACAAGTGCGATCAGCAGCTCGCCAAGCTTAATGACAGCTATATAGCAATGAAGGCTGCGGGAAATGATGATGAGGCAGCAATCATATATGAACTTATGGAGAAGGTTGATGCCACAAGACGTGCCATTGTATTCGAGAGGCTGTCTGAGATAGACGATAACCTTCTGGCAACACTGTATACCTTATCGACAGGCAGTTACTACACTCCATACGGAAGCTTCAAGAATTCCTATAGTGAGCCAAATAGAAGTTCCCAGCCTTCATACGTTGTCAAGCTGGAGGATTCCTTAAGGCAGGATCTGTCTACTTTTAATATAAGTGACTTCCAGAGTTCATGGTTTGCAAGGCTTGGTATACCCGGAATTTCACCGGGCTGGTGGACAGTTCTTCAGGAGGATGAGAAGGAAAGAGCCAAGAGGCGAGAAAAGAGTGACGATGAAAATGAGGAGTCTGAGTTTCCCTTTGCCGTGGATTCAAATCTGGTGGATGCCATAGGGACAGCAATCAGCAACTGCTCAGACAGTTACACCGCCAATAAGGGCAAAGCACTGGTTGATTCCGATGATGTCATTAATCACGTTATCTATGATTACAGCAATCAGGTAATCGAACAGACCAGTGGTGCTACCATTGGAGGCCCCATCACTCTTTTAAAGAATGCCAGAAGCATAAGAGACAATATTGTCGATGATAAGGATGGCGAGCTTTCACTGCTGAAAAATACACTGATAGGTCTGGCTTCTACAAGATATCAGACCAATTCCTCAGCGGGAGTTAATTCCGAGTATGCTTCGCTTATGTCGGAAGGAGCCAAGAAAAGCTCCCTTGACGATCAGAAGGCAGCACTTGAGAGCGACAGATCCATGCTTCAATATCTTATAGATGCCCTCAAGCAAAGGGAAACGGCCCCCAATGCTCTGAGCTTTATAAATGAGAGAATTACCTGGACGGAAGGCATTGTAGGCGGAATAAGAAAGGATGATTTCAGCCCCTATGCCCATTCCTCCGTGGAGGCACATATTGCCTGGCTCAAGGAGGAGGCTGCGAATGTTAAGTCCTCCGACGAAAGCCTTAAATCCGATGTGGACAAGCTTAAGGACAAGAAAGAGGAGCTGATAGAAAAACGAGACAGCGCCCTTGATAAGAACGATCTGGCCGGCGCCAAGGCATTAGATGCCAAGATAGCAGCTGTAGACAAGGATATTCAGGATCAGGGCGGAGACCTGGGAACTTTGGCAGATAATCTGCTGGATAAAGCAATGGATATGCTTGCTGACAATGCAGATGCCGATCTTACGGGAGTTGCGGAGTCTCTGGCAGGAATCGGAGCTGTGGACCAGCTGGAGGCTTTGGCCAGCAAGGCGGCTGCCAGCGGTGCTTCGAAGGACAGTTTAAACAGTATAACCGGCGCGCTTAACGAAGCCAAGGAAGAAGCCGGAATAACAGGTGGAAGCGGATCAGGAAAGGGAAGCAGAACCGGAGCAGGAGCGGGTGCAGGAGCAGGAACCGGAGCCGGAGCCGGTGCAGGAGCAGGAACAGGCACAGGAGCAGGCACGGGAACCGGAGCAGGTACAGGAGCCGGAACAGGCACAGGAGCAGGCACGGGAGCCGGAGCAGGTACAGGAGCCGGAACAGGCGCGGGCACGGGAACCGGAGCAGGTACAGGAGCCGGAACAGGCACAGGAGCAGGCACGGGAACCGGAGCAGGTACCGGAGCCGGAACAGGCGCGGGCACGGGAACCGGAGCAGGTACCGGAGCAGGTACAGGAGCCGGAACAGGAGCAGGTACAGGAACAGGAACAGGCGCGGGCACCGGAACAGGAGCAGGTACAGGAGCAGGAGCAGGAGCAGGAACCGGAGCAGGTACCGGAGCAGGTACAGGAACAGGAACAGGCGCGGGCACGGGAACCGGAGCAGGCACAGGAGCCGGTACAGGAGCCGGAGCAGGTACAGGAGCCGGAACAGGCGCGGGCACGGGAACCGGAGCAGGTACCGGAGCCGGAACAGGCGCAGGCACGGGAGCCGGAGCAGGTACAGGAGCAGGAGCAGGAGCAGGTACGGGAGCCGGAGCAGGCACAGGAACAGGAGCAG